>JADZFF010000029.1 GCA_020850015.1 Bdellovibrionales bacterium | reverse complement strand
GCTGCTCCAGTCGGTTGACGAACTGCTCAAGGGCGCGCTCGGAGGCGGCGAGGTATTGCTCGGCCGCGGGAACATCGTATTCCTGGGGGTTGGAGGGCAACGGGCCGTCTGCTCGGGCTGCCAGGGGGGATGCTGCTAGCGTGAATGCCAACAGCGCTACGAGAGACTTGCGATTGTTCCGTACGACGATCATGACCACTCCTTCTCGATGTCTCGAGAGTGTTAAAAAAAGGTCCCACGCACAGGCGTCGGGAAACCGGACTCCGCTTGTGCGGGATCCATGCCACGTATCAGCGAAGCTCCCCAGGTTCTGGGGTGCCATTAGCGCAGCGCATTAAGTAGTTCAATCGGACTGGAGAATTTTGACTTCGCAGGGGGGCCTGTTTTGCGTCGAAGCCGGAAAAAGTCCGTGATTTCGGGAAGGGGCGGAGTGGCTCCGTGGGGACAAAACGCGCCGGGCGAAGTACGGTGCGGCCATGCAAAGCGCACCGCTGAGGGAACACATCGAGCCGATCCGCGTCCGCTATTCCGAAACGGATCAGATGGCCGTGGCCTACCACGGGCAATACCTGGTTTGGTTCGACCTGGCCCGCACGGGTTACATGGAAGCTGCGGGCTACAAGTATAAGAAGCTCGAGGAGGACGGCATCCTCTTCATGGTGCGCGACATGTACGTGCGATACCGGAAGCCCGCCCGATTCGACGATCGGCTCGCGGTACGGACCCGGGTCACCGCCATGAGACAAGCCCGGTTGAAGTTTTGCTATTCCATCGAACGCACTCCGGAAGAGGGAGGTGAGCCCGAGCTCCTGGCCACGGCCTGGACTGTCCTGGCCTGCGTGGACCGCTCGGGCAAACCGCGGCCCATCCCGGAGCACGTGAAATCCCGATTCGAGGTTCTTCCCTTAAGAGAGGACGAGGGCCGGATCTGAAGCTCGGCGCCTTTATAGTTGACACTTAGTGTCAACATGGTTACACACTGCGTCAAACTCACCCGTGGTGAAGGAGTAACCGTCATGTCCATTCGTCTTGCCCTGTGTTCCGCGTTCGCCCTGGCTGCTCTTGTGGCGGCCCCCGCCCAAGCGAACTTTCTGATCGATGAACCCTCCATGATCGAAGTCGGCGCCGGAACCGCGTTCCTGGGCAACGACGGCGTCGTGGAAGCGCTTGTCTCCGTGGAGGCCATGGCCGCAACGGCCACCGGCCCCAACACCGCGTACGTGATCGTGCGCCTGGGTGGCGACGCCGCGATCGGTTCCGAAGGCCTGACCTATCTGGACATGGAGTTCGAAGCGCTCGGCTGGCAGGCCGGCAATCAGGACAACTTCGTGCGCGCCAGCATCCTGGGCCTCGATATCCAGCGCAACCTGGCCGTGAACAACGACCTGAGCGCTCGTTTCACCCTGCTTGCCCTGCGCGGCGCCTTCACCACCGAAGTTTCGGAAGACGTGAAGGTGTTCCTGCGCGGCGCGCTTGACGTGCTGTCGCTCTCGTACACGAAACGCGTCTCCGACGGCCAGGACCTCTTCGGCTACGGCTTCGGCCTCGAAGGCGAAGTGGGCGTGGAGCTCTTCGACCGCGTGCGCATCACCCTCGGCGAGAAGCTCGGCGGAACGCTGGGCAGCCCCGAAAGCGTGTACGTGGGCGTGAGCTGCGACACCTACTCCGACGGCTACGGCGGCTACTACACGAGCTGCCGCGACGACTACGCCACCCGGTGGAACGACGTGCGCGTGAGTTCGAGCACCTACCTAGAGATCCTCGGCCGCATCACCGAGAACCTCAGCGCCTTCGGCCGCGCGGCGTACAACCTGTACAGCGTGAACGATCGCTCGGGCAGCGGGCTGGCTCCGTCTTTCGACAGCGAGTTCCAGTTCATGCTCGGCGTGAAGTACCGCTTCTGATTCCTTGATTTGAGAGAGGGGGCCTCTGAGGCTGTGCCGCGCAAGCGGCGATGTCACGGGGCCTTCGTCGATGGACGACGGGCCGACTCGGTGAAAGCCGGGCGGCCCGTTTTCGTTTTTGGGCGCTAGAGGCGCGCGGGCAGAGTCGCACGAGATTCGGTGGTGACAGGCGCTTCGAGTTGCGTCGCGTGAATTCCGGGCGGCGTCTGACTTGGGCGACTTGTGCAATCGCGGCCATCCCCCGAACGAACCCTAAACCCAAACCTCTTCGAGTGGCGGCCCAGCACCCCGCGGAATCGCAAGTTCCACGTATTCACCGCGGAACTGAGTGCGCGGGTTCGCCAGGCCCAACGCTTCAGCAAGGTTCTTCAGAAAGTACCTTTGCAGGCCCAGCTCCTCGTGCGGCGTCTTCACGACGCGTGAATAGGCCAACGCGTCCCAGAAGCGGCGAGGAGCGGAAGCCTCCGAATGCCGACCCGCGCACGGCGCCCCTTTTCGCGCGCCCGTCACCGCCTGAGCGACGTGTCCTGCGGCCTGCCGCAGGAAGTTCTGGAAGGCCTCTCGCGTGGGCGCTTTCACGAGCACATGCATGTGGTTGCCCACGTTCACGAAGCGAAGCACATGCACCCGGTGTCGCTCAGCCGCGCGGAGCACCAGCTTCTTCACCGTGAATCGCACGCGGGGTGCAAGAAGCGAGAAGCGTCCTCGGGCCCGTTCGGAGCGCAGGGTGACGTGGACAGGGCGCCGCGGATCGAGCGGCCTACGCGCCTTTCGGCGGCCCAGCGACTCCTCGCCTCCATGCACCGGCTTCAGCGCCGTCGCGCGCGCAAGTGAGCCTCGGAAGAGCGAGAGCTGTGCGGTCTTACGGCGGCTGGAGGAGTGCATGGGGGGCCTTTGTGGGTGATTGCGTTTGAGGGCATAAGGTAGACTCTAAGTGCGGCGGATTTCAGGGAAGGGAGACCGGAGAAGCTTTGTTGATGAGTTCCGTTACTTGACCCAGATCTCACAGTCCTTTCCTCGTGGTTTGTAGAAGGAAAGGCCCAAGCGACTTAGCCTGTTCTCCAGCTCAGCGGTGGAGTCGGACATCTGGAGCGGCCCCCAGTCAAAGGTGGACACCTTCAGCGAGGGTGACCGGACGCTCAAGACCGCCTCATGAATCTCCAGGTCCTTATGAGCGCCTAACCTCTTCATGAGGTGCTTTCCGGAAAGAGACTAGAGAGCCGCCTAAAGTTTCCTAGAGGTAGAGCCTCGCCTCCGCGTGAGCGCGTTTCGCATCCCGTTCATCGAGGTACCACAGCGAAGCAGCGAGCACTGCCGCAACAGCGGTTGCAGCCAGGGCAATGCGTGCGACGGCCCTCCGTATTTTCATAATCCACTTCACATCCGTCCTCGGTTGCTTATCAGTGGCCTCTCGATGGTAGACCGCCTTCAATCCCCGCTCTTCAACGACCTCTTGCTCCGAAGCAGCCGGTGGTAGCTCACGGCGAAGCGATGGGCCTCGTCGCGCACGTGCACGAGCAGCTTGTAGGCCGCGGTGTGCGGGAGCAGGTTCACCGGATTCTTGCGGCCCGGGATGAAGATGCGCTCGTGGGAGGACTTCAGCTCGGTGGCCTCGAAGTCGCTTTCGGTGCGGGCCTTCGCCAGGCCCACGGCGGCCACGCCCTGAATGTTGAGCTCCTCGAGGATCGCGACGGCCTGCGCGAGCTGCCCCTTGCCGCCGTCCACGACGACGAGGTCCGGAAGGTCCTCGAGCTCGGCGCCCGACGGGGTCTCACCCCGATTTCCTCCGGCACGAGAAAATCTGGTGTTTTTCTCTTCGAGAGGGGCCTCAAACGAATTTTCACGAGATTTTCTGGTGTCCGAGCCAGCGCCGCCCGCGCCCGCGCCCGCTGCCCCCGCGGGGCCGGCCCCGCCGAAGCGCCGCGAGAGCACCTCCTTCATCATCGCGAAGTCGTTCGCCCCCTCGACGGTGCGGATCTTGTAGCGGCGGTAGAGGTTCTTGTCGGGGGCGCCGTCGATGAACACCACGCGCGAGCCCACGGCGTCCTGGCCGTGGATGTTCGAGATGTCGTAGCACTCGATGCGCGAGGGGAGCTTCGGGAGCTGGAGTTTCTCCTGCGCCTCTTCCAGGGCCTCGATGCCGTGCCCGCCGTCGCCGTGGCGGCGCGACTCCACGGCGCTCTTCGCGTTCGCGGCCGCCACCTCGGTCAGATGGCGATCCTCGTCGTTTTCTGGCACACGCACCCGCGCGCCGATCGCGCGCTCCAAGGAGTCGGCTTCGTCCACGGCTTGGGGCACGAGGATCTCGCGGGGCCGCGAGAGCGTCACATCGCCCGCGATGGGCATGCCCCCGGGGGGCGCGGCCTCGGGAACCGCGGCTTCGGGTACCGGGTCCTGGCCCAGGGAGTACTGCACGAGAAACTCGCCCAGGAGCTCGGTGTCGGTGAAAGAGGGATCGGCATTCTGGAGCGTGAAGTGCCGCACGGCCAGGAGCCGCCCGTTCCGGATCTGGAGCATCGCCACGCGGGCCACGCCCTCGTGCCGTGCGAGGCCGATCACGTCGCGGTTGCGCTCGGCCCCCGTGCCCACCACGGACTGAGTCTCGCTCACGAGCCGCACGCTCCGGATCTGGTCGCGCAGGCGCGCGGCCTCCTCGTACTCCTCGCGCTCGGATGCGTCCCTCATGCCGCGCTCCAGCCCCTCGAGCAGCCGCGTGCCCCGGCCTTCGAGCACCTCCATGGCCTCGCGCAGGTCTTCGCGGTAGCGGTCTCGCGTGACGAGCCCGACGCAGGGCCCGCTGCAGCGGCCCATCTGGTGGAGGATGCAGGGTCGGCTGCGGTGGCGGAAGGTGTTGTCCGAACAGTCGCGGAGCTTGAAGGTCTCCGTGAGAAGCTTCATCACCTGCTTGGCGTCGTAGGCGGAAGGGAAAGGGCCGTAGTAGCGCGAGCCGTCGCGGATCACCCGGCGCGTCCACTCCAGGCGGGGGAAGTCTTCGCCCTGCGCCACGCGGATGTAGGGGAAGGCTTTGTCGTCCTTGAGCCGCACGTTGTACTTCGGCTTGTGCTTCTTGATGAGCGCGCACTCCAGGATGAGCGCCTCGGCCTCGGTTGGCGTGAGGATCACGTCGAAGCGCTGGATCCGCTGTACCAGGAGCTCGGTGCGGCCCACCTCGTGGGCCGTGCCCTTGAAGTAGGTCACGAGCCGGTTCCTGAGGCTCTTGGCCTTGCCGATGTAGAGGATCTGCCCGCCCGCGCTCTTCATCAGGTACACGCCCGGCTCGCCTGAGGCCTCCTTGGCCGCCGCGAAGAGCTCGGCGCGAGTGGTGCTGGGTTTGTCGGCGGGTTCCATGGCCGGGCCAGGTTACCGTCGCGCCCATCTCAACTCAAAGGCCCAACTCAAATGGGCAACTCGAACGGGCCCCCCGACCTGCTAAACTGGATCGGAGTGGAAAACCAGCCCGACATCGTGTTCTTCGACGGCGTCTGCAATCTCTGCAACGCCACGGTCGACTTCCTCATTCGACGCGACTCGCGCGGGCGCTACCGCTACGCCCCTCTCCAGGGCGAGACGGCGCGGGCCGAGCTCGCGCGTTTGCCCGGTATGGACGCCTTTTTGATGGGCCCGGAACATGCTGGCGAGCCGGGCCCCAATCCCGGGGCGATTGTGCTTCAGCGGGCCGGGCGGGCGTACTCGGGGTCGGGCGCGGTGCTGCGCATCGGAGCCGGGCTGTCGGGTCTTTGGCGCCTGGTCGGGCTACTGCTTCTGATTCCTGCCCCCATCCGCAACGCCGTGTACCGCTGGGTGGCGCGCAATCGATACCGGTGGTTCGGGCATCGAGAAACCTGCCGGCTTCCGACGCAAAGCGAAAGAGCCCGCTTTCTTCCCTGACCGAACCGTCAATCGATGCGCTATAATGGCGTGACTATGTCAAACCCTACCGTCTCGTCGGATACTCTTTCATTCTGTACCTCGTGCAAAATGGATCTGAAGCACGTGATCGTTTCCATGAAGGGCGACCGTGTCGCCAAAGTGGAGTGCCGCACCTGCAAGAAGATCCACGCCTACCGCGCCCCGAAGGGCATTACGGAGGCGCCCGCGCCGGGAACCCCCGCGAAGCCCACGCGCGCGCGCGCCGTGAAGGTGACGGTGGAGGAAACCTGGGGCAAAGTCGCCGCGCAGAAGCGGGCCCAGCCCGGCAAGCCCTACCATGCCCAGACGCCTTTCCTCACGGGCGACAAAGTGATGCACCCGAAGTTCGGCGAAGGGTTCGTGGAGGAACTCGTGCATCCGAACAAGGTGAAGGTGCTCTTCAAGGATGACGTGCGCGTGCTCATCCACGGGGGCATGCCTCAGTGATGCGAAGCCTTCCGGCCGCGATGCTCGGTGCCGCGGCCGTCGCGCTCGCCACCGGCTGCGCGGCGGGGGCCAGGCGCACCACGCCGGAGCTCTCCGAACTGGAGGGCCGCAGGGTGGCCCTGATCGCGGTCGAGGGCGAGGCCACCGCTCGCAAGGTGGTTGAGGTGGCCCTCGTGAACCAGCTCGTGGAAAACGGCACCTTCATCCTGGTGAACAAGAAGGACGTGGACGTGGCACGCGCGCGCGTGGGCCAGGACCCGGCCGACTGGAAAGGCCTGGCGCGCTCGGCGGGCGCGGAGCTTGCGCTTCGCGCGCGGGTGCTCACCTTCGACGCGAACGTGACGGAGGGTTACTCCGCAGAAAAGGTGAAGGACTCCCAGCTCGCGGCCGAGCGGGGCGAGGATGCCGCCGAGACCGAGCGGCTCTACAAGGTGCGGGCCCTCGAAGGCAACGTGCGCGTGGAGCTGGAGTTCACGGATCTTTCCACGGGCGACGTGCGATCGGCCGTGGCCGAGAAACAGCAGAAGGTCGTGGCCGACACGAGCCAGAGTGCAGCGCACCTGCCGCCCAGGCTCCGATTCCTGGAGGGAGTGGCCAACCAGGCTTTCAGCCGGTTCTTCGAGGAGTACCGCTAGCGTGATCCTCATGCAGCACCTGCTCAGCGTGGCGGCGAGCGGGGCGAACGACCCAGCGATTCTGTTTTTGGGGAAGAAGATCACCTACAGGGAGCTGATCCAGGAGGTGGCGCGGCTCAGCTACCTTTACCAGCATGAGATCGGCCATGCGCCCCGCATGGCGCTTCTCACTACCGCTCACCCCTCCGTGATCAAAACCGCCATCGCCCTTTCGAACGTGCAGGGCGTGACGATCCCGCTCGATCCCGGCGCTACGGATGAGGAGCTTGCAGGCTGGATCCGAGCTTCCGGGGCCACGCATCTGGGGATCACCTCCGATCTGGTCACCCGCGCCCGCGAGATGCAGAGCCACGGGAGGCTGTACCTCCCCGTGATCGAGATCGATAAGAAGCGGGGCGGTGAGTACGACTCCTCATTCACGCCGCAGCCGGGTTTCGAACCGAAGGAGCAGGATCCGGTGATGCTTCTGAGAACGGCTGGGAACGTTCATGAGCCGATGCTCGTGGCGCTCTCGCACCGTGAGCTCCAGTTCGGAGCGACCTGCCTCAGGAGCCGGTATCACTCGCGGAAATCGGACCGCGTTCTGTCGCTCCTTCCCTGGGCCCATCCCTTTTCGCTTTTTCACGGCATGCTCTTCCCGCTGATGACGGGAGCCACGCTCGTGGTGGACGAGGGCCGGGAAACCGTCGAGTTTCTGGATTTCCTTCGGGACAACGTGGTCACCCGCCTGATCGCGTCGCCCAAGATCTGCCGACAGCTCCTCGTGGTGATGAAGAACGAACAGGTACGGCTCCCACAGTGCGTTCGCAGCGTGACCGTTGGGACGGGCGCGCTTTCGCTCCAGCTTCGAAAGGCTTTTGCGCTCATGGAGGTTCCCGTTCTTACCGTCTACGGCCAAGCCGAAAACGGATGGACCATCATGATGGAGGACTCGGAGGAGGTGGCAAAGGCCATCGAGTCGCCGCCTCTATCGCCGGCCTACCGCCCTCTGCCCGGCCTGCAGTACAAGGTGCTGGACCAGTCCGGCGACGCGATCGACGGCAAGGACGAGCGGTTAGGCCATCTCGCCGTGACGGGCCCCACGGTATTTCTCCATTATTCGGGCCCGGAGGCGGCCAAGAAGGACCTTGAGGACGCGACCCGCGAGGTGAAACGCGGAACCTGGCTCTATACGGGCGACCTTTTCCGCCTCAAGGGCGAGGGCGACGAGCTTGAGGGGCAGTTCATGGCCCGGGAGGTCGACGCCTACCTGCACGAGGGCGAGTACGCCTTCGCCGATGCCACGGATTCCGTGATCCAGAAGATCGTCGGCGTGGAGGAGGCCGCAGCCTTCTTCATGAAGAACGCGATGGGCAAGACCATCCTGGCTTGCGCGGTGGTGAAGATTCCGAAGGTGACTCTTTCGGATCAGGAGGTCATCCAGGCCTGCCGCGCTGCCCTCGAGGAGGTTTCGGTTCCGCGCGTGGTGTTTTTCACCGACGCGCTCCCGCGCGAGGCCTCGGGCGCGATCAACCGGTTCCGGCTGCAGCGGATCTACGCCGGTACGCTGACGGGCTGAGCTTCAGCAAACCTAGAAGAAGATCACCGCTCCGCGCGTGGTGCCGTTGAAGTAGAGGTACACGTGGCCGCCGTAGAGCTGGTTCATGGACGTGCGCCCGAGGTTCACGGCCACTCCCGTCACGCAAAGCGCGGCTGGATTGCCGAGCTGAGCCGCGAGGCCGGAGTTGTTGATGTCGTTTTGCGCTTCCTGCGAGAGCGTGAGCCGGCCCACGCCGTTGATCTGGCCCGAGTTCAGGAGCGTGAAGCCCATCTGGATCATGCCGTCGAAGCTCTGGCCCTGATGGGTGAACGGTCCGTTCGGGCCGCCCATCGACACCGAGCCGTGGCGCTCGCCGCCGGGAAGCTCGCCCGCGTAGACGTTGTTGCTGTCGACCTGGATGCCCGAGCCCTGGAAGGGGACCGGCTCCGTGATGCGGTAGCAGACGCCGGGCACACCGCCGGGGGTGCCGGTGTTGCCTCCGGTATTGAAGGTTCCGGAGGGCTGGCTACCCAGGAACTCGCGCGAGCTTTCGGCCGGGCCGCAGCCCGTGAGGGCGAGCATCAGCAGCGCGGGAAGCGCGAAGGCTTTCTGGAGACGGGTCCGCTTGAACTTCAGCATATGAACTACCTCTCGTACCGGGCGGAACCTCTACGTCCTTGGGCAAAGGACAACGGTTCATGAGTCTCCGGCTACCTGAGTCAGGAGCAACACGGGTGCCAGTTTGGCCCCAATTCAGAATTCAATAAATACAAGGCGTTGGGACTGCAGGTGGCGGAAACTAGGGCAGGAATCTGTCTAATGCCTGAGCAGGTGTCGGGCTAGCTGAGGTGCGAGGCGATAGTCTGGATCAGGAGCCGCGCCTCGATGGGCTTTTTCAGGAAGGCCTTCGCGTCGATGGCGTTCATGTCTTTCTCGATGGTGGCTCGGGAGGTGATCACGATCACCGGAATACGCGCCAGATGGATCTTGGCCTTCTGGGCCGCGCGGAACTGCACGCCGTCCATCACCGGCATGCCGAGATCCAGGAGAATCAGGTCGGGAAGGGGATCGGAGACCTCGAGCAGCGACATCGCCTCTTTTCCGTCCTTCGCGTTCAGGACACTCAGGCCCGCCCGTTTGAGGATGGGGGTCAAGAGCGCGTGAAGGCTCTCGTCGTCATCGACAATCAAGATCCTCTTCTGCCCGCCAGTCGCCTTGGTCATGCCGGGCTGATGCTATCAAACAAGTTTAAACCCCGCTACCGCGTCCAAAACGACCGCGATGCCCTGTTCCGTGGCCTGCTTCATCGCGTCGGAGTGGGGCGCGTAGAGGTCCTTTTCGAGAGGATTGCCGTCGAGCACCACGAGGCCTCCCGTGCGGATGGCGCGAAGGCGCCCGATCACGAAGAGGGCAGAGCACTCCATCTCCACGGCGGCCACGCCCGAACGGGAGCACTCCGCAAGGATGGGTTCCTTTACCCCTGGGTAGAAGAGATCAGTGCTGAGCACGATGCCCGAGCGCCAGCGGAGCGACGAGCGGCCGCAGGCCTGGCGAAGCGCGAGGGTCATCTCGGGGTCCGGCACTGCGGGGAAGCCCGGATGCACCATTCTTTCGGTGACACCCTCATCTCTTACCGCGCCCTCGGCCACGACCACGTCGCCGATCTGCGTGCCCGAGTACAGGCCGCCCGCCGTGCCGAAGCGCACGATGAGCTTCGCGCCCACGTCGATGAGCTCCTGCCAGCAGATCGCGGCGCCCGAAGAGCCCACCCCGTGCGAGATGATACCGATCTCCTCGCCGCGGAAAGTGCCCCGGTAAGAGTGGTACTCGCGGTTTTTCGCGAGCGGCCGCACGTTCTCAAGCCTTGAGGCGATGCGCTCGGCCCGCTCGGGCGCGCCGCAGGTGATGAACTTCTGCGGGATCTCTCCCGCCGCCAGTTGGATGTGGGACTTCTTCTGCGACATGTTCAGGCCTCCGATAGAAATTCCGTAACGAACCCGGGCGCGGGGTTTCCGCGCACTTCGTCGGGCGGACCGTCCTGGGCGATCCTGCCCGCCTCCATCACCAGCACGCGGGTCGACATCTCGAAGGCCTCGCGCTGATCGTGGGTGACATAAAGTATGGTGATGCCGAGCGAGCGGTGCAGGTCGCGCAGCTCGCGGCGCATTTCAGCCCGAAGACGGGCATCGAGGTTGGAGAGCGGCTCATCGAGCAGGAGCACCGGCGGCTCCATCACGAGTCCGCGCGCGAGCGCCACACGCTGCTGCTGCCCACCCGAGAGCTGGTGCGGGTAGCGATCGCCGAGCGTTTCTAGCCGCACGAGCTTCAAGGCCCGCTCCACGGCCGCGCGCCGCGAGGGCGCGTCGGGGTACTGGGCTTTGAGCCGCTTCGAGACCTTGAGCGGATACTCCACGTTCTGGAAGGCGGTGAGGTGGGGCCAGACGGCGTAACTCTGAAACACCATCCCGAAGCCTCGATCTTCGGGCGGAAGCCCGGCGCCGTTCGCCCAGAGAGTCTTCCCGTCGAGTCGAAGCTCGCCCTCGGTCGGGGCCTCAAGCCCCGCCACGATCCGGAGCAGCGTGGTTTTGCCGCAGCCGCTCGGACCCAGCAGCGCGACGAAGCTGTCGTCGCTGACCTTCAGGCTCAGGGGCTGCAGCACCTTCACGGCGCCAAATTGTTTTGAGATTCCGGTGAGGACCAGCTCGCTCATGCTTCTTTCTCCCGACTGCGGGTGGCGAACCCCACGATGAGCGCCACGGTAAGCAGCATCCACGCGAGCGCAGCCGCGGAGGGCTGGTCGGCGTATTCCTGAAGCTGAAACAACACGGTACCCAGAGTAGCCCCGCCCGGGCCCGTGAGCAGCACGCTCATCGTCAGCTCAGTGAGCATGGGGAGCGCGCAAAGCAGCCAGGCCGCGCCCAGGGTGCCCTTCAGCAGCGGAAACCAGAGGGTGCGGAGCAGGGTGAAGGTGCGGGCCCCGCTGATGCGTGCGGCCTCCTCCAATGAGGGGTGCACCTGCGCGAAGCCATTGGCGATGCCCCGCGCGGCGCCCGCGGCGAACTTGAGCGCGTAGGCCGCGCCCATCAGCACCAAGGGGCCGTCGACCGGAATTCCGGCGCGCGCGGCCACGGTGGCTCCCATCAGCAGGAGCAGCGCCACCACGGTGCCGGGCGCGGAGAAGGGCGCTCCGAGCGCGGTGATGGCCCACGAAGCCGCGCGCGATCCGCGGCGCACTGCGAGGAAGGCCAGGAGGAATCCCGCCGCCACGACCGCGGTGGCCGTACCGAGGGTGAGCAGGAGCGAGTTGACGAGCGCTTCCTGGAAGTCGGCCATCGTGAGCACGCGCTCCAGGTTGCGAAGCGTCCAGGCCGTGGGGCGGAAATCGCCGGCCACGGGAGCGAGCGCCGATAGAAAGAGCGCGATCCAGGGCAGAGCCACCGCGAGCGCCAGGAATCCCCAGGCCGCGAAGGCGGCCGGAACGCGCGCGCGTCCCAGGAGCACAAGCGCCGGGCGCGATGACTTCCCGCCCGAGACGGCCGTACCACCCCGCCGCGCGCGTTGGCGCGCGAGCCAGCCCGAAAGCGCGAGCCCGGCTCCCGCCATCACGAGAAGGATCAGGGAGAGCAGTAGGCCCTGGTTGAGCCCGTCCATCCCACCCACGCGAAGCTGCGAGTAGATCAGGGTGGTGAGCACGTACTGCCGCGCCGGGTTCCCGATCAGGGCCGGTACCCCGAAGGCCGCGAGCGAGAACAGGAAGGCCAGCACCATGCCGTTCAGAAGCGAGGGCCAGAGCAGCGGGAGCGAGATCTCGCGAAACACGCGCGCCGGTCCTGCGCCGCTCATGCGGGCGGCTTCCTCAAGCGCGGGGTCGAGGCGCTCGAAGGCGGCGCGAAGCTCCAGAAACGGAAACGCGAAGGCCACCGTGGCGAGCACCCACACCATTCCCGCGAGCCCGTAGATCCCGCCGGAGGGAAACCAGTCCTTGAGCAGGCCCACGGTCGGGTTGCCCAGGACCACCCAGGCCATCCCGAGCAGGTAGGGAGGGAGTGCGTAAGGCACGGAGAAAAATCCGGTGAGCGCCCGTCGGCCGGGGAGGTCGGTGCGCGACGTGAGCCAGGCCAGCGCCATCCCGAAAGCGCCCGCGGCTGCCGCGACGGCGGTGCCCAGGGCCAGCGAGCGCGCGGCGGCTCCCGCCACCGTGCCCAGGGGAAGGCCGGCCAGCTCCGCCATCAGTGCAGCACGGCCTCCGCGAAGCGCTTCTTGATCTCGTCGCGCTTGGCGAGCACGTTTTCCACGGTCTGAGGCGTCCAGGGCATCAGGTGCTGCGCAAGCTCAGCCCAGGACTTCGCGCCCTCAGGCGCCGCGATGTTCGGGAGCGGCGAGTACATGCCGCTCTTCACGATGGCCTTCTGGGCCGTCTCTGTGAAGAACCAGTCGTACATGCGCTTCACGTCCTCGGGTTGATCCTTCTGCTTCACGATCGCGATCGGGCTCGGGATCGGAACCGCGCCGTCGTCGGGATAGATGGCTTCCACGGGGGAACCCTTGGGCTTGCCCGCGAGGATGTTCTCCAGGAGTAGGATCCCCACCGGGCGCTCGCCGGTTTCGATCCGGGTCATCACCGAGCTGTTGCCGCCCGCGGCGATGAGTCCCTGGGTGCGAAGCGTCTTGAAGAAGTCCCAGCCGTACTTCTCGGCGAGCAGGGCCACGGTGGTGAACATCGTGCCGCTCTCGAGCGGGGAGCCCATGGAGACGAGGTCCTTGAAGCGCGCCATTCCGAGGTCGCGGAAGGAGATGGGCTTCGCGCCGGTGTGTTTCCCAGGGTGGAGGGCGAGCACCATCACCGGAATGCGCACGGTGACGAAGGCCTGATCGGGATCGCGCAGGTCCGAGGGCACGGCCTTCGCCGCCGCGCTGTCGTAGGGCAGGAGCAGGTCTTTGCGCTTCAGCTCCAGGTACCAGAAGGGGTCGCTCGTGAGCAGGAGGTCGGCCTTCGTGCCGCCGGCCGCGAGCTCGGCGTTCACCTTCGAAGCCACCACCTCGCTTCCGCCCTGGAACCACTGGATCTTCACCTCCGGGAAGGCGGCCTGCATCGGGCCTGAGATCTCGTCGATCACGCTCTTGTAGATGGAGGTGTAGATCCAGACCTCCTTTTTCGCCCCGGCGCCACCGGTGCAGCCGGTGAGGCTGCCCACGACCACGAGGCTGAGGAGGATCAGGGCCCAGAGCCGAAGGGCCTGATGGCCGAAACGCTGAATGGCTTGCATGGGCCGGATCATACTCAGGGAGGGGGGGCAGGCAAAGGCGGGAATTCAGGCAGTCCCTCCCCCGGCAATTTCTGACCGTTCAGTGGCCTCGGGCACCCTCCGATCAGCCTCCTGTACGGGGGAGGAGCGTTCCCCCGAGGAGAACGCGATGAAGCCAGACAGACAACCTCAGATGCCTTCGCCCGAGCCCATCGACGCCAGAGATCTCCAGGCGCACTTTTTCGGCACGCCGAAAGAGGTGATCGCCAAGTACACGCATTGCCCCATGTGCGGCGCGAACCTCCACTTCCACTACATGACGGATTTCGGCACCAATCGCACTCACGAGACCGCGCGATGCCTGGAGTGCGCCATCAAGATCCGGCGCGTGCTTCACGCCCTTCAGTGAAACGCGCCTAGAAGTGCAGGCCCAGCGAGAGCTGCGGCGCGAGCGCGGTGAACGAGGGCTTCTGCGGGAGCGTATCGCCTTCCTCTTCGGCGAACTGCACCGACCAATAAGTGACGGCAAGCCCGAGGTTCAGCCAGGGGGTAACCTCGTGGTGGTAGGCGACGTTGACGGAGAATCCGCCGCCGTCGCGGCTCACACCGTCCAGCTCCTGCTCGGCGAAGGGAAGGAATCCTCCCGTCACTTCGATCCCCTTCAGGAGAAATCCGCCTTTGAGGCCCCAGGCGGTCAGCGAGCGCTCCGAGCCCATGGCCGCCCGCAGCGAAAGCCCCTGTAGCCCGACGATGAATCCCTGAGAGAACCTGTACCCGGCCGTACCGGAAGCCAGCCACTGATTGGCCGACAGACTGGTTCCCGCGGGGTCGTCACTCTGGAGATGGAGCAATGCCGCGGCCCCTTGGAGCCAGACCCCAGCCTGGGCAGCTGAAGTGACACAGAGTGCCATGGACATGGCCGTGGCGAATGCGGCGAGGCGTATGGTACGGAATTTCAAACTCAGCAACCCTGGTTCCATTTCTACCATGAGCTACTCACTCAGCGCCAAAAATCGACACACCGCGTGGTCAGGCTTCCTTCCGGCGCAGGCTCTGGTGATGGTATCCGACAGATTGTGTCAATCGACTGACTCGTTCTCTGCCCGCGATGGGGTGGCTCCCGTTGCCGATGGGGAGTCCCTCACCGCGATCGCGACTGAGGTGTTGGGGGGCCGTGAGCCAGCGGCCTGCGCGGCCGGAACAGGAGGCTGCGTGGCCTGCGGCCTGGCCGCCACCCGGCAGACCATCGTTTTCGGGGAGGGCTCGCCCCGGGCGCGCCTAGTGTTCGTGGGTGAAGGGCCCGGCGAACAGGAAGACCGAGAGGCACGGCCCTTCGTGGGCAAGGCTGGCCAGCTGCTCACGCGCATGATCGAGGCGATGGGCCTGCGGCGCGAGGACGTCTACATTTGCAACGTGGTGAAGTGCCGGCCTCCGGGAAACCGGAATCCCGAGCCTGCCGAGGTGGCCGCCTGCTCGCCTTTCCTGCATCGGCAGCTCGCGGCCCTGCGACCCGAGGTGATCGTGGCTCTCGGGAAGTTCGCGACCCAGACCTTGCTTCAGACCGAGGAGGGGATCATGCGCCTGCGAGGGAAGTTCATCGAGTATCGGGGCATCCCCGTGATGCCGACCTTCCACCCTTCCTACCTGCTGCGCACGCCCGACGCGAAGCGCGAGGCCTGGGACGACCTGAAACAGGTGGCCGCGCGCCTGGGGCTCGCCATTCCGGTGCGCGCATGAGGCGGAGCAGGGGATCTTGCTGGCGGCGCGCGGTTCTTGCGTCTGGCCTGGCGCTGGGATTGTTCGCGCACGTCTGGCCATGGTCGTCCCGCGCGGTGATGGCGGAGTCGCCCTCGGTGGTGGTCCTGGCCGAGATCCGCGACACCATCAATCCCGCCACGGCCGACTACCTGAAGAGCGCCCTGAAGCGAGGCGCGGAGCTCAAGGCCGCGGCCGTGCTCGTGGAGCTCGATACGCCCGGTGGGCTCGTGAGCAGCGTGAAATCCATGGCTCAGGACATCGACCTAAGCCCGGTGCCCGTGGTGGTCTACACGGCGCCCGCGGGCGCCTCGGCCACGTCGGCCGGTGCGCTCCTGATGTTCGTGGCCCACGTGAGCGCGATGGCGCCGGGAACGCACATCGGCGCGGCTCACCCGGTGGGCTCGGATGGCAAAGAAGTGGAAGGCGCAGCCGGAGAGAAAGCCGTGAACGACACGGCCGCCTTCGCACGCGGACTTGCCGAGGTGCGGGGCCGCAACGTGGCTCTCGCGGAAGAGGTCGTGTCGAAGAGTCGAAGCTTCACCGCCCCCGAGGCGCTGAAGGAAAAGCTCGTGGATCTCCTGGCAAATGACCGTGCGGCACTACTGAAGGCGCTCGACGGCCGGAAGGTGAAAACTCACTCGGGCGAGCGCGTCTTGCGTACAGCCGGAGCCGATGTACGGCCTGAGGCCATGAGCACCGGGCAGAAGCTCATGAGCTGGCTCGCGCACCCGAACGTCGCCGCGATCCTCATGACGCTCGCCATGCTCCTGATCTACGTGGAAGCCTCCCATCCCGGCATCACGGTGGCGGGGGTGATGGGCGTGGCCTGCCTGCTCGTGGCCTTCATGGCTTTCCAGGTGCTGCCGATCCGAACCGGCGGAGCGGCGTTCCTGGGGCTTGGCATGGTGCTGCTGGTGCTAGAACCCTTCATCTTGAGCGGCGGCTGGCTCGCGGCTGCGGGAGTGATCTCCTTCGTGCTGGGCCTGCTTTGGTTCGTGGACCCGTCGGAGACGAATCTTATGGTGAGCATGGGCGTTCTGGTGCCGCTGGCGCTGGGGCTCACCTTCTTCGCTGTCGTGCTCACGGTGGCCACCCAGCGCATTCGGCGGCTTTCCCGCGACATCCTCGCCAAGATCGGCGGCGCGGGGGCGATGGGGCTCGAGGGTTACGAAGGGCAGGTGGACTCCGTGGAAGCGGGCGGCCTCAAGGGCAAGGCGCGCTTTCGTGGGGAGATCTGGGAGTTCGATGCCGCCCAGCCCGTGGCGGCCGGGCAGGCGGTTCGGGCCCGAAGCGTGAAAGGCTTTACCGTGAGGGTGGAGCCAGTGCAGAGTAAGAGCCCCGGAAGCAAACCGGGCAACTAGCGGGAGTTAAGACGATGGCGATCTTCAGCGGCGGGATGTTCTTCGTGATGGTGGTCGTGGCGGTTTTCTTCGCCATGAGCTTCAAGGTCCTGAACGAGTACGAGCGGGGAGTGATCTTCCGCCTGGGCCGGATCATCGGAGCCAAGGGGCCTGGCCTCATCATCCTCGTGCCCGTGATCGACCGCATGCTGCGCGTGGATCTGCGCACCGTGACGATGGACGTGCCCCCGCAGGACATCATCACCAAAGACAACGTCACCGTGAAGGTGAACGCCGTGGTGTATTTCCGCGTCGTGGAGCCGAACCGGGCGGTGGTGGAGGTGGAGAACTACCTGCTCGCCACCTCGAAGCTCGCGCAGACTACCCTTCGCTCCGTGGTGGGCCAGGTGGAGCTCGACACCCTGCTCGCCGGGCGCGACCAGATCAACACGAGCCTCCAGGCCATTCTCGATCAGCAGACCGAGCCGTGGGGAGTGAAGGTCACGAACGTGGAACTCAAGCAGGTCGACCTTCCGAACGAAATGCAGCGCGCGATGGCCAAGCAGGCCGAAGCCGAGCGGGAACGCCGTGCGAAGGTGATCGCCGCCGAGGGTGAGTTCGAAGCCTCGCAGAAACTCGCCGAAGCCGCGAAGGTGATGGACGCGCAGCCGATGACGCTTCAGCTCCGTTACCTGCAGACGATCCGCGAGATGTCGTCCGAGAAGGCGACGATGACCATCGTGCCGCTTCCGATCGATCTGATCAGCGTGTTCATGAAGAAGTGAGCGCGTGAGGAACCGGGGGGCGTGAACCGCCCCTCGCTCACTCGATCCTTCTGGAACGCGCTCGCACTTTCGTTCTTGGCGCCAGCGCTGGATTTCGTCCGCAGAGAGAGACGCTTGGGCGTTGCTGTGTTGATTCCAGATCTATTTGGGGCAAAGCGACCCACCCATAGGGGGCGAGATGAGAGTACTAAAGTTTGTTCCGCTAATACTGGGAGCCCTTGTCGCCTTAGCAGTGGGCGTCTCTTCGGAGTGGTCGACGGACTTGTAGGCCTTGCCTCTTGTATTGGGCGGGTTAGCGTTCGGGATCGTGCTTGTGGTCCAAAGGGCTGCGCGCATTCGAGTCTTTGGTTCTCCCGCGCCGATGCGTAGCCGTAGACGTCACTCTTTTACACTGGAAGCGCCGCTGATTCTTGGAGGACTGTTTGTCAGCTTTCTTCCTATTGCTGCCAAGCGCGGAGTCACCATTGGCGGTGTAGACGTATCTAGTAGGACTATAATTCTATCGCTCGTGGTCTTTGTGGGAATGAGTGTTGTGTTGCGTGCGTTGCGTAGGCGGCGTCGGTGACGCCTCGGTGTCCAAGCGCCCTCTACGCCGCATCCACATTCACCTTCATCTTAAGCCCCGCATCATCCACCAAGCTCTGTAGGGCTAGCCTCACAAACTGCTCCGGAGAGCGCCTGAGAGCCTTGGCGAACCGTACAGCCCTTTCCGGGCTCACCACCTTCCGGCCCTTCTCAATATCGCAGAGGTGAGAGGTCGAGATCCCCAGTTTTTTCGAGAAGACGGCAAGCGACATCTCTTCGCCCTCGCGGATCGACTCCAGTAGCCCGCCGAGCGAAAGGGGCCGACCGGCGACGTCCTCCAGGAACTTCATGGTCTCGCTCTTCTTCTTAGTACGCATGATTAGAAACCTCCTCGACCGATACAAACTCAAGTGTTCCATCCCGCTTGGTCACATAGATGGCACGATAGGCCCGGCTGAGCCGAATGGACCGCTGACCCCGCCTGTCCCCGTGAAGAGGTTCGTCATGATAACCGGGGATCTTTCGAACCTCTTCCAACCCCCGGGTCTCCACGTCGTCGATCCAAGCTGCCAGATTTTCGACGATGTGGCGGGGCATTTTCTTCAACTGCTTGCGGGCTAGCTTGCTGAGATCGACCCGCTTGATCATCGGGTCCAATTTACACCTGCGAGGTGAATTATGAAAGGGGAAAATTCTGACAAAACGGGTCCAGAACCGCCGCTCGTGGAGGAGCCACGAACCTCTTTCCGCGGTCTTAGACGCGCAGAAGCGCCTTTGCCGCCTCCGCGATCGCATAGTCGCCCCAGTGGCGCGTTCCAAGCGGAGTGGGTTCGGCGGCGAGGTAGCCCATGTGGCCGCCATGCGGCTCCACGTGAAGGGTCACTGCCGAAGAGCGCGGCAGGTTGAGGTAGGGCTTCACGTCCACGAAAGGGTCGTCCTTCGAGGTGAGGATCACCGTGGGCGCGCGCGAAGCGGAACTCACGACGACTTTTCCGTCGCCTCGGGAGCGGCCGACTCCAAGGTGATCGTGCAACCGCAGGAGGCGCAGATCACGTTCATCGAGTGGGCCCAAGCGGTCTTGAGGAAGGGCTGGAGGGTGTCGCGCCTCCCGCATTCGGGGCAGTTGCCGAGGATGCCTACGAGTGAGCGCCGCTCGCCAAAGTAGGTGGCGTGAATCAAGGGGCCGACGAGAAGGAAAAGCGCGCCGAAGAGAAGAGAACCCCAAATCATAAAGAGAAAGGGCTCGACCATCGCGAAGGGGAGCGCGATCAAGGCGACGACGCCAATGAGGCTCAGGCCCTTTTTCCCGCCGCGCCAGAAGGCCTCGGCGGCCGTCCAGTTTCGGACGATCGCTTCGCCCTCGCGCACGCGCCCGGAGTCGCCCCGAAAGCGCGCAGGAACGCGGGTCTCGACGGGCGACTGGGGCGGGGGAGTGGAGGTTGGCATGGTGCGCGCACTTTACCTCGGTCGCAGTCCGGCTGCTAGACTTCAACGGGACTGCAGCCACTCGGCGGCCGCCTCGGCCGCGAGCAGGTCGGCTGAGCGCCAGCGGCGCCAGCCGCCGCGCGGCTCGGGCCCGCGCGCCTCGGGAAGCAGGGGTATAGGGTGCGACACGTGGAGATTTGAAAACTCCGCAGCCCAGGCGGCGGGGTAGCGGGTCGCCGTACCAGCCGTTTCGTCCACGGTGAACACCGGGATGCCCGCCCGCTCCGCGCGCCGGATGCCCTCGCGGAGCGCCTCGGAAGGGATCGACGTCGACCAGGCGCAGAGGATGACGTCTGTACCGTGGCCGATCGCGGCGTCGAAGGCCGCGAGCATCGCCGTCGAAGACGAAACGCCCCAGGGATTCAGCACTTTCAGGGGAAGAAGAGTTGGGTGGGCGTCGGCGTTGAAAGCGGCCGAATGAGCGAGAAAGTGTCCCGCCACCGCGCTGCCATGTCCGTGGTCGTCGTAAGGGCGCGCGTCGCCGGAGATGAAGTCCCAGCCGCCCACATCGAGTTCGCCGCGCCCGTCGCGGATGGCGGCGGAGTTTCGCCAGAGGCGGCCGCGGAAGGCTCGGTGCCGAAGGTCGACACCACTATCGATCACAGCCACGAGGGGCCCCTTGCCGGGCTCGTTGCCTGGTGTGTGCACGGGCTGTGCGAAAAAGGCATCGTCAAAGCCGCGGTCGGTCTGGAAGTAGCGCCAGATCCGGTAAGGCAGAAGTGCCGCTTCGAGCAGGCTCCTCAGGAAGGCCTCCAGGGGCGAGACCCGGGGCGCCGCGCCCTCGGGCAGTGCGGGCTCAGGAAAGTTCGTCTCGGACACGCGCGCGGATTCGGAAGAGGTGGGCGCATCGCCCGCGGGGAGCGCGGCTGGAGCGCGAACGACGGCCGCGCGCGCCGCGAGCGTGGCGCCGGGAAGCGTGTCGCTCGCGCGCCACTCCAGGAAGAGCTGGCCCTCCTGCGCGGCGAAGGGCGAACCCTCCAGGAGCCGCGCCTCGGCGCCGCTGCGGTGAGATGTCACCACCTCCAGGCACAGATCCGGCCGATCCACGGCGCGGTAGCGCGTGCCTGCGCGGACCGTGGAGTCGATCCCGCTCCCGAGCAGGTACACCGTGCCGCCGCCCGTGATGCGGTCGAGCCGGGCCGTGAGCCTCAGCGGCGAAGCCATGCGGTCCACCGCGCGCGAGGCCTCGGTGAGAGCGGCCGCGAAGGCGCGCGTGAGGGCGTCGCGCCTGGCTAAGGCGATGCCACCGCTGTAGCCGAGGTATCCTCCTGCGACGTCGAAGAAGAATCCGCGCGCGCTCACCTCCACGATCCGGCGATCCGCCTTCTGGGGCGCCCAAGGCGCTGAAGCGGGGGTGATCTCCACGGTGAGCGCCAGGCGCGCGTCGTAGCGCGCGTACTTCAGGCCGAGCCAGGCGAAGAGCACGTTGATCTCGAAGCCATCGCCGAGATCGAGGCCGGAGTGCGTGTCGAAGGGCGCGAAGCCCTCCGGGCGGAAACGGCCTCCGAATCCCTCAGGCTCGCTTTGCGTGGACGAAAGGGCGAACTCGTCGAGCGGCGCCCCCAGGTGCTCGGCCACGGCGAGCCAGTCGCGGAGCGGCTGGCGCTCGTCGAAGCCGTACATCATGCGTCCGCCGCGATCGCCCGTGCGCAGGCTCAGCGCATGCACGCGAATGCGGATCGTGGCCGCGGGTTCGGCGCTCGAGGGCCACACCCACTCGTCTCCCGTGCGCGTGGCGAGCCGGGCCGTGGCCGCGCGCGCGCCGGGATCTGCGGCGCCCACCACCCGGAATCGGCCCGACTCCGTGAGCACCGTCACCAGGCGAGCTTCGAGGGCCGCGCCGTAGTCGCGGGTGTCGCCGTCGGGCAGCGCGATGGGGAGCGGGCCCGTGCCCTCGAGCTCCACCACGCGGCGGCTCTCGGGCCGCGGGGGCGCCGGCCGTTTCGGGCCCGCGGCCTCTGCGAGAGAAGCTCCGCAGGCGGAGACCCCGGCGAAGGCCACGGCCGCCGCGAGCGTCAGGAGCGCGCGCATATCGCTGACCTCCGCCGGGCTTCCTTACTGGGAGCCCGCGAGCCGCACCATCACGAGATCGCCCACGCGGGGCGAGCGCGAGCCGAGCGTGCGGTCCACAGTGGCCACGGACGAAACCGTGTCGACCTGTACCGTGTGCACGTGCGCAAGCGCGCGGAACACGTCGCAGGAGGTTCCCCCGTCTTCCACCGCGTAAATCGTGAAGGTCTGGCCGCTCTTCAGTCGGTGACGCGCGCCGGAATCGAAGATGAAGGTGCCGTCCTCGCTATTCACCGCGCGAACCACGGCCTGCCAGGGCAGCTCGTGGATGCGCGCCGAGGCCGCGAGCCGCTCCATGCCTTTTTGCATGATCTTGCGCACGGTCTCGCCGAGCGGCGTGTTGAAGAGGAGCGCGGGGCCCGTGGTGATCTCGCCGAAAGCGATCTCGAAGGCGAGCTCCACGCCCGCCGTGGCCTGAGTGGCGGTGGAGGCGCCCACGGCCGTGCAGCGGCCGCGCTCGCATTCCCAGAGGCTGAAGTCCATCGCGAGCGTGCCGATCTTCACGCCGAGCGAGCCTTGAACGCTCGTCACCGTGGAAGTCTCTCCCGAGGGCGTGTAGCCGAAACGCACTCCGAGCTCGGCGACATTGAGGTCGAGTGTGCTGATGGCGGCCCGCACTTCCATGCGGCGCTCGCAGGGGTCGTCGCTCGAAGCCTCGGCCGGCGCGAGCGAGGGCGTGGAGGCCACGGCGGTGAGGAGCAGGGTTTCGAGGTCGGCCGCGAGGTCCACGCGCGAGCCGTTCGGCAGCTGGAAGGGGCGCGTGCCCACGGTACCCAGGCGCACGCCGCGAACGGGCTCAGGCGTCGTAAAGGCGGGTTCGGTGGGCTTGGCTTGGCCCTTCGCTCGGGCCAGCGAGGGAGTCAGAACGAGAGCTGCGACAGTCAGTGAGACGATCAGAGAGGTTCGGGCCATGGGGCTTCCCTTTCTTTGAGATCACTCTTAACTCTATTAAGGAATGTAAATAATTTGACAAATAGAGTCAAGTGTCAAAAAAAGGCAATGATGACGAGATGATAGGAGAAATGAAACCGGCCCGGCGGTGCAGTTTTGCTCCCGCGGGCCGGTCTCGGGTCAGCCGCAACGGCTCGTTGCGGAGAGAACATTGAAGTGGAGCAACGAATCAGGAGTCGGTGCCTTCAGCCGGCGCGTCCTTGCCGTGCTCCTTCTGCCATTGCTCGCGCCGCTTCTGGCGCTCTTCTTTCCACTCGGCGCGCTCCTCCTTGGCCTCCTCGCGGTACTCCTTCCGCTTGGCCTCGATCGCGGCGCGCTCCTCGTCGCTCATCTTGCCATCGGCTAGGGCCGACTTGCGCATCCCTTCGATCTCGTCATGGCGTTTCTTGCGCAGTTCCCTCATTTCCCCGCGCTTTTTCCGCCGATCTTCGCGGAAGTCCTTGCGCTCTTCGCGGCGCTCCTCGCGCCGCTCCTGCCGTTCCGCGCGCTTTTCCGCGCCCTTACCCGGGCCGCCCGGCCGCGCGAAAACATCGGTGGAGATCAGCGCCAGGGTGAGCCCCGACGCGGCTATCAACGTTCCAAAGGTCTTCAAGATCGACATAGATTCAGGTTCCTTCCTTCGTGGAGTCAGACGGATGGGGCGGCGCGGGGTTGCGGTTCCGGATGCTTTTTTTTAACATCCTGGAATCCAAGGGATTTCCAGATCACCTTTCCCGGAGGCTCGCCTGTCCCCTAAATCTACACCTCAAGGGCGCGAAGGACCGCAACGTTCGTCAGGCTCGTCCGTCTTACCGGACGAGGAGGCCCGCGCCCTCTGGCTGAGGGTGCGGGAGGGCGAGGTGCCGGCATTCCGTCGGATCTATGACGCCTTCAAGGGACCCATCATGGCTTATGTGAGAGGCACCATCGGCAGGGACGCGGTCGCGGAGGAGCTCACGCAGGACGTGTTCCTCAAGGCCTACGCGGCCCGCGACGGCTTCCGAGGGGACTCCAAGCTCTCGACCTGGCTCTGGTCGATCGCGCGCAATGCGGCGCTCGATCATCTGCGAAAGCGGGGGGAGCTTCCCTTGATCCCTGACCTCGAAAGCGGGGCCACTGCGCAAGACGCCTTGGCCGACGAGGGCCCCAGCGCGGAGACGGCGCTGGTAGATGCCGCCGATCAAAGGGGCCTGCAGGACTGCATCGATCGGCTGGCTCCGGCTCAGCGCGAGGCTCTGATGCTGAGATCCGTGGCGGAGCTTCCCCTGGCGGAGATCGCGAGCCAGACGGGCGCGAGCGAGTCGGCCGTGAAATCGCTGCTCTTCCGGGCCCGAGAGGCGCTCGCGAAGTGCCTGCGCGCGAAGGAGGCCCCATGACCCGGGAATCCCTCTGGCAGGCCCTCCGGCGCAGGCTCGTGCGGGATCCAGGCCCCGAGTTCGACCGGAAGTTCTGGGCGCGCTTCGAGAAGGAACAGGGCGGGGCCCGCGAGCCTCGTGAGGTTTGGCGGATTTTTTCTGGGCGCCGCGGGTTTTTGCGCGCCTTCGCGGGCTGGGGGGCCTCCGCCGCCGCCGCCGGCCTGGCCTGGCTGATGTTCAGGCCCTCGTCCGAGCCTCCGGGCGAGGCCGAGCTCCTGGCGGATTCCGAAGCTTTGGGCGAGGAGCTCGAGATGCTTGAGGCGCTCGACGACATGGAGGATCTCGCCGACCTCAGCGACGAGGATTGGGAGCTGCTGATCGAGGACGATTGGAGCGAAGGATGAGCGGAAACCCGGATGAGATCTTGATCGAGGACCCAGAGTTCTTTCTCGGGCTCGGGATGTACGAGGAGCTGGAGCTTCTAGAGGATGAGTCTTGGGAAGAGGAAGAGGAAGAACAGGAAGGAAACGAGCCATGAATTCCCCGATGGACCGCAGGAGCATGCTGGCGAGGATGGCGGCAGCCGTTCTTCTTTCGGCGGCCTGGCCGGTGTTCGCCTCCTCGGGGGAGCGGCGCCGGAAGTGGGAGTCCCTGAGCCCTGAAGAGCGAAAGCAGGCGCGGGCGAACTTCGAGCGCTGGAAGCAGCTACCGGCGGACCAGCGCGAGCGTATCCGGGCCCGGCGGGAACGGTTCCTCTCGATGAGCCCGGAGCGGCGGGCGCGCATCAGGAAACGCTTCGAGCGCCTCCGCGCGATGTCGCCCGAGCAGCGGGCTGTCCGCAGGGAACGGATCCAGAAATTCCGAAGCCTTTCTCCGGGAGAGCGCAAGAAACGGCTTGATGAAATGCGCAAACGGCGCATGGAGCGCCGCCGGACTCGCCAGGAGCGCAGGGAGCGTCGGCAGGGCAAACGGGGAGGCCGTCGTGACTCGTAGTGTGCTTTTTCTGGGCGCGCTCCTCGCCGCGGGCTCCGCCGGCGCGGCTGGGCCAGAGACCGAGTCCAACCCCGCCCCGGCTGCGGAATCGGTGGCTCCGGATCCGGCGGAAGCGCGAGGGAGCTCCCTGTCCTTCACCGGATCCTGGAGCGAGGACGGCACGGTCTCAGGCAACGCCGGGATTTCGCTTGGCCTGGATGAGCGTTGGGCGCTCACCGGATCCGCCGGCATCGCGCATTCCAGCGAGGACTCCACGGGGTCCGGAGGCGTCGGCACCGGCACTGACCTCGATTTCGGGTTGGGCGTTGATGCATGGCTCAGCGACGAGTTTTCCCTGGCCCTATCGCTCAAGGGCCGCTCTCTCGGCGACAAAGTGACGGGTCTGGGCGGCGAGTTCGAAGCCACCCAGGAGATTCAGCGGCTCTGGGGCGGAGAGAGGGTCACGGAGGTTTCCCTGCGCTTCGGAATGGAGCGTTTTCAGCGCGCCGGCAGCTCCCTGAGCAAGGGTGCCGCGCTCAGCTCCTCGATGCTGGGCTTCTCCCTGGGCCGCGAGGTCAGCGACTGGCTGTGGATCTCGGCCTCCTACGATCGTTGGTTCTACGCATCGGGGGCGGATAGGGTGCGCGGATCCCTGGGAACCTCGCGCCTGCTGTCCACCAGCGGCGGACTGGTTTCGAGCTTTCCCACGGAGAGCCTGGGGTTCGACGTGGAGCTCAGCCCCGCCGACAGCTGGGATCTCACCGCATCCTACGCCTCCACCCTGACCGTCAGCTCGCCCGAAGAGCCTGTCCAGTCGGCCTCGGGAGGAGTGAGCTTTCGCGTGAGCCCCGCGCTCAAGCTCAGCGGCAAGGTTTCCGTCGCCCTGGACGACACGGGCGAGTCGCTCGCGAACACTATCACCTTGGGGGCAAGGCTTTCCTGGTAGTCGGCGCGGCCTAACTCGAGGCCGAGGAGTAGGCCCTGAGCCCGCGGGCCCAGACAAAGAGAAGAATCCCCCAGAACGCGGCCGTGACGGCCGCCAGGTGTAGGAGCAGGCCGTAGTCGACCTCGGCCGAGAACAGCACGCGCGCGGGAAAGCTCGCCATGAGCGCGAAGGGGACGAAGATCGTCACGATCTTGCGGCTCCAGCCCCGGAACACGCCGTCCGGGCGCTCCATGAGCCGCGCCATCTGGTGGAACAGGCCTTGGAGGCCCATGCCCGACTGCGTCCAGAACACCGGCACGGCCGTGAGCATCTGAAGAACGTAGTAGAGGAGCGTGCCGTTGAGGATCAGCGCGAGGTAGAGAATCACGCGCCCCGCGCTGAAAGACTCCGAGTAGCTGCCGATGGCCCAGGCCATGATGCCGGCGGCCATGAGCAGGTTCACGAAGGAGTTGGCCGCGAACTCGCGGAGGCTCAGAAAGAAGAGCGAAGAAACGGGCCGCACCAGGTGGTAGTCGAGCTCGCCCGTGTTCACGGCCTTGCTGAACATCCAGAGGTTCGTGGAGAAGAGGGTCATCGCGATCGCGTCGAGGAGCAGGTAGCCCGACACGA
Organism: Bdellovibrionales bacterium; assembly: GCA_020850015.1. Lineage (GTDB taxonomy): Bacteria > Bdellovibrionota > UBA1018 > UBA1018 > JADZFF01 > JADZFF01. The sequence goes on along the minus strand of JADZFF010000029.1, from coordinate 32,393 downwards.
AGATGCGCACCTGGCCCGAGTCCCAGCCGGCGAGCTGCTCGCTGTGCGAGGTGATCACTCCGTAGAAGGCAAGATTCACCGCGTAGTAGATGAGGTCCATCACGATGCGGAAGCTGAAGTCGAGCCGGAACACCATGGCCTTCGAGAAGCTGAAGCGCACGAACGCGGCGTAGAGGCGAAGGTAGCGCAGCATCTACATTCCCACCCCGGTGAACTGAAGCGTGCCTTTCCGCCAGACCCTCAGCGCGATGAGCCCGAAGATGAGGCTCCATGCGGCGATCGCTCCGACGCCGATCGCCCAGTCCGCGAGGCCCATCTCGCCCTGGAAACAGAGCAGCGGGAAACTCACCAGGTAGGGGAAGGGGAGCCAGGCCATCGCCTGCTGCATCTGCTCCGGAAAGAGCGTGAGCGGGATGTGGCCGCCGCCCAGGAAGCTCGTCACGAACCGAAGCATCACGAGCAGGCTCCAGATGCCTTCTGCCCAGAAGGCCACCATCTCAAGAATGAGCGACAAGAAAAAATGGAGGACGGAGGCGGCGAGAAGCGCTGAGAGTCCCAGGGCGATCGATCCGGCGCTCGTGGTGTGCCCCGCGGGCAGCCCGGCGGTCAGCGCGTAGGCCGCGAAGCCCAAGAGGAGCTGTAGCGAGGTCATGCCGACATGGGCGGCGTGAAGGGTGAGTTTGTAGCCGAACATGGGGATCGGATAGAGGAGGAAGCGGCTCAGAGAGCCGTCGTAGATCTCGTCGGAGATAAGCCCGAACTCCTTCCCGCGCACGGCCCGCGTGAAGAGGGGGGCCATCATCGAGTAGTAGACCAGGGCCTGGAAGCTGTAGCCCCCCACCGTGTCGCGCCCCGTGTGTTCGAATACCGCGAGCCAGAGGAAATACGAGGCCAGGAGCTGCACGCCCGTTGAGACGACGAAGCTCACCCAGAAGTCCACGCGGTAGGAGAACAGGCGGCGGACCTCGAGATCCGCCACCCGCCAGGCCCAGGTGGGGAGGGCGGTCACTGCGGCCTCCGGTGCAGGAGGGCCTCGATGAGGTTCGAGATGTCCTCCTCCTCGATGCTGAGATCCGCCACCGGCATCCCCTGCAGCATACGGCTCGCCGCCTCGGCCACGCGCCCTCGGTCCACCGAGTAGCGCACTTCCTCGGCCGTGCGGCGCACAGCCGAAGCCCAGGCGGCCGGGAGCTCGAAGCGTTCCCAGGCGGCTTCGCTGCCCGCCGCGGGCTCTCCTAGTCGAGCGATCACGACCTTCCGCACGGAGTGGGCGCGTTGGATGTCGGCCAGCGGACCGTCGAAAACTTTCTCTCCCTCGCGCAGGATCACGATCCGCTCGCAGAGCTGCTCGATGTCCTCCATGTAGTGGGAGGTGAGGATCATTGCCGGCCGGTGCGAGGCCCGGTACTCGAGCAGGAACTTCCTCACGGCCCGTTGGGCGGTGAGATCGAGCCCGATCGTGGGCTCGTCGAGAAACACCACCTTGGGTTGGTGCAGGAGCGCGGCGATGATCTCCATTTTCATACGTTCGCCGAGGCTCAGGCGGCGGATCTGGGTGCGGAGCTGCCCCTCTACCCCCAGCATCGCGGTCAGCGACCCGAGGGTCTTGCGGAACTCGGCCTCGGGGAGCGAGTAGATGTCGCGCAGGAGCTCGAAACAGTCTCCGGCCGGAAGGTCCCACCAGAGCTGGGCCTTCTGACCCATGAGGAGCGCGATCTCCCGGCGAAAGGCGTTCTTTCGCTGCCAGGGGGTATGGCCCAGCACGTTCGCCGTTCCGCTCGTGGGGTGGATGATCCCGGCGAGCATCTTCACCGCGGTGGTCTTACCCGCGCCGTTCGCCCCCACGAGCCCCACGATCTCGCCGGGGCCTACGTGGAGGTTCAAGTCCTTCAAGGCATGTTTCTCGATCCACTTTCGTTTGAAGAGGGATCTCAGTGATCCACGAAACCCGGGGTCCTTCTGGAAGACGCGAAATGACTTGGACAGGTGCTCGACGTGGATCATGAGCGAGGAATCCTAAGCGGGCTCGCCATGTTGCGCCAAAGACCGAGCCGAATGGTCGGTAAGTACCTTGACATCTTGGGGGAAAATTCCTGACTCAATGCGTCAATTATAGTTGACCAAAACAGAATGTTTTGTTAGTTTCTGCCCCGCGGAAAATGACTCCCGCGGAAGGTCGTATCTGATGAAGCGTTCCTCTTTGCAGCGTGTGGTGGCTCTTTCGAACCTCGACTCCCTGAAGATGGCGGCGCTCGGCGCCATTCTCGGGCTGATCCTCTCCGCCTTCGTGCCCGACGTCGAAGCCGGCATCACACCGGACTACTGGCTGCAGCTTCCCGACGCGGCGAAGGAATATGTGCGCGGTGTGCGCACCCGCTGCGGCACGGGCCGCGATTGTTACGTCCGCGAGATGCTTCTTCTCGCGGAGGACATGAAATCCTCGCACACCAGCGCCGTGGCCAGCATGCCCCAGAACGTCCGCGGCGTGGTGGGCAACCACTGCAACGCACAGCTTGGCACCACCGACGACTTCATCCCCTGGCTGCTCTGCTACCGCGATGGCCTCGATATCACCGGCGGCGACATCGAGCGCTTCGACGCGCTCCGCGGCGAGGGCAAGACGGCCCGCGAGGTGCTTGCGACCATGACATCGGAAGACAGCTTCCTGAAGTACATCATGGCCCGTGAGTGCCGGCCCCTGACCGACCATTGCATGGACGCCGTGCTGCTCGGCCTCTGGCAGCAGGGCAATACCGCGTACAATCACATGGCCCGCGCGGCCGGAAACGCGATCCTGTTCTCTGCGATCTCCTTTGAGTGCGGCAACGCGCTCAACAACGCCGAGGCCTGCCGAGGCGCCCGCCGGTGGGGCCGCATGGTGGCCGTGCGCTGGGCGCGCATCCCCGCGCCGGCCGTGGCTCACGCCACTCCGGCCCCGCAGCCCGACCCGACGGACGTGGTGACTTTCGACGATGAGCCGGTCACCGTGACCGTGCCCAGGCCGACGCCGACGCCTTCCGTCCCTTCGACGCCTTCCACACCCTCTACCCCGCCGACGGATCCGGCCACCCCGACCGACCCGGTGACGCCGCCCACTGACCCCGCCACCCCGGATGAACCCGAGGGCGACGGCGGCACCGGCGATACCCCGGCCGCCGATGGCACGCCCGGCGATCCCAACGGCTCCGATACGCCGGAGGGCGGCAACGGCGGCACGGGCAATCCCGAGGGCAACGGCACCGGTAATGGCACCGGCACGGGCGAGACCGAAAACCCGAATCCCAATCCGAATCCCAACCCTGATGTGCCGAACGGCGGCTCGCCCGAAGGCGGTTCTCCGAACGGCACCCCCGACGGCGTTCCCGGCGGCACCGGCGACGTGAACCAGGCCGGCTCGCCCGGCGGCACGGGCAGCGAAGGCCTGAACGGCGGAGAGCCCCTGAACTGCAGCACCGAGGCCCGCATGGAAATGCAGCGCCTGATGACCAGCGGGAACATGGGGCTCCGCATGACGGGCCGTTCGCAGTACTTCGCCTGCCGCGTGCAGGAAAACCACGCCACGAACGCCTCCGCGGTTTTCATGGCCAACGCGGCCATGATGCTTTCCCACGCCGCGACCTCCATGTCGCTTCAGGAGCTTCGCGCCTGGTTCCCCTGGGCGATCGAGCGCGTGGACGCCCTCCTGGCCCGCGACGATACCCCCGGCAAGGAAGAGCTTCGCGACCTGCGGACCTTCCTGGTGGAGATGCAGCGCGCGAGCGACTCGGAACTGATCCAGCTCTCGCTCAATCCGGCGCAGTTCCGCTCGCGTCTCGAGCCCCGGTTCTGCCCCTGGAAGAATCGGGTCGAGGCCGCGGATCCGCAGAGCACCCTGCTCTTCCCTCGCGACATCGCCCGCTGCCCCGCGGCCGGCTTCTAGGGATTCGGGGGGGCTCCCTCGAGCTCGTCAATCTGCTGCCGGGGCTTTCCGCCCCGCATTTCCCCCGCTACACTGAGGCCTGGGGGGGAGTGAGCAGGATGCTCTGTCCATGGTTTCAGGGAAGAGCGCTCCCCTGGTTTCTTCTCATCGCCGCCGGCTGGATTCAGACGGCGGGCGCTTCCGTCAGCCCTTCCCCTGAAACGCTCGCCTTTCAACGCTCTCCCCACCAGGTCCGCCTGCTCCTGTCCGAGATCGAGAGTCAGTTCGAGGTGCGAGGATACGACTTGCAGTGGGCGGCGGCCGGCTCGCTCCTGACGAAGGGCCCTCGGGCTTTCCGCGCGGATCGTGCCACTCGATGGCAGCTCCGCTGCTTCCAGGGGCTGCTGACGGTTCGTGAGCTCGAAGGCAAGGCGCGGGTTTTCTCCACCCGAGGGGCCATGCGCGTGGCCAGCCCTGCGGGCTTCGTGTTCCTGGATGGCGTGGCGGTTCGCGAGGAGCTGCTCCTGGGTCCTGGGAAGTCGGGCTGCCGGGTGGTGAACGTGCTCGACCTGGAAAAGTACGTCGAGGGGATCGTGAACGCGGAGTTCAACTCGCGATGGAACGCCGATTCGGTGAGCGCGCAGGTGATCGCGGCCCGCACCTACGCGCTCTATCAGATGCGCGCCGCCCGCAAGGCGGGGCGCGACTACGACCTGAAGGTCACGATCCACGACCAGGTTTATGGCGGAGCCGCCGCCGAGGACGCGGCTTCCGCGCGGGCCGTGCGCCGGACGCGAGGCATGGTCCTGGTGGCTTCCACGGGCAAGGGGAGGGCGCCCGCCTCACCGGCGCCGATCAAGGCCTTTTACCACTCGTCCTGCGGCGGGCTCACGGAGCTGCCTGAGCGCGTCTGGGGCGGCCCCTACTCGGGTTACCGCCGCGCTTCGCGCTGCCCGTTCTGCAAGGGCGCGCCCAAGGAGGCCTGGAAGCTGCGTCTGACCGAAAAGGATCTGCGCGAGGCCCTTCGGCTGGGCGCGAAGCGCGACGGGCTCGAGCCCGGCTGGCCCCTCGACTGGCATCGCCGCGCCTCGCAGTACCGGCTGCATCGAGTTCGGGTCACGCCCTGGAAGGAGTCGCCGCGGGCGCGCGAGATCGCGCTGGTGTGGCGCCACCCGGCGGGCCTGAAGCAGGGATGGATGGAGCTGAAGCTCCCGGCGACGCGGCTTCGCAGCTGGGTGGGCCCCGCCCGCCTGCTGAGCACCCGCTTCGATGCGTCCTCGGCGCGCGATGGAAGCTGGCTGCTTGAGGGCCGCGGCAACGGACATGGGGTAGGCCTTTGCCAGTGGGGCGCGAAGCGCATGGGAGAGAAGGGGAACCGCGCGGCCGCGATCCTCGCCCACTACTACCCGGACGCCAGGGTGGCGAAGTTGTGGTAGCCCTCCGGGGCCGTGAAACCGCACGATCTCAGCACCTATTTCTTTGATCTGCCTGACGGGCTCGTGGCCACCGCGCCCGTGGAGCCGCGCGACGCTTCGAGGCTTCTGGTGCTCGACCGCGTCAGCGGCCGCGTGGAGCACAGGATGTTCCGCGATCTGCCCGGGCTCCTCGGCGAGGGAAATCTCTGCGTCGCGAACAACAGCCGCGTGATTCCCGCCCGGCTGCTCGGGCATCGCCTGGGCGCCGACGGCAGGCCAGGAGGGAAGATCGAGTTCCTGCTCCTCGAGGAGATCGAGCCCCGCGTCTGGGAAGGGCTCCTGCGTTCTTCGGCGAAGGCCGGCGCGGGATTCCGGTTCGCGATCCCGCTCCCGGCGGGGGGAGCCCTCGAGGCCGAGGTTCTGCGAGGGTCCTCCGATTCGGAGGCGGGCACCGTGCGTGCCCGCTTTCAGGGTGATCCCCTCCAGCCCGGAATTGGAAGCCTGCCCATTCCTCCCTACATGCGGCGTGCGGCCGATGCGCGTGATGAGGGCTCTTATCAAACGGTCTACGCCCGTGACCCGGGCTCAGCCGCGGCGCCCACGGCGGGGCTCCACTTCACTCCGGCGCTGCTCGACCGGCTCAGGGCCTCGGGCGCGCACTGGAACGAGGTCACCCTCCACGTCGGTCTTGGCACCTTCCGGCCCGTGAAAACCGAAGACCTGCGCGCCCACGTGATGCACGAGGAGCGCTATGAGATTCCCGCGGCGACCGCCGAAGCCGTGACCGAAGCTAAACGCTCGGGGCTTCGAGTCTGCGCGGTGGGCACCACCTCCGTGCGCACGCTCGAGAGCGCCTGGAACCCGGAGCGCCGCGAGCTTCGAGCCGGCCCCGGGCGGACACGGATCTTTCTGCGGCCGGAGGGCGGGCGGGGATTCCAGGTGGTGGATCGGCTCATCACCAACTTCCACCTGCCGGGCAGCACGCTCCTGATGCTCGTTTGCGCCTTCGCTGGAACCGAGCCCACGCTCGCGGCCTACCGCGAGGCCGTGCGCGAGCGGTACCGCTTCTACAGCTACGGCGACGCGATGCTGATTCGCTAGATACGGATAGACGCGGTGCGTTGCGCTTTCTTTTGCTTTGAACTGATGCTTGCCCCTCCCGGGCTCTTTGGCTAAGGAAGCAGCACCATTGTTCCAGTTCCAGACGAATCAGAAGAAGGAGTCATCCGCCATGAAAGCATTTCAACGTTCAATCGCCCTTTTTGCCGCTCTGACCGCCTCCGTGGCGCTCACCGGCTGCGACAGCATCTCCTCGCCCCAGGGCGTGGTGCAGTCGGCTTACAAAGCCCTCATGAAGAACGACGTGAAGAAGTTCCCGAAGTTCCTGTCGGGCGAAGCCAAACAGGAATACGGGCATCTCGAAGGCATGATCGCGCTCCAGCGCGTGCTGCTCGCCTACGACACCCATCAGGTGGGCGAGACCACCCTGCTTGAGACCGTGACCGGCGCGAACGGCCGGCCCACGCTCCGCAAGTACTCGGTGCAGGTCGTGGCCAAGAACGACGTGGAAACCGCGTTCTCGCCCGTGATGCTCGCAAAGGTCGACTGTCAAATCCGCTACAGCATGGAACACGTGGGTGGCACCTGCGGTCTCGCGGCTCCGGCGCACCACGGTAGCCACGGTGGTGGCGGCGGCGGCCCGGTGTACTCCGGGCCCTATCACCCGGGCTACGGCGCCGGCTACTGCCACCCCGGGCACGCCACGCTCCGCCAGGACGTGTACTGCAGCATCACGGACATCGAGTAAGCAGGAGCCGAGCCTCGGTCAGTCCTGAATGGACTGTCCTGAGGCAGGATCAGACTCTTAGGGGGGCGCCCGCTCCGGCTCGCGTGGGCCGGGTCGAGGCGCCCCTCGATTTCTTATGACAAGACTGATCGATCGCACCACCGTCGTCGGCCCCTTTCAGTGCAACTGCCGGCTGCTCGTGTGCCCGCGCACGGGGAGCGCCGCCCTGATCGACACGGGCGATGAGCCCGTGCGGATCCTCGATGCGATCGATCGCGCCGAGCGCGACCTGCGCGCGGCTGGAGGCCCCGCGCTCCGCGTGGAGGCGCTCTTCCACACGCACGCCCACCTCGACCACATCGGGGCTACGCGCTCCGTTCGCGAGGCCCTGGCGGCGCGCCAGGGCGAGGTCCCGCCCGAGATCTGGCTCCATCGGGCCGACGAGCCGCTCTATCAGCAGCTTAGAACGCAGGGGACGCTCTTTGGCCTCGAGTACGAGGAACCCCTGGCGGTTCAGAAGTACTTCGAGGATGAGCAGCCCCTGAGGATCGGCGAGCTCAGGCTCAGCGTGCTCCACACGCCCGGGCACAGCCCGGGGAGCGTGAGCCTTCGGCTTCACGAGGATTCGGCTTTGGGCGTACCCGAGTCGGTTCTCACGGGCGATACGCTGTTTCTGGAGAGCGTGGGCCGGACGGATCTCTGGGGCGCCGACGGCGACGCAATGTTCCGCTCGATCCGAGAGCGCCTGCTGACCCTCGACGGGGATACGCGCGTGTGCCCGGGGCACGGTCCGGAGTCGACCATAGGCCATGAGCGCATGAACAACCCTTTTCTGACCTGAGGAGCCACCGTGAGCCGCCCTTTGCAGTTTCAGGTTCACCAGACCTCCGGCGGAGCGCAAGGAAAGGGCAGCGCGCGCGCGGGCATGATGAAGCTTCAGTCCGCCGATGGCACCGGACGCTGGCTCGAGGTGCCGACACCCATGTTCATGCCGGTGGGCACGGCGGGAACGGTGAAGTCGATGCTGCCTGCGGAGCTCCTGGAGATTGGGGCGAAGATCATCCTGGGGAACACCTACCACCTCTACCTGAGGCCAGGGCACGAGCGCGTGGAGAAGCTCTGGGGAGGCCTGCACCGGATGATGGGATGGGACGGCGCGATCCTCACGGACAGCGGCGGATTCCAGGTCTTCTCCCTGGCGCAGCTCAGCCGGATCACGGATCACGGCGTGACCTTCCAGTCGCACCTCGACGGCAGCCGCCACGAGTTCACGCCCGAGCTTTCCATGCAGGTTCAGCGCTCGCTCGGTAGCCAGATCGTCATGGCCTTCGACCAGTGCCCTCCGTATCCCTGCGAGCCGAAGGAACTCGACTCAGCCCTTCGGCGCACTTTGGCTTGGGCCAGGCGGGGGCTCGAGGTCCCGCTCAAGGCGCATCAGGCCCGCTTCGGAATCGTGCAGGGTGGGCTTTCCCAGGAGAGCCGCGTGCGTTCCGCCGGCGAGATCACCGCGCTGCCTTTCGATGGCTTCGCGCTCGGGGGGCTCAGCGTGGGAGAACCGCCCGAGATGATGCACGAGATGGCCCGCTTCGCTGCGCCGTTGCTTCCAGAAGACAAGCCTCGTTACCTCATGGGCGTGGGCCGGCCGGAGGATCTCGTGGAGGGCGTACGCGCGGGGATCGATCTCTTCGACTGCGTGATGCCCACGCGCAACGCGCGCAACGGGCAGCTTTTCACCACCTTCGGGCGCGTGAACATCAAGAACGCGCGGCATGCGGACGATCCTTCTCCCCTGGATGCCGAGTGCGGCTGTTCCACCTGTCGGACGTTTTCACGAGCCTACCTGCGCCACCTCTTCGTGGCGCAGGAGCTGCTCTACGCGCGGCTGGCCACGCTGCATAATCTCTATTTTTATCTTGAGCTGATGCGTCGCATGAGAGCGGCGATTCTGGAGAATCGGTTTGACGAGTGGTCCGAATCTTTCTATACGAAATATCAATCGGTTAGCGACTGATCCACTTCTCAATCTCCAGCCTTAAGGAGCTCTTACGATGACTCGAATCCAAGCGATTTCCCGGATGATTGCCGTGCTGACTTTGGCCTTCGCGCCGCTGGTGGCCTCGTTCGCGCAGGCCGACGGCGTGCCAGTGCCCGCCGGCACCCCCGCCGCCCAAAGCGCGGACGCGCCCGCCGCGGGGGCCCCAGCGCAGCAGCAGCCGGGCACGTTCGGCATGATCATGCCGATGCTCGCGGTTTTCGCGGTGATGTATTTCTTCATGATCCGGCCGCAGCAGAAGAAGATGAAGGACCACAAAGCCCTTCTCGATTCCCTGAAAAAGGGTGATGATGTCGTCACCGCGTCGGGCTTCCTGGGCAAGGTCCATGGGATCACTGAGAAGGTGGTCACCTTGGAGCTCGCGGACAACGTCCGCGTGAAGCTGCTCAAGAGCCAGGTTTCGCAGGTGGTGTCCGGCCAGCAGATCGGCGAAGTGGTTTCCTGAATCCGGCACGACATTGAGTCCACGCGGCGAGGATTCGCCGGGGGAGAGCATCATGGAGCGGAGTTGGTGGGCTAAGTTGGCGATGCTGGTGGGATTGGTGGGCCTTGCTGCGGCCTACGTTTATCCCACTCTCACGGGATTGGATCTGGAGAAGACCAACTTCCCCGTGAAGAAGAAGATCACGCTCGGGCTGGACCTTCAGGGCGGCCTGTACATGGTGCTCGGCGTGGACTTCAACAACGTCTACCGCGACGTGATCGACCGCCAGGTGGGCGGCATTGAGGAGCGGCTCAAGGAAAAGAAACTCGCCTTCGAGTCCGTGAAGCGCCTCGACGACAAGGCCTACGCCGAGGATCCCCGTCTGGAGATCCGGTTCGGGACCTCCATGGGCGCCGAAGTCCGTGAGCTCATGCGGAACGAGTATCCGAACCTCCGCCTCGTGGACGAGAAGCCCGCCTCCATCCAGCTCGCTCTCGCGCACACCTACCGGGCTGAGATCCGCGAAAAGACGATCGGTCAAAGCATCGAAGTGATCCGGAACCGGATCGACGAGTTTGGCGTGGCCGAGCCCAGCATCGCGAGCCAGGGGAATAGCCGCGTGGTCGTGGAGCTCCCGGGCATTCGCGAGGTGGAGCGCGCGAAGGAACTGATCGGCCGCACGGCCAAGCTTGAGTTCCGCATTGTCGACGACGAGGGCATGAACGCGGCCCAGCTCGCCGACGCGATCGCCGCCGTCGAAAAGGACAAGGGCATCGTTTACAAAGAGGGCGACAAGTTCTCTGATTACGTGCGCGCCATCAACGACGGCCTCAAGGGCAAGATCCCTGCGGACCGCTTCGTGGCCTTCGAGAAAGTCACGGGCCTGGATCGCCAGGTCATACAGAGGGTTCCGTACCTTCTGTTCGCCAAAGTCCAGGTCACCGGCGATGATCTCCAGGACGCGCAGGTGAACTCGGATCCCGAGACCAACCGCCCCGAGGTGGGCTTCACCTTCAACCCGCGCGGCGCGAACCTCTTCGACAAGCTCACGGGCGACAACATCGGCAAACGCCTGGCGATCGTGCTCGATAACACGGTGTTCTCCGCGCCGGTCATCCAGAGCCGGATCGGGGCGCGCGGTCGCATCACGCTGGGGCAAGGCGGCTTCGACGAGGTCATGCGCGAGGCGCGCGACCTGGCCATCGTGCTTCGCGCCGGCGCGCTCCCCGCGCAGCTCGAGTTCATGGAGCAGCGGGTGGTGGGGCCCTCGCTGGGCGCCGACTCCATCCGCAGCGGCGCCCTCGCAGGCGTGATCGGCTGTCTCATGGTGTTCCTGTTCATCATGATCTACTACCGCGCGAGCGGAGTGGTGGCCGCGATCTCGCTGATGCTGAACGCCTTGTTCACCTTCGCGATCCTCATTGGCCTCGACGCCACGCTGACCCTTCCGGGCATCGCGGGCATCGCGCTGACGATCGGCATGGCCGTAGACTCGAACGTGATCATCTTCGAGCGGATCCGGGATGAGCTGGAGGAGGGGCGCGCGGTAAGCGTGGCCGTTCAGGCCGGATTCCAGAAGGCTTTCAGCGCCATCTTCGACGCCAACATCACTCACGGCATCATCGCGATCATTCTGATGACCTACGGCACCGGCCCGGTGCGCGGCTTCGCTGTCACGCTTCTGGTCGGCATTGTCACTACGCTGTTCTGCGCCGTGACGGTCTGCAAACTGGCCTTCGACGGCTATCTGGGCTTCATGGGCGGCCGTGTGAAAAAGCTGAGCATCTGAGCGGGAGAAGACACACGTGTTTCAACTGATCCCTACGACCATCAATTTCGACTTCCTCGGCAAGAGCAAGCCCTTTGTTTGGCTCTCCACCGTTCTCGCGGTGGGCAGCATGATCCTGCTGGTGAAGCCGGGCCTCAATTACGGTATCGATTTCACGGGCGGCGCCGAGGTTCACCTCCGCGTGCCCACTGACTGGGATACCGCGCGCGTCCGAAAGGAGCTCACGGACGGGGGGATCAAGGATCCCGACGTCGTGCAGATCGGCGAGGCCAAGGATTCCGAGTTTCTGATCAAGGTTCAGGCCTCCGAGAAGGAGCTGAACCAGGTTTCGGCTCAGGTTTCCGAGGTCATGGCGAAACGGGTCGCGGACCCCAAGTCTTACGAGGTGATGCGAGTCGACGTCGTCGGCCCCGAGGCCGGCGCCAATCTGCGGACATCCGCCTTCCTCTCGATCTTCTACGCGATGATCCTCATCAGCGTGTACATCATGTTCCGCTTCGACGTGCGTTACGCACCGGGCGTGTTGCGCGCGCTCGCGATCGACGTGCTGATCACCGCGGGAATCTGGGTGGTCTTGCAGCGCGAGTTCAACCTCACCGTGCTGGCCTCCTTTCTCACCATCGCCGGTTATTCCTGCAACGACACGATCGTGATCTACGACCGGATCCGCGACTACTCGCGGCTGCATCCCGACTGGGATCTCGAGAAAGCCATCAACCGCTCTATCAACCTGAACCTGGGGCGTACGGTCCTGACCGTGCTCTGCACGCTGTTCGTGGTGGTGAGCATGTACCTTTGGGGCGGGCCGGTTCTGCGGGATTTCTCGCAGCCCATGTTGATCGGCTTCCTGGTGTCGGTGCCCTCCACGATCTTCGTGGCCAACCCGATGATCCTCTACATGGAGAAGCGCCGGATCAAGGCCAAGGCTTACGCCAACAATGGTTCGGGCAAGAAACGCGTGGCGCGCCCCGAGCCCAAGGCGCACGCCTGATCGATGGCTGATCTGGAAACGGCCAGCGGCCGCTTCGGCAGGCGCGAATGGCGGCTGAGGCCCCTGGGCGCGGCCGATGCTGGCCTGGACGCACCGGCAGCGGAGGCGGAGATCCTCAAGCTCGCCGCCGAGACTGGCCTGACTCCCGTCACGATCCGCGTCTGCTGGCTTCGTGGGCTGCGGGATGGGGCCGCGATCCGGGCCTACCTCACCCCACGCTTGGAGGACCTCACTCCGGCGTTGAAGATCGCCGACATGGACCGCGCGGCGGCGCGCCTCATGCGGGCGCGCGACGCCGGCGAGCCCGTGAGGATCTTCGGCGACTACGACGTCGATGGCACATGCGGCGCGGCGCTTCTCACCTGGGTTTTTCGTGAGCTGGGGATTCGGGCGGACGCCACGCAGCCCGATCGTTTCAAGGACGGTTACGGCCTGAACACCGGCGCGGTGGAGCAGGCCGCCGCCGACGGCATGAAGGTGCTCGTGACAGTGGATTGCGGCATCACGAGCTTCGATCAGGCCGCCCGCGCCCGTGAGCTCGGCCTGGATCTCATCATTTTGGATCACCACCAGCTCGATCCAGTGCGCGGAATGCCCGAGGCCTACGCTGTCGTGAACCCGCAGCGGCCCGACTGCGAGAGCGGGCTCAAGCAGCTCTGCGGCTGCGGGGTGGCGTTCTATCTTTCGATCGCGCTTCGCGCGAAAGGCCGCGAGGCCGGCTGGTTCACGGGTGAGGGCGCAGGGCCCGAGCCTCGGCTCAAGGAACACCTCGATCTCGTGGTAATGGCCACCGCCGCCGATCAGGTTCCCCTCGTGGGCGACAACCGGATCCTGGTGCGCCACGGGATGGAGGTTCTCAGACGGTCCACCAAGCCCGGCGTGCGAGCCCTGATGGAGGCCGCGGGCGTAGCGGGCCGCTCCCTGAGCCCGGGCCACCTGGGCTTCGTGCTTGGGCCTAGGATCAACGCCTCCGGGCGTTTGCAGAACGCGAGCCTCGCGCTCGAGCTTCTCACCACCGAAGACGCGGCCGTGGGCGCCGCGCGCGCCAGGGAGCTGGAGCGCCTGAACAAGGAGCGCGCCACGATCCAGGACCGCATCTGGGATGAGGTTCGGGCCCGGGTGGAGCAGGGCATCAGCGAAGGCAAGTTCAAGAACGGTGTCGTGGTGGCCGATCGCGGCTGGCACGAAGGCGTCGTGGGCATCGTCGCCACTCGGGTCACCGAGGCCTTCAGGAAGCCCGCCATCGTCATCGCGCTCCGCGAAGACCTGGGCAAGGGCAGCGCCCGCACCTGGGGCGGACGCAACGTGCTTGAGGCCATCCGGCTCGCGGCGGGCGATCACCTCCTGGGCTTTGGAGGCCACAAACACGCCGCCGGCCTCTCCATCGCGCTCGACCACGTCGACGCGTTCGCGCAGGCCTTCGACGACGCCATGGCCACCGTGGACGCCGAGCTCGAGAATCCCCCGCTTTTCATCGAGGGCGACATGCGCCCCGAGGACCTGGAGTTCCGCGCGTTTCACGAGCTTGAAGGCTTGGGCCCCTTCGGCCCGGGCAATCCGGAGCCCGTGTTCCGCCTTCGCGCGTCGGTGCAGGATCAGCGCGTGCTCAAGGGCCGGCATCTGAAGCTGCAGCTCGGGCCGGTGGGCACGGGCTCGCTCGAGGCCATGTGGTTCGGCGCCGCCGAGGATCCCGAAGTGAACGGCAAGCTGGGTGCCCCCGAGGGCTTCGGTGAGGCCGATTGGGCGGGCGTGCCCGAGCTCAACCGCTTCAACGGCCGTGTCACGCCCACTTTCCGCATCCGCGACTGGAAGCCGCTCTAGGTCGAAGCGCTATCTGGGGCCTACCACTCCGGCCCGAAGCGCGGGTTCAGCGCGTCCTTCTTGAGTCCGCCGCGGACGAGTCCCAGGCAAAGCTGCTGGTTCTCTCCTGAGGACACGAGCTCGGTTTCGTAGGATGCCTGCGAGGCCAGGAGCTGCCAGAGGGCCTTCTGTGGGGCCTGGCCGTAGAAGGACTGAAGGGCGTGGTTCGTGCGTTTCACGGTCTCGTAGAGGGGAAGGCAGTGCATCCAGTGGTCCAGGAACTCAAGCATGGCCTGCGCACCGATCGAAACGTTGTCGTGCCCGATGTAGCTCTTGAAACCCAGGCTGTGGAACTCATTCGCCTGAGGTGCTGAGAGGCAGCCGAAGTTCGCGGCCAGGCCGAGCTGATCGGGATCCGCGTTCCAGAGCGCCGGCTGTAGGAGCTCGCTCGGGGTTCCACGGAAGCCGTCGTACTGAAGGTGAGTCGTGTTGGAGTGCGAGTTTGAGAGGAAGTCGACGATCTTCCCGGTGGCGAGCGCGTCGGCCATCGCTGCCTGGATCTCCTGGGCGCTCGTGGCGGCGCCTCGGAGCACGAAGAGCTCGGAGTACTTTCTGCGCATGCGGCCCAGCATGCCTTCAAAGAAGAGCTCGCCTGCGTGGCTGGCGGCATCGCCGTTGTAGCTCAGCACCACCACGGCCACGCGGGCCCGCTCGGCGGGCATCGAGGGGCTTCCGGGCCGGTTCCAGTCCTGCTCCACCGGCCGGTCGCCATCCCAGTCGGCCGAGGCGCTGAGCGCGGCGCCCAGCAGGGCGGTGGCTCCGGCCAGGGCGAAGCCGAGGTTCCCGGCAAGCAAACGGGTACTATTACGGTTCCTCAGCGGGCGCATGCACGGATTCTCCCGGATCCCCCGAAAGCAAGGCCCGTTCCAGCGCAGGATTCGCGGTAGCTGGAGCTGGCGGTGACCGGGTAGCCATGGGGATCCGAGTACGCCGACAGGTGATCAAATCTTGTTCAGTTCCGTCTTCCCAGCCTCAGTCTAACTCGATGCGAACAGGGTGAAAATTGAACGCCGCGCAGGAGGGGAGGTGGGCACTGACCTTGCTCTTGGGAAGGGGATGTACAGCACTTGCCTGCGGTGGAGCTCGTTGGTCCCATTTGTCGTCGCCTTCACAGTACTGCACGCGGGCCAGGTGCTGGCCCAGCCCGGAGGCCCCTGCCCCATCCAGGGGCTCACCTCGCGGGTGGACTACAGCCGCTGCGGCCAGCTTACCGAAGTCGACGATCCGGCGGGGCACACGGGCCTTCGCGAGGGCGAGGGCATGATTTCCACGCTCGGGGCCACCTCCTGCCGGCCGGAGCGCGCGCGGATCCGCCAGCTCGAGCAGGGCAGTTGCATGGCCGTAGGCGCCGGGCTCGCCACCGCCTCGCGCGACACGGTGACCATCCCCTTTTCAACTCTTCGTCTGGCCGGCTACGAGGATCTGCTTCCCGGGGTGAAACTCGGCGAAGAGGGGCGCGTGACCCTGAGGGAGGATCGCGCCAGCGGCCGCCTTGTCATCGACGCCGAAGGGCAGTACACGCGCGACGGCGCTCCCGCCCCCGTGCACCGCGCCCGGATCGTGCTGGAGGTGCTCCTTCGGCCCGACACGACGGCGCTGGTGGCGCCTGTGCCTTCCTCTTCAGATGGCGATGGGTTGGATGCAGGTGAGCGTCTGGAAGGCCTGACTTCCGCCTTCGCCTCCTGCGTGGACGGCGGAGTCGCGGACTAAGGTCGCGAACTCGCTGAAGTAAGCGAAAATCGTTCGTCTCTCTGGTGCCAGAACACCACTTAGAGGCGTGCTTATATTTTTCTTGGTGCCGGTCGTCACGTTGACTGGCTCCTCGCCCCCCGTAGACTGAATCAGAAGTCCAATGTGGACACGGCTCGGGAAGGCAAGGATGCAACCCCGATTCCGTGTGCGAGCACCTCAACGCTTGGTCGTGGGTGGCTCGGGACGGCAGCATGAAGCCTACGGAAGGTACCTTCGGCTCGCCCTTTCGATCCTCCTTAATTCCCCCAAGTTTTGAGCTGCCCGGTTGAAGGTTGTTCCGTGTGGGGAAGGCGCGTTTCCCCTCGCGGACATTGGACTACGCGCTCATGGAGGAACTCATGGAGAACGGATTCTCTCGCGTTTCCCCGAAGCTCGCTTTGGCCCTGGTGGCTGCGGCGCTTGCTCTCGGGAACAGCTCGGCGGTTTACGCCGGGAAAAAGGCCCGCCAAGCGGTGGAGCATGTCCCCGGCGAAATCGTCGTGAAGCTGAAAGAGGCCGTCTCGGCCCGCGCAGCCCACGACGTGTTCGCGTCGATCCTGGGCACCACCGGTCGCGGCGCCGCGCTCCAGGCCGTTGAGCCTTTCCGCACGGACAAGCAGCTCTTCACCGTGCGCGTAGCCGAGGACGGCGCCTTGGGCCGCGCCATCTCCTCCCTGAAGGCCGACTCGCGCGTGGAGATCGCCGAGCCGAACTTCATCTACCGCACCTTTGAAGCCGGTATCCCGAACGACACCGACTTCGACAAGAACTGGTCGCTCCTGAACAACGGCCAGGCCGACGCCGCCGGCCAGACCGGAACGCCGGGCTCCGACATCGACGTGGTGCCGCTCTGGGCGGCCGGCCACACGGGCTCGCGCGAGGTGGTCGTGGGCGTGATCGACACGGGCGTGGAGTGGACCCACTCCGACCTCGTGGACAACCTCTGGACGAACCCGGGCGAGATCGCCGGGAACGCCAAGGACGACGACAACAACGGCTTCGTGGACGACGTCCACGGCTGGAACTTCGTCGCCAACAACGCCAACTCCTCCGATGACCACAGCCACGGCACGCACTGCTCGGGCACCATCGGCGGCACGGGCAACAACGGCAAGGGCATCGCCGGCGTGAACTGGCAGGTGTCGATCGTCCCCATCAAGTTCCTCAGCGCCTCGGGTAGCGGCTCGTTGGATGACGCGGTTGAATCCATCAACTATGCCACCTCCATCGGCGTGAACATCATGAGCAACAGCTGGGGCGGCGGCGGCTTCTCGGAGACGATGAAGCAGGCCATCGAAAAATCGCGCGACGCGGGCATCCTGTTCGTGGCCGCGGCCGGCAACAGCTCGAGCGACAACGACTCGAACCCCGCGTACCCCGCCAGCTACCAGGTGGAGAACGTGGTGAGCGTGGCTGCCACCGACAACCGTGACCGCATCGCGAGCTTCTCGAACTACGGGAAGAGCTCGGTGCACGTCGCGGCCCCGGGCGTGAAAGTGTACAGCTCCGTGAAGGGCGACACCTACGCGTCCTACAGCGGCACCTCGATGGCCTGCCCGCACGTGGCCGGCATCGCGGCGCTTCTGATGGCCTCGAACCAGACCTGGTCGTTCTCGGACGTGAAGTCACGCCTGATCACGACATCCGATCCGGTGCGCGGCCTGCGCCGCATGGTGGCCTCACGCGGCCGCGTGAACGCCTACAACGCGTTCCACGGCATCGTGCCGCCCTCGAACGAGCCGGACGAGTCCCTCTGGGCTCGCTTCGAAGCCGCGGGCGAGACGCCCCACCCGTACGAGAACTCCAAGTCGTACACCTACACGGTCACCAAGCAGGGCGCGCGCTACATCCGCGTGAACCTGGAGAAGGTGGACGTGGAGTCGGGCTACGACAAGGTGCAGATCGAAACGCCCGCCGGCGAGGTCATCGAGACCATCACGGGACGCGTGGAGAACTACACCACCGACTACGCGGAGGGCGATACGCTCGTCATCCGTCTGGTGACGGACTCCAGCGTCAATGGCTGGGGCATGAAGATCGGCTTCGCCCAGTCCATCACGCAGTGATATCTTAGGCTGATGGCGGCTATGACCATCAGCAGTGGAACCCCGGGACGCGACAACGTCCCGGGGTTTCCGCTTTTTCGGGGGTTGATCCTGGGATGGGCTCTCATCGCGGCCCCCGAAGCCTGGACGTCCGGCGCGGCTGAACCCGCGGCCGTCGAGGCCCCGGCGGAAGAGGCCAAGGCCCCGCCTCCGCCGGAACCCGTATCGCCGGAGCAGGCGAAGTCGCTGCTTGCCGAGTTTCAGCGGGCCCAGGCCTCGGCTCGCGCCGCGCTCGGCCATCGCCAGAAGCTCGAGCTTTCGGAGCTCGCCTCGGCCCAGCAGGCGCGGCGCCAGGAGTGGGAGCAGCAGGCGCGGCTGGAGAAACAGGCTTTTTTCGACCGGGAAAAGGCGCCTGATGCGCGCAAGCTTCACGTCGATCAGATGCAGGCCAAGCGTCAGGCGCTCCTCAAGACGCTCGAGGATGAGCGCGTGAACCGCGAGAAGGAATTTCAGGCTCAGACGCAGGCGTTCAAGGAAACCCAGGCGCGCGATGCCCAGGAGTTCCAGAAGCACCTGAAGGCGGGCCATCAGCCGCCCTTCGAGCTTTGGCCGGGGCGCGGGCGCTAAGACGTCCCGATTGGGCGGTTACTTCACCATTAGCCATCTGAGCCAGTATCGGAACCCAAATTCCAAATCGCTGTCGGCAGAAGGCTTACGGGAAACCTCGATCGATAAAAATATCGCCCAAACGCAGCTTAGACACAGCGATGTTAACCAAAGCTTAGAACCAATTCTCCTCCAACTTTCCATGCCTCTGAGGCTCTAGCATTGTTTCAAACACGAGCGCGAACGAGGCGGACCGGCGCTACACTGAGGCGGCACGGGGGAGGAGGGGAAGAGTGGGTACCCCACGCAGGCGTGCGAGCGCCAGGATGGCGCTTTCTGCGAGCAGGACAGGAGGTCCGAGCATGCCGGGGGGTACCCACTCTTCCCCTCCTCCCCCGTAATCGGGTCAAAAAAGCGCATGGTAAGCTGCGGCCGCCGCAGCCACGGCCAGAACCAGGATCACGTCGCGTTTCGCGAGCACGCGCAGCAGCCCCGGCAGGATCGGGAAGCGGCTCTCGCGCAGCTTGCGCATGCGGTGCCAGGCCAGCTCCAGCTCCTCCGCGAACTCGCTCAGTTCGGCCTGCCGAAGAGGTCCGCTGACGGCCGTCTGCAGCGCGCGGTCGGCGGTGAAGTAGATATCCCTCGTCTGCTGGAGGGCGCGCACGCAGATCGGGCAGCTCATGAGGTGGTTCTGGAGAAACAGGCGGTCGCGCGTCTCCGTTTCCTCGTCGAGGAACCGCTGGGTCCAGGGGCGCGTGGGATCCATCGCGGGGCAGGAGCCTCGCGAGGCGCCCAGAGCCGCAGCGGGTACCTGCAGCCCGCGTCCCTCGGAGGCCAGGCGCTGCCGGGCCACGTGCACGCGCGCACTCCAAGCGCTTCGCTCCAGCTCCTCGCGGGGAAGGTTTGTCACGCGCTCCAGCCGGCCATAGGACCAGTGGCCCAGATGCAGTGCGGCGAGAATGAGCCGTTCGTGGGGAAGCAGCCGATACACCGGATCGTTCAGCGAGGCCGCGTCAATTGGCGATTCACGCAGAGTCCTCGCGCGGTCGAGCAGCGCGCGAGCCCAGCGCTCCATGCTCCGCGAAGGCGTCAGATCCATCAGGCTCACGGCGGCCAGGGTTTCCGCGGCTTGGGTGTGCGCGCGCGTGGCGTCAGCCCAGAGCGCCGTGCTGATTTGCGTCAGAGTTTGGAAATCTTCCTGTTCCAGTTCCACTGCATCCTCATCGTCTCACCCCACATCATGAAGGGCGCTGTCTTGACGGGTGTCAGAGTTCCGTTAGAAACTCCGAGAGAAAGACTTTTCCAGTCTAACACAAATTCCTGGGGGGGAATGTGGAGCGCCAAGCGATACAACGCGCCAAGGGGCCGAACTCGGCCTTCTGGCGGCTCATTGACGCCATTCGTATTCAGACTCACCGTCAAGTGACGCAGGGTGCCCGTAGGTTCGCGTTGAGCGCGATCCGCCGGGCAGGATTGCGGCTGCCCTGGACGGCCTGGGGAGTTGCCGCTTTGACGGTAGGCATGCTCTGCAGTCCTGCGCAGGCTTGGGACCGCGGCGCGCTCGAGGCCTACAAGCCCACGCGCGAGTCCACGCTCTCGCTCGGAGACCAGGGGCCCGCGGGCGTGGGCCAGCCGCTTGAGCTTGCGCTGAAGCGCTACGCCCTTCCGGGCGCGCAGCCGATCCTGCTGCTCCCCGGGATCGCGTCGAACGACCGCGTGTGGGACGCGACCGTGGTCGAGTACAGCCTCGCGCGCCGGCTGCGCCAGGCGGGTTTCGACGTCTGGATGGGAAACTACCGTCACACCGGCACGCCGGGCTTTCGCAGTGAATCGCCCGAACTGCCCTATCACTGGACGGTGGAGGATCAGGCCATCTACGATCTCCCCGCGCTGGTCGAGAAGGTGCGGATCTCCACGGGGCAGCGGCCCTTTGTCGCGGGTCATAGCCTCTCGGCCTGGATTCTCGATGGCTATCTTTCAGGGCTTCACTATCTTCCGGACGGCAGCGTGCGGGCCGACCGAATGCTCTCGCGCGCGCGGCAGGCAGGCCTGAAAGGCGTGATCTCGGTGGCGGGCGTTTATAGCGTCTGGTGGCCGAAATCCCTTCGAAACGTCGTCACCGACCCCGTGCTCACGAAGGACGACTACTACCGTTCCAACTACGAGCTCGAGGCCATGGCGCTTTCGGGGGCGCACGCTGAGGCGGGGGGGCAGTTGCCGAGCCTGCCGCTCTCTTGGATCGGGAGCGTGCTGGCTCTTCCGCTCGACCGCATTCCCTTCGTGGGGCCGGTGCTCGCGCGGCTGTACAGGAGTTTCCAGGGCTCAGTGATCCAGACGCCGCTGCTTTCGATGTTCTACGTTCCGTCGAACGCGCCCACTGAGGTCGTGCGCACGCATGGCATCGACGGGCTGGAGGAGCTGGGGCCGCGTCTGATCGAACAGCTGGGGAACGCGGTCGTGGAACGCAGGACCGCCTCGCACTACCACGGGGAGATCCCGGCCGACGCCCACCTCTACGCGCCCCAGCGGGCCTGGCTGAAGCTTCCTCTCCTGTTCGTCGCGGGCGCGCAGGACCGTTGCGCGAACGCCGACATGATCCACGACGACGGGTACCTGCTCTCCGGAAGCGCCGACAAACAGTACTGGCGGGTCACTGGCGGGCACCTGGATGTGATCTCGGGTAAACGCTCCGAGGTCGAGCTCCTGGCGCCGCTCGTGGCCTGGCTTCGCGCCCGTCAGTGAGGTTCAGGCCGGGGAGGGGAGTTTGAACTCACCGCCTCTTTCTCAGCTGTCGGGCGTTTGCCCCATGCCCCCGATTTGGTGTTTGGGGGGGGAATGACCGGAAGCACGCTGCAGGCCCGATCAGCAGAGAAAGAAGCGGTGGAACTCATCAAGGCTCGTCGAGCCTCGCAAAAAACTTGTGAGCTGCCATCTCCATCGTGAACCCCCCGGCGAACTGTAAAATGGAGGGGAATGTTCCGTTTTAGGATGACGATTCTACGAGAGGCCCTCGACTTCGAGGCAGCTCACTCCCGCCAATAAAGCAAGCCACGTGCCATGCTCGCCACAAACAGAAGCGGGGCATTTTGGGATAAGTCTCGCTGCGTTAGCTGCGGAGCGCAGTCACACGTGTGAATATAGGAAATGTGAAAAATACGGCCAAATTGAACGATTTTTTAGAGCTTCATGAGAAAACGCCAAGTGAGTACCTGAGCTGAATTGCACTGGTACCAAATCAGAGCCACTTCGGTCGAATCGGTTCCAGTTCAGTTCCAGCTGGCCAGTCGGGACCAGAGCCTGAGTCTCAGCTCGCGGTCCTTTTGTCCCGTGCCGCGAAACGACCACTGCCGTTCGCCGTCGAGCTCCAGCACCAGGTGCTCCGCAGCGCTACCGAGCGCGGTTTGAGTCACGCTTTTCAAGCTCCGCGCGAAAGCGCGGGGCCCTAGGACTCGGAGGTACTCGTCGAGCGGGGCTTCGCGCCCCAGCTCCTGCAGCTCAGGAATGATCGACATCTCCTGGCCCGGATGGCGAAGGGCGTGCGGGTCCTCGTAAACGGCGGGCAGGTAGGCATGAACCTCAAACACGCGGCGGCCGCGCGAAGGGCCTCGCGCCGCCTTCGGGATGTGGGGGAAGGCGGCCGCGGCGGCGTCGCCCACTGTGCCTGACATGCAGAGCGACCAGTATCCGCCCGCAATGGCCATCTGGTGCGTGCGCATCTCAAGCTCATGTTCGCCGCTCCTTGAGGGGATGGCGTAGCTGGGCTGGAGGTCCGCCCCCAACCACCCCGCATCGCCTTCATCGGCGTCGCTCAGGAGAAACACTACGGTTTCGCCGCGCGCTTTGAAGTCCGCCACCCAGGCGTCGAGGCCCGGCGCCGTGCGTCCTTCTTCCTCGAAAAGTCGGGAGGCGTGGGTCACCAGGAGCGGAAGACCCCGAAGGGGATGCGTGGGCGCGAGCCGCGGAATGGCTTCCGCGGCGCTCCCCAGGGCCAAGGAGGCTAGGCTGAGGGCGATTCGTAGACCGAGGACGACGCGCATAATGCCTCCTCTTTACCATACTATTTTAGTTAACTAAAGGCCCCAGAGCCTTCAGATGTGAAGGATATAGCCTAGTGATTTCAAATGCTTACCATGGATGAGACGGTTGTCGATGAGGCGGGTCTGGCCCAGGTGTGCGGCCACGGCCAGCACGCCTGGGCGGTCGGCGGCCTGGTCGGCGGCGGACCAGAGTT
Organism: Bdellovibrionales bacterium; assembly: GCA_020850015.1. GTDB lineage: Bacteria > Bdellovibrionota > UBA1018 > UBA1018 > JADZFF01 > JADZFF01. Next base: position 9,564 of record JADZFF010000029.1, on the reverse strand, counting down.
CGAAGTCGGGAAGGCGGCGGGGCTCCAGGTACTGCACCTTCAGGCCTCGCGCTTCAAGCCCGGCGCGGGCCTCCGAGAGGATCGCGCCGAGCGAGTGCGTATCGTCGAGCAAGGGCTTCTCGAGCTGCGCCGCGAGCGCGCCGAGCGTCTGCGCGATGAGCGGCGCGATCTCGCGCTCGGCCGCGCTGAGGTACCGGTTCCGGGAACTCAGCGCCAAGCCGTCGGGCTCGCGCACGGTGGCGACACCCTCCACGCTCACTTCCAGGTGGAGGTCGCGCGCCATGCGGTGAAGAACGAAAAACTGCTGCGCGTCCTTAAGGCCGAAGAAGGCGCGGTCAGGGCGCGTGGCCTGGAAGAGCAGCGACACCACGGTGGTCACTCCACGGAAGTGCCCGGGGCGCACGGCTCCGCAGAGGGGTTTCGAGAGGCGCGTCTCCTCGACGAAGGTCGTGAAGCCCTCGGGATAGCTGTCGCCGTACATCTCACGCGCGGAAGGAGCGAAAACGGCATCCACGCCCTGAGCGCGGCAGATCTCCAGGTCCGCCTCCAACGTGCGCGGGTAGCGGTCGAAGTCTTCGCCGGGGCCGAACTGCGTGGGGTTCACGAAGATCGACACGACACTTGAACCGCGGGGGCCTAAGCCCTCGCGGGCGCGCGTGTTGATCTCGCGCCGGCACACGGCCATGAGGTGCGCGTGCCCGGAGTGCAGCGCGCCCATCGTGGGTACGAAGCCCACGGGGCCCGCCTGCCGGGCGCGCCAGGCGCGGTACTCCGCGACGGAGTGGAAGACGTCCACTAGGCGTTCCCTTCGATGAGGGGGGCCGCAGGCCTGACTTCCTTCGGCGTACGGCCCTCGATGAGATCCACGAGCGAGCGCGCCACGAGAGCCTTCGAGGCGCGTGGGATCTCGCGCTCGTCTCCCGAAGAGATCCACCAGCCTGCGTTGGCCTCGGACTCGAATCCCAGCCCGGGCTTGGAGACGTCATTCACGAACACGGCGTCGCAGCCCTTCGAAGCGAGCTTGCGGCGCGCGGCCGCTCGGAGTTCGCGCGTTTCTGCGGCGAAGCCCAGAATGAACTGCCCGGGCCTGCGGCGTTCGCAGACGGCCTTGAGAATGTCCTGCGTCTCTTGAAGAGGCGGGGAGGGCGGCATCACGCCGGCTTCCTTCTTGAGCTTCTCCGTGTGAACCTCGGCGAACTCCCAGTCGAGCACGGCGGCGGCGCTCGCATACACCTGGGCGCGCGGCCACTCCGCGAGCACGGCGCTCGCCATCTCGCCGCTCGTGCGCACGTCGATGCGTCTGGCGTCGGCGGGAAGGCGCACGGCCGGGTCGATCGGGCCGCAGACGGCGGTGACCTCGTAGCCGGCCGCGCGAAGCGCCCAGGCCATCGAGGCGCCCATACGCCCGCTCGAACGATTGGTGAGGAAACGCACGGGATCGAGGCGGCTTTGCGTGGGCCCGAGGCTCACGAGCGCGCGTTTTCCGTTCGAGGGCGCGTACAAACAGCCTGCGACGGCCTCCAGAAGCGCGTCGGGCTCAACCATGCGGCCTTCGCCCTCTTCACCGCATGCCATGAGGCCAGCGGCAGGGCCCGCGATCCGCACGCCGTCCGTGCGGAGCTTCTCCACGTTCCTGCGGGTGGCCGGGTGGTCCCACATCGCGGGGTTCATGGCGGGCGCCACGAGCACAGGGCCGCGGAAGGCCAGGTACTCGGTGGAGATCACGTCGTCGGCCAGCCCATGCGCCATGCGCGCGAGTGTGTTGGCAGTCGCGGGCGCCACCACGAAAACCTCGGCCCAGCGGGCCAGGTCGATGTGGTGCGTGCCGTGCCCATCGTTCCATAGGCTCGCGTGCACGTTCCGGCCCGAGAGCGTTTCGAGCGTGAGCGGAGTGACGAACTGCTTCGCCGAGTCGGTGAGCGCCACCTGTACCTCTGCACCGCAGGCCTTGAGCGCGCGCACAAGATCCTGCGCCTTGAACGCGGCGATACTCCCGGTGATCCCCAGGAAGACGCGGCGGCCGCGCAGCAGGGGTTCCAGCTGCGAGTTCAGACTAGAGACGGCGGAAGGACTCATGGAGGTAGCGGATTCCCTTCAGGGTGAGATCAGAGTCGAAAACCTCGAGCGATTGCGCGTGCCCGCGCAGGAGTCGGCTCACGCCACCCGTGGCGATCACGAGCGCGTGCGGCTCTTTCATTTCGGCGCGGAATCGCGCCACCATGCCGTCGACCATCGATGCGTAGCCCAGCACGAGGCCGCTCTTCAGCGCCTCTTCCGTGTCGCGCCCGATGGCCTGGCGGGGGGGCTGGAGCGCGACGTCGAACAGGAGTGCGGTGCGTTTGGCGAGGGTCTCCATGCCGAGCTCCATGCCCGGAAGGATGGCGCCGCCGAGGTACCGGCGGTCGCGGGTCACGGCGCAAAGCGTGGTGGCGGTGCCGGAGTCCACGATCACGAGCGGCCCTTCGTGCTCGCGCACGGCAGCCTCGGCGTTCACGAGGCGATCCATGCCCACGGTCTCGGGGCGGGCAGCCGAGTTCGTGAAGGAGAAAGGCCACTGATAGGTGATGACCTTCGACTCGAGCTTCAGGCCCGCAAAGGCCTCGCCGAGCAGTGCCGTCATGCGGGGCACGACGCTCGAGATCAGTGCCATCTCGAAATCTTGTGCCCCGAGCCCTTCGGCTGCCAGGAGCGCATGGAGCGTGGCGCGCACGGAGTCGCCGGTTTCACCCGTGCGGGTGGGCAGGCGCCAGGTGCGCTTGAGCTCGGTGCCCGTGAAGGCGCCGAGCACGAGGTTGGTATTGCCGACATCCACCGCGAGCAACATGGCCCTAAATTCCTCTACCTTCGGCGGGCAACTTCGGTTTCGCGTCGATCGGGCTGCTGACGAATTCCGTCGTCAGGCCCGGTTTGCCAGCGGCTTCGCGGTACTCGTTTTCGGTGCGGGCAAGGTACCCGCCGACCGCGGTGCGCACGGCCGCGCCCAGATCCGCGAGCGGACGCACGAACTTCGGCACGCGGCCCGGGGTGAGGCCCAGGAGATCGTGGATCACGAGCACCTGGCCGTCGCAGCCCGCGCCCGATCCGATGCCGATCGTGGGGATGCGGACGGAGCGCGTGATTTCAGCCGCGAGCGTGGCTTCCACGCATTCGAGCACCAGGCAGAACGCGCCGGCCTCTTCCACCGCGCGCGCATCCGCCAGCAGAACCTCGCGCTCGGAAGGCGTTTTGCCGTGCATGCGGTAGGCGCCCACCGTGTGCAGGCTTTGCGGCATGAGGCCGATGTGGGCGCAGACCGGGATGCCGGCTGCGACGAGCGCGCGGATCACGGGGGCGAAGCCCACGCCGCCTTCGAGTTTCACTGCCTGAGCGCCGGCCTCCTTCAGGAAGCGGCCCGCGTTGCGAACGGCGTCTTCGATCGACACCTGATACGAAAGAAAGGGCATGTCGGCGATCACGAGCGCGCGTTTCGCAGCCCTGCTCACGGAGCGCGTGGCGCGCACCATCTCGTCCATCGTCACGCCGAGCGTGTTCGGCTCGCCGTGCACCACGGTGCCGAGCGAGTCGCCCACGAGCAACATGTCCACACCGCTCTGATCGAGCAGGGTGGCGAAGGGGGCGTCGTAGGCGGTGAGCATCGAGAGGGCGCGCTCACCCTTCTGGGCCCGCACGGCGGGAACGGTGATGGACTTGGAGTCGTAGGCGGTGCTCATATTCCGGCCTCCCGGAGCTCGGCCTTGGTTTTGGGCACTTCGGGAAGTTCCAGGCGGCGGCGCAGGCCCTGCGCTTCCACGCGCCACTCGCCGTTTTCGAATCGCTCGGCGAAGCCGCCGTTCAACACCTCATCGGCCTGGGCCTCGAGCAGCTCGGGCACACCGGCCGCGATGAGCCGGCTTCGGATCTCGATCGTGCCCGCCTGCGCGGCTGAGCTGATCTTGGCGAAGGCGCCTGCGGGGCCGAGCTCGCGCACGAGCGAAGCCACGAGCTCGAGCTCGGTGATGCACTCCTCCTGCACGAGTGGCTCGGGCACGCCTGCGGACCGCATACGCTCCATCGTCCACTCCAAGAGGTTGAACACGCCCCCGCAGAGCAGGCTCTGCTCGGAGATCAGATCGCCGATGGCCTCCATCCGGGCGGTGGTAAGGATCAGGTTTTCGGGGCGGAAGCCCAGACCAGCGGCGAGGGCGGCCATGGGGGCCCCTTGCGAATCGGAGGCGTCGAAGTCCACCGCGGCTTTGAGGGTGTGATGACCCTGGCCGGTCGCGAAGTTTTGGCGAAGCTTGGGCCCGATCGCCTTCGGTGCGAGAAGGCGCAGGCTGTGGCCTTCGCGCGGGTAGCGCAGGCCGCCCGAGTACACGGCGTAACCGTGCGCGAGAACCAGGGTCAGAGGCGTTTCAACGCGCTCCAGGAGCTCCTTGTAGAGCACCGGGATCTCGGCGTCGGGGATCAGGGCGGCCACGAGGGCGCCCGGCTCCAGGCCCGCCGGGAGCTCGCCGAGGGGCCGGGGGCTGAATCCCAGGCTTTCCGCCCGCTTCCAGGACTCTGACGGCTCGCTTCGGCGGGGCAGATACACGAGGACTTCCCAGCCCGAATCGCGGAGATTCTCAGCCCAGGCCGTTCCTTGACTGCCAAAACCCGACAGGTGTACACGGTTGGTTGCCATTCGACCCAGGAAGTACCATACCGCAGCGCTTCCGAGAAGCCGGGGACCGAACGACCCCCGGGGAGCAACGCGCTTGGAAAATCCTAAGAAAGACATGAGTTTATGCAACGCACGATGATGAAATCGAAGCTGCATCGGGCCACCGTCACCGAGGCGAATCTCGAGTACGAAGGCTCGATCACGATCGACAAGGACCTGCTCAAGACAGCCGACATCTGGCCCCACGAGCGCGTGGAGGTCTACAACATCACCAACGGCAACCGCTTCGCCACCTACGCCATCGAAGGCCCCTCGGGCTCGGGCGTGATCTGCATCAACGGTGCGGCCGCCCACCTGGCCCGACCGGGAGACAAGGTGATCATCTGCTCCTACGTCACGCTCGAAGAGCGCGAGATCCAGAACTACGAGCCCCGCGTGGTGCTCCTGGGCGAAGGCAACCGCGAGAAGCGGAAGTCGTAAGCGAACAACAACAAGGGCAACACTCCCGCGTCGGAGGCGCTCGGATCCGGGGACGTGTTCTCCATGCCTTACAGCGGATCTAATCGCCCGTCAGCACCAATGCTGAATTGCGAAACGGTATCGTCGCCCTGATTGGGCACGTAAGCGTACTTTCCGGAGGGATCAATGACGAGGTTGAAGGGATCGGTTCCGGTCGCTACCGATGCCGGCGAAAGCGGACTCAGGTTGCCGTTTGATCCGATGCTGAATTGCGAGACAGTCGCGTCATCGTGGTTCACGACGTAGGCGTAGGTGCCCGTGGAATTGATCACGATGCTGGCGGGGTTCGCACTCGTTGCCGCGGTAGCCGAGGCCGAAGTCAGGGTGCCGCTCGCGCCGATGATGTACTGAGAGGCCGTCTCATCTTGGGCGATGACATAGGCGTTATCGCCAGAAGGATCAACGGTGATGCCGGACAGAGACAGACCCGTGGAAACGCTCGCGGGGACAAGCGCAGCCAGTTTTCCACCCGCCCCCACTCCGTACTGGTAGATCTTCCCGTCGTTGAGACTTGGCGCGTAGACGTACAGTCCCGACGGGTCAACGGCAATTCCTCCGGTGTAGAGCCCGGTCGCTACCGATGCCGGCGACAGTGCTGCAAGTGCGCCGCCCGCGCCAATGCCGTACTGCGAGATCGTACCGCCGTTGTTCGCGACGTAAAGATATAGTCCGCTCGGGTCGATATCGAGGGCGCGCGGAAACGATCCCGCCGCAATCGTCGGAGGAGAAAGGGCTGAGAGGGTACCGTCCGAGCCGATGCTAAACTGCGATACTACGTCACCAAACTGCAGAACGTATGCGTACTGTCCCGTGGGGTCGATGGCGATGTCGCCAGGGTTCGGGGCCGTCGCGGCTGTCGGAGGTGAAAGCGGCTCGAGTTGTCCGCAGGAGCCGATCGAAAACTGCGAGATCGTGGCGTTGCTCGAGTTTGAAACGTATACGTAACTATTCGAAGGGTGTACCGCGATCCCGCCAGGATCGGAGCCGACGGCAACCGTCGCGCTACCACAGTTCTCGGCTTCGGTCTGGCTGCAGCCCGCGCTCATGGCGAAAACCCACCCCACCGCCAGGACTAGGGCCAACGCTGCGGCCTTCCGCTTGGGCGTAATCATGTACTCGACAATATATGCATCTATGACAGATGTCGAACGCGTATGGACGGCCGCCGGGAGCCGCGATCTACCGCTTTTTCTTTCGGGCGGGCTTTTTCGCCGCCTTGGCCTTGCGGGCCTTCTTCGGCGCCGAGGCCTTCGCCGGCGCGCGCAGGTGGTAGCCCTTGGGCTGCACGAAGGCGAGGATGCCGATCGTGGAGAGCGTGGAGCCCATGCCGGACTGCTTGCGGCCGGTCCAGGGGAGCTGCGGGCTCACGCGGTCGCAGCAGTTCCAGTAGGTAGAGCCTGCGTTGAGCTTCGCCATGATGCCTTCGGCGCGTTTGCGGTTCTTCGTGTAGACGCCCGCGGTGAGGCCGTATTCGGTGTCGTTCATGAGGCTCACGGCCTCGTCGTCCGAGCCTACGGCCTGAATGCCGATCACCGGGCCGAAACTTTCGTCGCGCATGACCTTCATGGAGTTCGTGACGTTCGTGAGCACCGTGGGTTCGAAGTACCAGCCCGCGCCCTGAACGCGTTTACCGCCGGTTTCCACCTTCGCGCCCATTGAGGCGGCGTCGCGGAGCTGGTCCTCGATCACCTGGATCTGAGGCTGGCGGGTGAGGGGGCCGAGGTAGGTGCTCTCGTCCGAGGGCGCGCCCATCTTGAACCCTTTCACCACCTCGATGAAATGCTTCACGAAGGGCTCGTATACCTTCTTGTGCACGTAGATGCGCTCCACCGAGCAGCAGCTCTGGCCGTTGTTGTAAAAGGCGCCGTCGGCAAGCCCCTCGGCGGCGGCCTTCACGTCGGCCACGTCGTCGGCCACGTAGGTGGGGTCCTTGCCGCCCAGCTCAAGCTGGAGCTTGATCATGCGGCCCGCCACCGCCTCGGCGATGCGTTTACCGGTGGCGTAGGAGCCCGTGAAGAACACTCCGTCCACGGGCTGTTTCAGGAGCTCGGCGCCGATGTCTCCGGCACCGATCACGACTTGGAACACGTCCTTCGGTACGCCGGCCTCCCAAAGCAGGGCGCCGATGTTGAGGCCCGTGAGGGCGCTGAACTCCGAGGGCTTGTAGAGCACGGCGTTGCCCGTGAGCAGGGCCGGAACGAACACGTTCGCGCCCACGAACCAGGGGTAGTTCCAGGCCGAGATGTTGGCCACCACGCCCAAGGGCTCGTAGCGGATCTCCTCCTCGGTGTTTCCGGCGGGCGGGAGTTTCACGGCCTTCAGGGTCTTTTCCCAGTTTTCGCAGAAGAAGCTCACGCGTCCGAGCGTGGATCGGGCCTCGCCTCGGGCCTGCGAGATGGGCTTGCCGGTCTCCAGGCTTTGGTCCTTGGCCACTGCGTCCGCGCGCTTCACGAGTAGCTCGCCGAACTTCTTCAGGATCTTCGTGCGCTCGGCGGGCTTGCGCGCCGCCCACGCGGGCTGAGCCTTGCGGGCCGCTTCCATCTTCTGGCGGAGGCTCGCGGGCGTGTCGGCCGGGATCTCCTTCGCCACCTGGCCCGTGGCCGGGTTCCAGATCTTCAGGGTGGCCCCGGTGCTTCCAAAAGAGGAAGAGCCTTTGGAGTCGTGCATGCGCTGCGCTTCGTTCATGGGGTGCTCGCTTTCGGTTTTCTGCGGTCGTTCACGGCCTGAAGGAAATCTTCCACGATGGGCCAAGGGCTCATGAGGCTTTCGTCGAAGCCCACCATGAACTCGGGATGCCATTGCACGCCGCGCGCCCATGCCCCTGCGCCGCCGAAGTGCTCCAGGCGCACGGCCTCGATGATGCCGTCCACAGGGCAGCGCGCCTCCACGACGAGGCCCTGGCCTAGATCCTTGATGGCCTGGTGGTGCACGCTGTTGATGCGGCGGCGCTTGTCGGCGCGGTAGAGGCGCTCGAAGTCCGAACCCGGCACGATCTCCAGGTCATGGAAGTTCTGGTCGTAGATCGTGGCGTCGCGGTGGACGAGCGAGCCCTTCACCTGCGTGTTGATGTCCTGGTAGAGCGAGCCGCCCAAGGTGACGTTCAGTACCTGGTAGCCGCGGCAGATTCCCAGCACGGGCTTGTCCATGCCGAGGGCCGTGCGGATGAGCTCCATCTCGTAGGCGTCCCGGATGGGATCGCCCGACCACTCGGGCTTCAGGGGCGCTTCGCCGTAGTTCCCGGGCGACATGTCCACGCCCCCCACGATCACAACACCCTGGACCTGCCCGAGGATGTCCTGCACCGAGGGCACCTTGGGGTAGCCCGCGCTGGCCGTTGGCCGCGTAGGAATCAGAAAGGGGATCGCGCCCGCGCCCAGCAGGTAATGCATCATGCTCTGCTCCGCGTAGAGCAGGGGCTTCCCGTTGAAGATGTTTTTCCGGTTCGTGGTGTCCGCATGCATGAGGCAGGAGGACACGCCGATGACGGGAGCGTGCGTGGGCATGAGCCGGCTACTTCTTCGCTTTCTTTGCGGGCTTCTTGATTCCCTTGGCCTTGCCCGCGCCCTTCTTAGGTTTGCCCAAGGCTTTCAGGAACAGCTTCTCGAAATCCTTCCGCGTGATCGCCACCGGGTTCGAGGGGTGGCAGCCATCCTTCTCGGCGACGTCGACGAGCTTCTGGATCTGGTCCTTCGTGACGCCGGCTTCGGAGAGCGTGGCCGGCATCCCGAGCTTCTTCTTCATGGACTTGATCCACGCGATGAAGGCGCCGGGAGAGCCGCCGGGGAGGCCCAGGGCTCGCGCCATCTCCTTGAAGCGTTGGGGTACGGCCTTCGCGTTGTGCTCCATGCAGACGTCGAGCACGATCGCGTTCGCCGTGCCGTGGTGCATGTCGGCCACGGTGGAAAGCGCATGCGCGAGCGAATGGTTCACGCCCAGGCCCTTCTGGAAGGCCACGGCGCCCATCATCGAGGCGTTGAGCATCATGCCGCGGGCCTCGAGATGCTCGGGCGTGGACTTGCCCGGGATCTTCGCCGCGTGTTTCACGGCCTCGGGCAGCCACCTCGCCACCATCTTCATACCTTCGAGCGCGATGCCGTCGGCCATCGGGTGGAACCCCTTTGCGAGGTAGGCCTCGATCAGGTGCGTGAGCGCGTCCATGCCGGTGGCGGCCGTCATGAGCGGGGGAAGGCCCAGCGTGAGCTCGGGGTCCAGGAGCACGACCTGCGCGAGCAGGCGGGGATCGAAGATGATCACTTTCCGGTGGGTCTGATCGTCGGAGACCACGCTGGAGCGGCCCACTTCGCTTCCCGTGCCTGCAGTAGTGGGGATGCACGCGATGAAGGGCATCTGCTGGTCGACGGGCCGCGCACCCGGCTTGCCGTCCTCGTAATCGAAGAGATCCCCGG
>JADZFF010000028.1 GCA_020850015.1 Bdellovibrionales bacterium | reverse complement strand
TCTTTCATCGTCATGGGCTTCCTTCTAGGTATCCGATTCCCTTTTGATGCTCAGTGCGTCGCGCGCGCGACGCACTGAGCATCAAAAGGGAATCGGATACCTAGAAGGAAGCCCATGACGATGAAAGAATTCCACGACCTCCTGCCGAAGCTGGGCCCGAACGACATCGTGGTAGACGTGCGCGAGCCGGACGAATTTCGCGAGGTGCGCATCCGGGGCACGCGCAATATCCCGCTAGGCACGGTGGGGCAGCATGTTGCCGAGCTGAAGAAGTACGATCACGTCTACATTCATTGCCGGCGCGGCGGCCGCGCCCAGCGCGCCGTGGCTGAGCTCCAGGCCGCCGGCCTCACAAACCTCGTCTGCATCGGCGACTGGGGGATGGAAGCCTGGATCGACGCCGGCTTTCCCGTGGAGCGGTAGATCTCGCGCCGCCCCCTGTGTCGGCGCTGACCGCATCTTTGACCCTCTTCTCCCTCAAGGCGCTTCTCGTGGGTGCCGATACTTGAAAACTGACGGACTTGGGTCAGTTAGGCAAAAAATTCACCGTCGGCGATTTGCTAGGTTGTAATTTTTTACCTTAGAATAGCCAGATGACGCGAGCCGGCCATTGAAAGAATGGTGGCACCGCCGGATTCCAGGGGGGAGTGACATGAGCAAGATGCGCGAGAAGCTCTTTGATGAGTGCAAGAGGAAGCTCCTGAAGTGCCGTCAGGACGTGCTGGGCAACCTGCGCGCCCTATCGCCCTCCCTCTCGGTTGAAATCTCTGGCGACGAGGCCGACATGGCCGCCGCCCTGGAGACTCAGAACACTTCGCTCGTGCAGCGCGAGCGCATGCTCAAGGATCTGGCGGAGATCGACGCCGCCTTGAAGCGGCTCGACGACGGGACCTACGGCACCTGTGAGGAGACCGAGGAGCCCATCGAGGACGAGCGCCTGCGCGCCATCCCTTGGACCCGTCTCAGCCTCGACGGCGCCGAGACGCGCGAACGCATCCAGAAGCGCTTTGCCTGAGGGGCTGACCCCTTCGCGGAAGCGCGCCGTTCAGGCCGCGCGGCCGCTGTCGTCGTCGTAGTCCGAGTTTTCCGACGGGATCTGCGCCGCGCTTTCCGCGCGCAAGGGGGCGGGTCCCTGGGCCGGGGGCCAGGCCGAGCTCGCGCCGTCCGCCGATCCCACCGGCCAGGCACCGTCTTCGATGGCGCCTGGATCGCCTGCGTCGGCCGACTCGCCCGCGGGCTCCGCGGTATCATTCGCGCCGAAGGCTCCCGGTGCGGGTAGGGTTTCCATTCCGCCCGCCAGCGCCTCGCGGAGCGCCTGGACCTCGGCCACGGCAGCCGCGTGTTCCTGAGCGCGCTCCACGTTCTCGGCACCGTAGGCCGGAGGCTCGTGGCTCGCGGGAACGAAGCCCGCGCCGTCGGTGATTTCGTCCGTCGTCGCCGGAGGAGCGGGCCGGTCGAAGCTCGCGGTGCGATCCTCATCCCCGTAGGGCGGCGGCTCGTGGGCCGCTGGGTCGAAGCGCCCGGGCCCGAGCGCTTCCCCACGCGCGGGGACCTCGATGGATCCCGTGTCGTCCAGGTGGAAGCGGTCGGCCTGCGCGGCCGCGGCCATGGCGGCGTCGAGATTCTCGGGTGTGTGACCCTTGAGGGCCGTGCCGGCCGTGGGCGCCGCTGATGCGATCGCGCGCTGCTCATCCGAGGTGGGCACGGGCGGGGGAAGGACCGCGGTCGGCGGGGGTGTGACCGTGCGCTCGGTGTCGGGGCCCAGGCTCGCCGTGCCCTGGGTGCCGCCGCCGTCGAAGCTGCCGATCTCCGGGTGCCGCTCGAGGTCGGCCGTGCGCGGGTCGCCGAGAGCCGCCCGCTCGGCGGCCTGCGAGTGCGTGTCGTTCCAGAGCAGCTCGAGCGCGATGCGGAAGCGCTCCACCGCGCGCTCGTGCGCGTCCGCGGGCGAAAGCAGCACGTTCAGGATGGCGAAGAACCCGGAGAGGACGAGCCCCATCACGGAGGCCGTGAGCGACCCGGTCATCTGGCCGAGGAAGGCATCGAGCGTCGCCCGAGCCGTGTTCAGATCGGAGACGTCCATTCCGCTCAACCGGGGGAGCCCGCCCATGATCCCGAGCAGGGTGCCCAGGAGGCCCGCCAGGATGAAGAGCCCGGGGAGAAGGTTCAGGGAGTCGTTGAGCCCGGTGAGCCGCGGGGAATCCCAGCCGAAGGCGAAACGCGGGGTTTCGCCCAGGGCGGGCCCCGCCTGGCCAGGCTCGAGCCCGCGGGCCCGGCGAAGCGTGTCCTCGATCAGCGTCTGCGCCCGCGCTTCCACCCCGAGCTGCCGGTCGGCCCAGACGGCCGCGCGGTCGAGCGTGCGCCGGAGGTGCTGGGCCCGGAGTTGGTAGATTTCAGTGAAGGTGCGCTTGAGGAGCGATTCCACGCCCGCATGGAAGGAGAGCCCGCGGGTCTCGGGGTATTCGCGGTCAAGATGGCGGTGCACCCGTTTCTCGAACTCGCGGCAGAAACGCTCCTCGGAACGTAGAAGGTAATAGAGCGTGGCCCGGCCCAGCGCCCCCGCGACGAAGGTGAGCAGCATCAGCCCGGCGAGGTTCGGGGCCAGTGCGCCCGCCATCCAGATCGAGAAAGAGGTGAGTAGGCCCTCGCTCACTTCGCGCCTCCTTGCGAGGCGGGCTCGCGCGCGCGCAGGCTGAACCGCAGCAGCACCTTCTGGTGGGCCGCGCAGTCGTAGCGGCTGCAGAAGTCGCGGCCCTTGGCGCCCGGGCGCGCTGGATCCGCCTGGAGGTGGCTCACGCCGCTCACCTTCGTCATGCGGAGCATGCGCTCCTGGTGCGGGAAACGGAGCTGCCGGGGGTCGAAGGCGAATTCGAAGATCGCGCGCGCGCGGCGGGTGCTGAGCTCCATGTTGTAGTTCAGGCCCTCGCGGCTCGGGCCCTGGAAGGCAGCGGGGTCGACATACTTGCCGCCGTAGGTGGGCGACGCGAAGCCCACGATCTCGAAACCCGCGATGGCCTCGCTCGTTGCGCGCGAGGAGAGCACGGCGCGCGCGTAAGTGGGGATGGCCTTGCGCAGGATGGATTTCATCCGCGGTTTCAACTGGTCGCTGTTGTAGTCGAAAGTCACCTGGGCGAAGGGGATGGCCACCTCGCCGGTGCGGGGGTCGACCTCGGCCGCGACGCCGGCCCGGGCGAACTCCTTCTTCAGTCGGGTGGCGATGTCCTCGCGCAGGCCCTCGGGCTCGGCCGGGACCGCGGCTTCGCGGGCGGTGGCAGTGGCGGCGTCGCGCTCCCGCCTGAGGTCCGCGAGCTGGGACTCGTACTGCGCGGAGCTGCGCTCCGCCTGAAGCTTCTGGGCGATGCCCATCACCCCGGCCCGCACCGCCCCTTGAACGTAGAGGAAGAGGAAAACGAAGCCCAGCACCGCAAACAGGGCGCTGACCGGCGAGAGCGAGCCCTCGGGACCGAAGGGACTGGGTTTGCGTGCGCGTGCGGAGTCCATGCCTCAACTGAGGTATCGGAACCCCCCCATTAATAGTTGAGTATATTGATCATATTTTAAGTCGCTTGACCGCCCCGAGGAGATGGCAAAGGGTGAATAGAATGGAAGAAATTCGACTGATGGCCCGGTTCCGGCGCCCCCTGCGGAGGGGGGCGTTCCCTCAGTTCTGGGCCGCGGCCGCCGCGCTCGGCGCCCTACTCGTCCAAGGCTGTGGCACCGGGTCGATTTTTCCGGACGAGCACCTGCCTGCGGGGGCTTTCCCGATCATCCAGGGCGCCACCTCCTCGGGCGTGGCCCAGTTCGGCGTGCTCGAGCCCTCGAACGAGCGTTTCGTGTACCGCGCCCAGGATCTCACCACGGGGCAGGTCTACGAGCCCCAGGGCGTGCGTCCGCTGGAGCAGAAAGGCTCGCGGTTCCGCGCCGTCACGATGCGGTTCGTGGGGCTGAATTTCCAGACGCGGTACGGGCTTCAGGTGCGCAGGCGCGAGAAGGGTGGCGAGCCCGGCGAGATCGTGGATTACCGGCGCTTCAAGACCCTGGACATCGACCGCGAAGGCGCGCGGATCCTCGTCGCCTCCTGCATGGACGACACGTACAAAGACGAAGCGCTCCGCATGTGGAAGCAGGCGGCGAAGGACGAGGCGCAGGTGGCCTTCCTGATCGGCGACAACGCCTACGCGGACAAGGATGTCGGCGTCTACAAGGGGCCGGCGGATCCCGCGACGGTGTGGAAACGCATGGTGGAGACCCGGCAGCTGATCCCTTACTTCCGGAACCGGGACCTCACGCCCGTGTTCGCCACCTGGGATGATCACGACTACGGCGTGAACGACGGCGACCGCACCTACGCCCACCGCCGCGAATCGACCGAGATCTTCAAGGCGTTCTTCCCCATGGACGGCATCGCCGGGACCTACGAGGAGGGGCCGGGGCTCGCGCGTTCGCTGCGCTACGCGGGCCAGCGCATCGTCTTCCTGGATGGGCGCAGTTTCCGCTCGCCCAACGGACAGGGCGGCGCGGACGAGACGCACCTGGGCTCTCCGCAGGAGCGCTGGCTTGAGACGCTCCTCTCCGGCGAGCCCGTCCCGACCTGGCTGATCCTCGGCGACCAGTACTTCGGCGCGTACCACGGGTTTGAGTCCTATGAGCGCAACCACCCGGCCAGCTTCCGCAGATTCCTGACCTCGCTGAAGAAGTCGAAGTCGCCCCTGTTTTTCGTGAGTGGCGACCGGCACCTCGTCGAGCTCATGGCCATCGAGCCGGGCGTGCTGGGCTACCCGACCTTCGAGTTCACGACGAGCGCGATCCATGCCAAGGTCTTTCCCAGCTCCTGGGACAAGACCCCGAATCCCCGCCAGATCGAGGGCGCCGCGAACGCCTTGAACTACGGCCTGATCGAGACCCGAATTCGCACCGGGGGGGAGGACGCCGATGGCGCGGCCCGCTTCCGCTGGGACCTCAATCTCCGGGCCCGAGGCGACGGCAAGGATCTCTTCGAGCGGGATCTGGAGATTTCCCGCTAGAGGCGGACTAGGGACTAGGGGTTGAGGACCGTGGGTTTCCAGGAGTCGTTCGCGCGTTCAAGCCGGTAACGGTCGTGGAGGCGGCTCATCCGCCCAATCCAGAACTCGAAAACGGCGGGAACCAGGACATAGCCTCCCCATTGAGGAGGGCAGGGGATCTCGCTCCCCGCGTACTCGCGCTCGAGCTCCTCCACCCGGGCCTCGAGCTGGGAGCGGTCGCCCAGCGGGCGGCTCTGATGCGAGGCCCAGGCTCCGATCTGGCTGCCGCGATCGCGGCTCGCGAAGTAGCGCTCGCTCGCTTCGCGGCTCAGCTTCTTGGCCTCGCCCTCCACTCGCACCTGCCGCTCGATCTCGCGCCAGTAGAACACCGCCGCGGCCCGGGGATTGGATTCGAGATCGCGCGACTTCGCGCTTCCGTAGTTCGTGAAAAAGGACAGCCCGCCTTCCTGCGGCCCCTTGTAGAGCACCACCCGCACCGTGGGCGTGCCCGAGGCCGAGCTCGTGGCCAGGGACATCGCGTCCGGGTTGGACATCCCGCGAGCGCGGGCCTCGGCCACCCAGAGGTCGAGTTGGGCGAGTGGATCATCCAGGCGTGAAAGCTCGGTGGGCGTGCTCACGCCTTAGTCATAGGTCGAAGGTGAGTCCGGTGTAAAGCTTGTCGATGGACTGGTACATCAGCTGCCAGTTCATGGTCCGGCCGAGCAAGAGGTTGAGTCCAATCGAAACCTCTTCGCCTCCCAGGGGGCCGGGGGCCGGTCCGTCTCCGACCGAGAATCCGTAGCTCACGGTCAGGCCAAGCTTCTGCGATCCCACCCACAGGCCGGGTTTGAACAGGAATCCGTCCAGACCCGTGCCGGTCGTGACGTCCACGGTGAAGGCCGCGGTGCGGCCGAGGTCGAAATCCAAGCCGGCGCCGTAGCCGTCCACTCCGCCCACAAGCCCGTAGGCCACGAACCCGATCGACATCCGGGAGTAGGGGCCCACGAGAAGGCCGAGGTTCACCTCCGTGCCTTCGACGTTGGAGAGGCCCGTGCGCCCTCCCAGACCGAAGACCGTGGAGAGTCCCTGGAAATGCGCGGCGAGCCCGTAGGTTCCCACGAGCATCGTTCCCGCGTCGGCCGGCCTCGCGTCCACGCCGAGGCCCCCGCCCCAGGTGCCGCCCCCGAAGAGGAAATCGCCTCCGAACTCAGGGTCGCTGAAGCTCGTGGTGGAGCTCGCCACGTCCGCATGTACCCGGGAACCCCGGTTGAACGCCAGGCCGGCCGGGTTCTGAGCCCCCGAGTTGGCGTTGTAGGACGGGTGCGACACTCCGCTCGATACCGGGATCTGGTTGGAATAGCTCCCGCCGGGCCCGGCTTGTGCGGAACCCGGGAGACAGAGCGCGGTCAGGATCGAAGGCAGGAGGAGTTTCTTCATGGGTTCAGTATCGCGCCGCTTCACGCGCCCGCGCAAGCGTCAAGGTCCCGCCGCTTCCCGGGAGGTCAAGCTGCGGGCGGGGCACTCCGAACAGTAAGGGAACCGGGGGGGCCCCAATGGATCGCATTCTGCTCATCGAGGACGCGGCTGACTTCAGGACGCTCGTGGAGCGTACGCTCGAGCGGGAGTTCGCGGTGACCAGCGCTCCCGATCTCGCGGGTGCGCGCAAACACCTTTCCGAAGGACGCTTCGACCTGATCCTTCTGGACGTGATGCTTCCCGACGGCGATGGGATCGAGTTCTGTCGTGGGCTGCAGGCGGATGGGCGGCACTCCGGCGTGCCCATCATGATTTTGACGGGGAAGTCGGACATGACCGACAAGCTCAGCGCGTTTTCCGGCGGCGCGGACGACTACCTGGTGAAGCCCTTCCATCCCCTGGAGCTCAAGGCCCGGGTGGAGGCGCGGCTGCACCGGGCCCGTTCGGCCGCGCGCGGAGGCGACACGGTGGAGCTGGGCGGCCTGCGCCTCACGGTTCCCGTGCAGCGCGCGGAGATCAAGGCCGACGGCCAGTGGCGCGACCTGGATCTCACTCCCATCGAGTTCAAGCTCCTCCTGTTCTTCGTGCGCGGGGCGGACCGTTCCCACGCGCGCGCCGATCTCATCAAGTCGGTCTGGGGCGAGGGCGTGCACGTGATCAGCAGGACCGTCGACGCGCACGTGAGCAACCTGCGCAAGAAGATCAAGGGCTGCGGTTACGCCGTGAAGTCGGTTCACAAGGTCGGTTACCGTTTCGACCAGGAGGGGGCGGATTCGGTCGAGGCCGAGTCGGCCTGATCCGCGGGGGATGGCCGGGAACCCCTCGCCAGCGCTCGGTTACTGGACAGGGTCCCCGGACCTGATGGCGGAGTTCGACTCCTCCCTGCGGTGCCTCGCGATGAACCCCGCCTGGAGGGAGCTCCAGCCATCCGCCACCCCCCCCCCGGCCATCGAGGGAGCAACCATCCGCGAGCTGTTCGACGACGAGCTCTCGTCCGTGCTCGAGCCCTGCCTCGAGCAGGTCACGAACTGGGGGCGCCCCGTGCGCATGGACTGCCCCATCCGGTTTCCCCGCGGCATCCGCCTCTTCGACATGTTGATCTTCCCTCTTTGGGGCGCGGACGGCCGCGTGGAGCGCGCCTGCCTCCAGGCCCGTGACGTCACGGAGGCCAGAGCGCAGCAGAGGCTGGTGGAGTCGAAGCTCAAGGACTTCTCCGAGGTCTCCTCGGACCTGCTTTGGGAGTGGGACGCCGAGGGCAAGATCGTGAGCCTGAACGCCGTTTCAGAAAGCGGCTACTCGCTGGAGGAGATCCGGGAGAAGCCATTCTGGGAGATGCTGTCTGCGCAGGAGGCGGAGCGGGTGAAAAAGTGGTGGCAGAGGCTCATGCGGAACCCAAAGCCCTTCCGCGACTTCGAGCTCGAGCGCCGGCTCCCCGACGGGACGCTCCGTTGGTACCGGATGAGCGGGATCCCGCTCTTCGACGAGATCGCGGGGCTCTGCGGATTCCGCGGCACGGCCACGGACATCACCCAGCGCAAGCGCGAGCAGGAGGACCTCATCGAGGCCCGCGAGGCCGCCCTGGCCTCCTCCGACTTCAAGTCCCGGTTCCTGGCGAACATGAGCCATGAGATCCGCACCCCGATGAACGCGGTGGTGGGCCTGGCGAGCCTCCTGCTCGACACGCCCCTGAACGACGAACAGCGGGAACAGGTGGAAACGATCCAGCGCTCGGCGGACTCGCTGCTGATGCTGATCAACGACATCCTCGACCTCTCGAAGGTCGAGGCCGGGAAGCTCGAGCTCGAGCGGCTGGATTTCAACCTGGGCGAGCTCGTGCAGGGTACGATGGAGATGTTCGCGAGAGCGGCGGCCGCCAAGGGGATCCGCCTCGTCTGCGAGATCGCTCCCGGCTACTCGGGGATGAGGCACGGGGATCCGGGCCGGATCCGGCAGATCCTCGTGAACCTGGTCTCGAACGCGCTGAAGTTCTCCCGGCAGGGCTGCGTCACCCTGAGAGTTGGGCCGCCAGCGGTGGGTGGCATAGGCGCGCGAGCCCATTTCGAGGTGGCCGACGAGGGAGTCGGTATCCCGAAAGGCGTCGCGGCAAAGCTTTTCAGAAGTTTCACGCAGGGCGACAGCTCCACGACGCGCAAGTACGGAGGCACGGGCCTGGGGTTGTCGATCTCCAAGCACCTGGTGAGCCTGATGGGGGGCGAGATCGGCGTGGAGAGCGAGGAGGGCTCGGGCTCGAAGTTTTGGTTCTCAATCCCGCTTCCGGTGCGCGGTCCGGCCGTCGCGGCGCCGTCGGCCCCGCGCGCGGTCCGCCCCCCGGCCCAGCCGAGGGCCGAGCGGATCCTGGTGGTGGAGGACAACGCCGTGAACCAGAAGGTCGTGCTGCGCATGCTGGAGCGGCTGGGTTTCCGCGCGGACGCGGTAGGCGACGGCCGCGAGGCCGTGCGCGCGGTGGCCGGGCTCCCCTACGACCTCGTCTTCATGGACTGCCAGATGCCCGAGATGGACGGCTACGAGGCGGCGCGCGCGATCCGCGCGGCGGAAACCGTCTCGGGCGCGCTTCCGGTGCCGATCGTGGCCCTTACCGCGCACGCGATGAAAGGCGACGCCGAACGTTCCGTAGAGGCGGGCATGAACGACCATCTCGTTAAGCCGCTCGACCTGGACAAGCTGGAGCGGTCCGTGGCGCGGTGGCTCCCGGACGCGAAGCTCAGGCCCGAGCGGCCCGAACCCGCCGTCGCGGAGACCACGGCCGAGGCGCGCGCGGGAGTGCTCGACGAGAAGGTCCTGGCGGGCTTGAGGGAGCTCGATGGCGCGGACGGTGGGAAGCTGCTGCAGGAGCTCGTGGAAATGTTCATCACGGCCTCGCCCCAGCGGATCACCGCCCTCGAGCAGGCCGCGGCCGCTGGCGACGCCCGCGGCGTGGAGAAAGCCGCGCACGACCTGAAGTCGAGCTCAGGGATCCTGGGCGCGCGCCGTCTCATGGAGCTTTGCGCCTGCCTCGAGGTACTCGCGGCTGGCGGGGCCCCGGCCTTGGAGCTCGCGCGCGGGGCGCGGGAGCTGCGCGAGGACTACGAGAAGATCGCCGGCGCGCTCTCGGGCCTCCGCGCGGCCTAGATGGCCTAGGGAACCGGGATGAATTCCGTGTCCCGGAAATGGGAATCCGCCCGCGCAGACTCCACCGCGAGCCGCCCGGCAACCGCGCCCGGCGCGTCCCGGTAGAGCAGCACCTCCGCTTTCACGCGGCCCGCGGCGAGCGCGCTCAGCGTGTACGGCGCGTGGCGGGTCCAGATGCCGCGGCGGCAGCCCAGAAGAGAGGCGCTCTTCAGGGTTCCCCAGTCCGCCAGGAATTCATGGGCGCCGGCCGCCACCGCGAGATCCGTGAGGTAGGGATGCAGGACCGCCCTTCCCTTGAACCAGCCGCTCAGCATCGATAGGTCGTGAAGGAGAAGGAGGCGGGCCACGGCCCAGAACTCGAGGCGCGCGAGCCCTAAGGCCGAGGGAGCGGAGCGCAGGCCCGCCATGACGAGAGCGCGCATGCTGTCGAATCGCGCGCCCCCGAGATCGAGGAATTCCTGGAACCGCCCCGACGAAAGCAGGCGGGCGTACTGCACGAAATCCGGCACGACCGCCAGGTACTGCCGCGCCTCAGCCACGTCCAGGTCCAGCCATTGCGTCTGGTAGGCGGAGAGCAGCGCGAGCCCCGGGCCCTCCGCGGTGGGTCGGTCGCTCAGGACGGCCTCGTTGATTTCGGTGCGGGACACGCCGCGCAGGTCGAGCAGCGCGTTCACGGGGAATCCTTTGCGCGGGCCGCGACCCTCGCGGGGGCATCGGGATCGCGCGCCAGCGGGCAGGCGGCGTAAATCCGGTGAAGCATCTCCTCGGCGGCGAAGGCCACCGAGAGCGAGCGGGGATCATTCTCGCCCCGAGCGAGTTTCCGATGAAGGACTCTGTAACCGGCCGCGCCGAGATCGGGCGCGGGCGCGTACCCGCCGGGCGCGTCGTCGCTGTCCAGCTCCGGGGCGCCCGCGGCGGGCCTGAGGGTCCAGCCGGAGGGGGTGAGCAGGACGGACCCACGCTCGAATTCCAGCCTGACCTCGATCCGCGACTCCGGGAGATCGGGCAGGGACCAGGTGCAGAGGAACTCGGCGCGGACTCCGCCGGGGAGCTGGAGAAAGAGCTCGGCGGCGTCCTCGATGTCGGGAAGAAAGGCCGCGCTCAGATTTCCGGCTACGGGCGTCGAGGGATCGGCGGCAGAGGGCACTACCGCCTGGAGCAGGCTCAGGGCGTGGGCGCCGAAGTGGATTAGGCAGCCGCCGCCGGACTTGGCACGATCGAGCTCCCAGAGCCCCTCCACCGCGGCCGGAACCTGGGATCCCAGCGCGATCGCGCGCGCCCCGCGCAAGAGACCCAGGTCGCCTTTGCTCAGGCGTTCCCTCAGTCGCGCCACGTGGGGAGCTTCAGCCATCTGGTACCCCGCGAGGCACATCGTGCCCGTGTTCCGGTCCACCAGATGCCGGAAGGCCGCGAGCCCTTCGGCCGTCGCGGCGAGCGGCCGCTCCGCGAGCACGGAGATGCCCCTCTCGAGGCACATGCGCGCGAGCGAGTAGCGGGTATGCGTCGGCGTGGCCAGCACCACGGCGTCCGGACTGGTCGCCTGAATGGCCTGCTCCAGGTCGGCGTAGGCGGGCACCTTCACCCCTACGGACTGCAGCAACGCCAGCGCGCGTGGGGCGCTGTCCACCGCGCCCACGAGCACGGACTCCTCGGAATGCAGGAGAGTCAGCGCATGCGAATGGCCGGCCCGTCCCGCGCCGACGAGCAGCACCTTCTTGGGCCTGCGTTCCGGGGCCCGCTCCTCTGCGCCGGCGCTTTGCGCGACCTCGAAGGGAAGATTCCGCTCGGGGAGCCGGAACTCCCTCATCGCCGCGGTGGTATCCACGCGGGGATAGGCCTGGAGGTTTCCGAGCTCGGTGAGGCCGGCGGGAATGGGCGCACCGAAGGAGCGCACGGTTTCCAGGGCTTTCAATACCGCGCCCATCGGCACATCCACGGGCAGCGGTTTCCGGGGTCTGGCTCCCTTGGCGATGTAGGCGAGGTAGCGTCTCAGCTCCACGGGCTCGCCGTGACCGAAGTTGTATGCCTTGCCGTCGGTGTCGCGCTCGTCGATGCAGCGGATCACGGCCTCGGTCAGGTCCTCCACGTGGAGCGGCTGGATGCCATCTCCCCCCGAGGCGTCCAGGCGTGGCATGGCGGGAAGCGCCCGAACGCTCTGACAGAGCCTGCCGAAGGCTCCGTTGGGAGGCGGACCGAACACGGGTCCGGTGCGGAGCACGCTCCAGGCAAGCCCGGAGTCGGCCGCCCGCCCCTCGGCGTCGCGCTCCCACCGGGGCAGGGCATGCGAGGTGATCAGGATGAGCTTCTTGGAGCCCCGCTCCCGCGCGCAGCGGATCAGATGGATGAGCCCAGGAAGATCGATCGAGGGGTCGCCGGAGCGCGCGCAGTGGACGATCGCGTCCACGCCGTCGAAGGCCTGAATCGGGAGATCCCAGGGCAGGGCGCCGAGGTGGATCTCGCCCGCGGGGAGGAAGCCGCGGATGGCGCCGCCCGAAGCGCGGTGCAGGAGGGAGCGCACCTCGTGACCCCGGGCCGCGGCCTCGCGGGCCACGCGCCCGCCGATGAAACCGCCCGCGCCCGTGACGAGGACGCGGCTCACGGCTTGCGTTCCCAGGCTCCTTGCGTGTTCTGCACCCAGGTTCCCGAAGGCGACTCGGCCTGGAAGGAATTCGAGAAGCTCCGGCGGATCATGTCGAGCTTCTCCGGGCCGAGCTGGTTGGCCGCGAGCACCTCCTCGTAAAGCGCCGAGCGGTCGGCGTTTTCGGCGTTCGCCAGGGCCTGAAGCTTGCCCGCGATCAGCTTCTTGGACTGCCCCTCCGGCCGGAGCACCAGTTGCCCGTCGGAAGCCTCGCCCAGGAAACCCTGGCGCTTGAACTTGATGACCTCGGCGAGCCGGCCGCGCAGGCCCTTCTTGAGCTCCTCGGCCCGCATGGAGTTCACGACGAAGGCGTCGTCGGCTCGCGCCTCCGCGATCATCAGGTTCTCGCGGAGCCAGTGGATCCAGTCCATCGAGGCGCCGTCGGACTTCTTCGCTCCGCCCTGGGGGGCGCCGGCGGGGGTGTCGGTGGTCTTCGCGCGGTAAAGATCGCGCACGAAGTCGTCGGTCGCCTTCTGCACGACGCCTTCCGGGAAGTTGACGTTCACCGTCACGCAGGCCGTAAGCGCCAGGACGGCCAGCGCGCCGCCGATCGTGCGGCGGCGGACGGATTCAACGCTCGGGAAGCGGGTCGGGAAGGCAGGCATCGGAGTCTCCTTTGTCATCGGTGTCGGACGAGTTCTCGCCGGGCTGGGATGCGGCCTCGCGGGCGCGACTCTCCTCCTGGATCGTCGCAAAGTACGCGGCCATCATGCGAGTATAGTTAGCCAGGGCGTGGGCATCAAGGACCACGGGGTAAGTGGAGGCGTTCAGCGGAACCTTGACGCGGGGTCCATACATGAAAAACCGCTGCCCGCGCCGCTCCACGAACTCCTGAGGGGTGTGGTCCTCGAGGATCACCATCCCGTCGCGGGAGGTCAGGTTCAGCCCGGCCCAGTCGAGCTTGAATCCTGGAAAGAAAAAGTCTGGCACGTCGAAGGCGAGCCAGCCCAGAATGCTGGGCATCTTTGCTCGGGGGTTTTCGCCCGAGAGCACCCGGACGACGTTGTCCACCGCCTCGGCGGAAAAGGTCACGGGCTCACCGCGCGAGGGCGCGAGCTCGGCGCGGAGTTCGTACTGAGTGGGGAGCCAGCCCTGGACGACGACATTCCTGGCGTAGCCTTTGAGCTGGCCGTGCATGAGCCCGAACCGCGTCCACCTGCCGAACTCGTCGAGACGAATGCCGTTCCAGCGCACGGAGAACTGAACTTCGGGCACCTCCGAGAGCAGCCGGTAGGCTTTCAGGCCGTCCACGCGCAGGAATCCGCCGAAGACTTCGATCTTGGCCTCGCCCTCGAGCGCCGTGCGCCCAGGAGCGAAACTCAGGTTCGGGTACCAGAGCCGGATCTCGGCGTCGGGTGTTCGCTTCTTGGGCAGGCACAGGCCCGGCGCGAGCTCCTGGAGTCGTACCGGGCCGACGGTGAGCTGGGTGCCGGCCCAGAAATCCACCGACCCCGGCTTCTCGAGGAGGTGTGCCTGCAAGCGGCCCATCTTCCAGGGCACCCCGGGGGCGTTCATGCGGAGCCCCTGCGGGAGCTCAAGCTCGTAGAGCGATTGCGACCCGGGGGCGCTCCAACCGGCCGTGAGCCGGATGGGGGTGGGCTCCACGCGGGCCTCGTAGCGCCGGAAACGGAGCGCGGCCACGGAGAGCGCTCCTTCCGCGCTCCCGTGAGAGGGCAGTGGGAGCTTCAGGTTCACTCCTCGCATGCCCCAGGCGCCGCTCTTTGCGAGCAAGGCGGCGTTCCGCAGATCCAGGGCGCCCTCGAAGCGCAACCGGTCCGCGAGGGCTTTCCCTTCCGGCGTGGCCAGCTCGGCGCGGCCGCTGCCGTTGAAGCTGAGCGTGCCGCGGGTGACTTGAGTTCCCTCGAGCGCGGGTGGAATGGTGCTCTCGGGAAGCCAAACCAGAATGCCGGCCCAGAGATCGGCCAGGGGCAGGTTTTTCGCCTCGATCTTCGCACGCACCGCGCGGGCCCGCGCGTCGCGCTCCGGCTCGGCTTCCAGGCGCGCGAGGGGCTTCTTCTCGGGGCCGAGCTCCAGCCGGACCGCGCTTGCCGGGAGATCGCGGTGCTCGGGGGCGAGGTCGAGCGTCACGCGCGCGCGCAGCGGGTAGTTCTTCAAAGGCAATTCGCCGTAGAACTCGTTCCAGAGGATCTCGGCGTTTTCGACTTTGCCGTCGAACTCGAGATCCGGCCCCACGACGAAAGGATCGAGCACCAGGGGCAGCCGGAGCTCGCCCGCCAGGTTCGACAGGTTCACGGCCCGGTTCTCGTCGGGCTGCCATGTCAGGGCCTTGGCGCCGAAGCGGGTTAGCACCGAGCCCTCCTTCCACTCCACGTGGAAGCGGGGCTCGTCGAGCGTGAGGCTCAGGGGCTTCGCGGCCCAGTTCGGAAGCTCGGGCGCGATCTCCAGGCCCTCGAGCCCCCGCGTGGGATGGGCACGCGCCTTCATCTTGAGCAGGAACTCCGGAATTTCCCAGGCGCTTCCCCGGGGCGCCTCGATGTGAAACCGCGCGTCATAAGCCACCTCCAGGCTCTGCGCACGGTCGAGCCGGAGGAGGTTCTGATTGAGGTTCACCGGTCCCTTCAAAGTGAGCCTCCAGCCCGAGGCCCGGTGCCGGAACTGGAGCGTCAGGCCGTCCACCCTTCCGCGGGCGAGCTCCCCGGCCCGGGTGCTGATCTTCACGTCGCTGAGCTCCACGGCGGGGTTTGTGCCCACCGCCTGGGCGTAGGACCCGCGGATGAAATTTTCGAGCCAGCGCTCGAAGCGCCGCTGCGGGTCCGCCCAGTACCAGACGCCCACGCCTGCCGCCACGAGGAGCGGCAGGGCGATGATCCAGCGGGTGCGGGGGGAGGTAGCCATGGTAAAGGAAAGCATGCGCTACGATCCCTCCCAAATCGAACCGAAGTGGCAGAAAAAATGGCTCGAGACGAAGGCGTTCAGGACGCCTACGGATCTCGCCGAGCTCAAGAAAAAGCCCAAATTCTACGTGCTCGACATGTTCCCGTACCCCTCGGGCGCTGGCCTGCACGTAGGGCATCCGGAGGGCTATACGGCCACGGACGTGGTGGCGCGGCTCAAACGCGCGCAGGGATTCAACGTGCTGCACCCCATGGGCTGGGACGCCTTCGGCCTGCCCGCCGAGCGCGCGGCCGTGCGCGAAAATATCCCCCCCGCGGTGATCACCCAACGCAACGTCGACAACTTCCGCCGCCCGATCCAGCGCCTGGGCTTCTCTTACGACTGGGACCGCGAGGTGGATACCTCCGCGCCCGATTACTACAAGTGGACGCAGTGGATCTTCCTGAAGCTCCACGAGAAGGGCCTGGCCTATCTGGCAGAGGTTCCCGTGAACTGGTGCCCGGCCATGGGCACGGTGCTCGCGAACGAGGAAGTGAAAGACGGCAAGTACGTGGAAACCGGCGACCCCGTGGAGCGCCGGATGATGAAGCAGTGGATGCTGAAGATCACCGCCTACGGTGATCGCCTGCTGGAGGACCTCGATGGGCTCGACTGGCCCGAGAGCATCAAGGAGATGCAGCGCAACTGGATCGGGAAGTCCAAGGGCGCGGAGGTGACGTTCCAGGTGCGCGGCGACGGCGCGGCGGCCGGGCAGGACGAGTTCACCGTGTTCACCACGCGGCCCGACACGCTCTTTGGCGCCACATTCTGCGTGCTCGCGCCTGAGCACCCCCTCGTGGCGAAGATCACGCCCCCCGCCCAAAAGAGCGCCGTGCAGGAGTACGTCGCGCGTTCCAAGGACAAATCAGACCTCGACCGCACTGACCTCGCCAAAGACAAGAGCGGCGTGTTCACGGGCGGCTACGCGTTGAATCCCGTCAACGGTAAGGAGATCCCGATCTGGATCGCCGACTACGTGCTCATGTCCTACGGGACGGGCGCCATCATGGCCGTGCCCGGCGGCGACGAGCGCGATCATGAGTTCGCCCGCAAGTTCGGCATCCCGATCATTCAAGTCGTGAAGCCTGTGGACCCCAAGGTCGCGGCCGCCCTCGACATCCAGGCCGCGCCCTACGCCGAGAACGGCATTGCGGTGAACTCCTCGAGCGAGGTGCTCTCGCTCGACGGCCTGGAGACCGAGGCCGCCAAAGAGAAGATGATCGTCTGGCTCGAGGGCACCGGCGCGGGCCGGGGCAAGATCCAGTACAAGCTTCGGGACTGGCTGTTCTCGCGCCAGCGCTACTGGGGCGAGCCGTTTCCCGTGGCGCACGTGGCCTTGAACGCGGGCGGCTCCGGTGCCACCGAGGTCGTGCCGCTTCCCGAGTCGGCGCTGCCAGTGGTCCTTCCCCCTATTGACGAGTACAAGCCAACCGCCGACGGGCGGCCGCCGCTCGCCCGCGCGGGCGACTGGCTCAAGGTGAAGCTCCCCGACGGCCGAATGGCCGAGCGCGAGACCAACACCATGCCCCAGTGGGCGGGCTCCTGCTGGTACTACCTGCGCTACATCGACGCGAAGAACTCAGGCGAGGCCTGGGCCACGGAGCTCGAAAAGTATTGGATGCCGGTGGACCTGTACGTGGGCGGAGTGGAGCACGCGGTGCTGCACCTGCTTTACGCGCGGTTCTGGCACAAGGTGCTTTATGACTGCGGGCTCGTGTCCACGAAGGAGCCGTTCCAGAAGCTCTTCAACCAGGGGATGATCCTGGCCTACAGCTATCAGGACGCCGCCGGGAAGTACTACCACCCGGACGAGGTGGAAGAAAAAGACGGCAAGTCCGTGGTGAAGGCCACGGGCGTTGCGCTCCACTCGCAGATCGAGAAGATGTCGAAGTCCCGCATGAACGTCGTGAGCCCCGATGAGGTGATCGACAAATACGGAGCCGACGCCATGAGGCTCTACGAGCTCTTCATGGGCCCGCTCGAGCAGGTGAAGCCCTGGCAGACTTCGGGCGTGGACGGAGTGTACCGTTTTCTCGCGCGCGCCTGGCGCCTGGCCGTGGACGAGGAGACCGGCGCGGTCAGCGCGAAGGTCGCGGATGCGCCCGGCGCCTCGCTGCCCGAGCTCTGGAAGCAGCTCCATCGCACGATCAAGAAGGTGAAGGAAGACACCGAGGGCATGCGCTTCAACACGGCGATCTCGCAGATGATGATCTTCGTGAACGAGGCCACGGGCGCGCCCTCGCTCCCGCGCGAGATCCTCACGACCTTCGCGCGCGTGCTGGCGCCCTACGCACCTCACGTAGCCGAGGAGATGTGGGAGAGGCTCGGGCAAAAGGGCTTTGTGTCGCATGCGCCCTGGCCGGCGCATGACGAGTCGCTCTGCGTGGACAACACCATCACCGTCGTCGTGTCGGTGAACGGGAAGAAACGGGCGGAGCTTCAGGTGACCCGCGACGCCGACCCCAAGGCCGTCGAGGCCGAGGCGCTCGCGCTGGAGGCGGTGCAGAAGTACCTTGAAGGCAAGGCGCCCAAGCGCGTGATCGTCGTGCCGGGCCGGATGGTGAACGTCGTCGTCTGAAGGCGTGCCAGGGGCGGGCTTGGCGCACTGATGCACGCCCCACTGCGCCCCGGTTGCCTCTGTCGCCCCCCCCTTTGGCCCGGACTTATGCCAGCGTAGTCAAATGTCGCCTTTGAAACGCACGTTCTGGTCCAGATCGCGGGCGTCGGGCCCGTTTTTCGGAGGTCAGCCGTGGGGGTCGAAGTTTCCGCGCAGGAGCTGCCTCATTCTGAGGCTCTGAGGGTAGAGGCGAGCGTGGGGGTTGCCCGTCGCCGAGCGTTTCCAGGCCCAGTCGACGTTTGAGTGGGCGCTTCGCGAACGCGGAGGGGTCACCAACGGAAAGGAAGAATCGATTGAGAAGGCCTCCCATCCGAGGCCTCTTTCCAGCCGACGCCGGGTGCTCGACCTCAGACGGCAGCGCCCTTGTTCAATTCGAATGACGTGCGTCCTGGTGATACCGGCGTTTCGGCCGAGTTCCTCCTGCGTGAGGCCGATGCTGAGACGCCTCATTCGAATCGAAAGGCCGATGAGCCGCTGATCGGAGTCCAGCCTTGCGCCACGATGTTTGGGGCCCTGAGGATCTGTCTCGCGGAACCAGTTGTCGCATGATTCCTCGCGATGAATCACGCCTGCGTACTGGATCCCCCTGAGTAGCGGTTTTGCCGTCCGAAAGAGCGCGAGCAACAGAGTCCTTCGTTGGGCCATGCTGATGCCCCCGCTTATCGATAGGCGAAGCGAGAAGTCTGGTCGTAAGCGGAAGCGGAGCACGGAGGTTCCGGTGTCTCCAGGACGGTGAGGGAGGCGACGTCGCGTGGGTTTGCTCATGCTTGGGGTCGAGCAAAGGGCGTGCCCCTGGAAGTGGCCCGATTCGCGATGGGTCGATTTTCGGACCAGAAGGTGCGTTTCAAAGGCGACATTTGACTACGTCAGCGCGGGAGTTCTCACAGGAGGACCACGCCGCGACCCGGCAAGCGGGAACGACCGATTCGGATGGAGTGAGAAGAGCCGGGGGCGGCGCGCACCTCTACGCGTCGCCCCCGGGGATGTACCTTCGACTGAGCTGACGCGGGAGCGTCAGACTCCGAGCTGAACCGCCGCGAGCGCGCGGCGGGCTAGGCGGAATTGCTCGTACAGGGCGGGTTTTCGGGCCAACGTTCCGCGGAACGCAGCCGAAACGGGGATCCAGTCACGATCGGCTCGCGCGCGTTCGTAGGCGCAGGAACCGAGCGCGGCCGCGTCAGCCGCCTGCGCGCAGCGATTGAGCGCGGCGGCCGAGGCATTGAACCGCGCTATCCGCGCGATCGTGGCCGCCCTCAAGCGGGCCGCGCGCGCGGCCGCCGCGAGGCCGGCCGCCTCGTCGGCGAGTTCCGCCGTAGCAACAGGGTTCGGTCCGCCAGCCGCCTCGGCGATCGCGGCCGCCGCCGTTGCCGTTGCCGTCTGCGCGTGCACAGGCGGCGTGACCAGGAATGCCAATGCAACCGAGAGCCAACTCAGTGCGGGTCCTATTCTGATGGGGGTTCTGTATGTGAGCATCATAAGCGGGGGTCCTCCTTTTTCCCTTACTCCCGAAGAGCTTCTGCTCTCCGGGGCTCACACTAAGGCAACCTCAGTGCCAGGGGATTCAGGGCGGAGCGAGCCTCCAAGTGCGGGAATCCATGGGGAACCCGAAACGAGCCGAAGCGCTTCAGGGGGTGCGCTTTCGCAAGAGGGTGCGTTTCGCACCACCTGTGTGGGGCTATTGTGTGGGGCTATTGAAGGAGGAAAAGCAGCACTGCGGCCATGCCGGCCATGAAGAAGACATAGGCTCCGAAGATCTCCGGCACACGCTTGGCCCCGGGCATGGGCCCCCAGATGCGGCGGCGGCGGTTCATGGGAAGGGTGGATGCAGAATAGGGGATCATCCCCCTTTAAGAGAGCAACGGTGATGCCGCGCTTGTCGTGCGTGAATTCAGTGGGTTAGATGCAGGTCCGTGTCGATCTTTCAGACAGCCGCTCAGCATCTCTGGGTCCGACCCCTGGCTTGGGGCCTGCGGCGGGCCTGGCTCCCCCTCGCGGCCGAAACCGAGGCCTCGGCGCATGACCCGCGCGTGGCGCAGGACAGGGCGCTGAAGAACATCCTCGCGCTCTGCGGGAGTGGGGAAGCGGGGTGCGCCTGGGGCCTCCAGGGGATGCGTGCGCTGGAAGATCTGAGAGAACTTCCCACGACGGCATTTCCGGACGTGGCCCCCTGGGTGGCGCGCGTCCGCGAGGAGGGGCGGGCCGGCTCCGGCGTGTTCGGGCGCTCTCGGCCCCTCGCACTAGGACAGACTTCGGGCACCACCGGGGAGTCCAAGCGGTTTCCGGTGACCCGCGAGTTTCTCGCCTCGTACCGCCGCTCCACCCACCGCCTGAATGCGGCCTACTTCGCCTCCACCGGCGCATGGAGCGAAGCCGCCACCGCTAAAAACCTGATTCTCGCCGCCCGGCCCGAGCTCGGGCGTGGACCCGGCGGTCTAGCCGAGGGCTTCATGTCGGGCATCATGTCGGAAGCCGTGCCGCCCTGGATCCGCATGCGCACTTTGCCTTCCCGCGCGCTCACCCGGGAAGGCGAGTGGGACGCCAAATTGGATCGGGTGATCGATCAGGCCACCCGCCATCGGGTACGCCTGATGGCCGGCGTGCCGCCGCTCATGATGGCGTTCTCCGAGCGGGCGCTCGCCCGCCGAGGCGCGCGCTGTCTCCGCGAGATCTGGCCCGACCTGCGCACGCTTTACTTCGGAGGGCTGGCGCTTTCGGACGCGGCGCGGGAGCGGTTCCGGGAAATCATCGGCAGGAAGGACCTCGTGTTCTGGGAGCTTTACGCGGCGACGGAAGGGCAGTTCGGGCACAGCCTGCGGGTGGACCTGCCGGGCATGGTCTTCACTTCTCTCGAAAACGTCTTTACCTTCACCGAGTGGCCCAGAGCGGGCCGGGTGTTGCTGCTGCACGAGCTCCGGGCCGGGGGCCGTTACTCGCTCCGGGTCACCACGCCGGGCGGGCTCGTGAACTACCGCATGGGCGACCTGATCGAGGTGCTGAGCGAACGCCCGCTGACCTTCCGGGTCTGCGGGCGCGAGTCCGACGAGATCTCGCTCGCGGGCGAGAAAATCGTGACCGAGCAGGCGGAGGCCGCGCTTTCGTACGCGGCCGTCAGGATGGGCGGGCGCCGGCCGGAGTACGCGCTTTGGGCCGAGGAGGGTAAACCCCATCACCTGGTCTGGGCGCTGGAGGGAATCGGGCTCGACGAATCCTCCACATGGATGCGTTTCCTCGATGAAGGTCTGCGCGGCGCGAACCCCACGTATTCCGAGATGCGGAAACAGGATTTCATCTTCGCCGGGCCCCGGCTGCGCCCCCTCGAGGAAGGAGTGTTCCGGGATTACCGGAACCGCAATCTCGACCGCGGGCAGTTCAAGGGACGCAGGATCTTCGTGGATGAGCGGGCATTCCTGAGCGAGGTGATGGGCGGGGAATCGCGCCACCACTCCCACGAAGTAGCCCCAGGGCCCGTCAGGGTGTAACCTCACTGTCGAATCTTTGGTCAGGCCCGCGGTTCCTTCCCCGCGATCGGGCGGGGGGCGCCGTGGTCCCTCACTTGCACATGGCCATCGGCCGGAAAAAAACCGGGAGGACCCACGTGATCACGGCTCGCAGCTCTTTCACCGCTCAGATCGCCATCGCCATCGCCATGGCTCTCGTTCCAGCGTCGGCCGCGAACGCCGCGCACGAGCCCGAGGCCGACCGCCTCATCAAGAAGGCCGCCGATGCCCTGGAGGTGAAGGCGGAGCAGTCCACCTATCGCATGACCATCAAGCGCGCGGGCGACGAGAAGACCCGCGTGATGGACGTCTGGTTCGAGCGGAAGGGAGACGACGAGGCGCGTGCTCTCCTGAAGATCAAGGAGCCGCCGAACCTGCGCGGAACGGCCCTTCTCACCACGCAGGAAAAGGGGGAGAAGGCCAAGCAATGGCTGTACCTGCCCGCCTACAAGAAGGCTCGCCGGATCCGCCGCGGCACCGAGGAGGAGCCCTTTCTCGGGAGCGACTTCTCGATCGGCGACCTGAGCGTGGATCAGGCCGAGCTTTACAGCTTTTCGAAGTCGTCGGACGGGCCCTGCGGCGATCCCGCTCCGGGGGCCGAGTGCCACGTGCTCGAGGGCAAGCCCGAGCCGGGCGTCGACCCGGACGAGCTCACGTATTCCAGGAAGCGCATGTATCTCCGCAAGGACACCGGGCTGCACCTCCGCTCCGAGTTCTTCGGCAAGGACGGCAAGCTTCGCAAGGTGATGACGGTGCACGGCCTGAAGCGCAGCCCGAAAGGCCATTGGGAGGCCGAGAAGCTGCGCATGGAGGATTTCTCGCGGAGGAGCGTGACCGAGATCACCTTCGACAAGCGGGAAGTGGGAAAGGTGCCGCCGCGGCATTATTTCACCGTGGAAAACCTGGAAAAGTAGAAATCGCGGAGAAAACGGCGTGAACCTGACCCGACTCAACCTGCCTCTGCTGATGGCGCTTGGCGCCGGGCTCGTTGCCTGCGGCGATGCCGTTCACCGGGCGAACGAGGTGCTGGAGCTTCCCGGCGCGGGCGCGCCCGAATCGCTTGAGCAGGGGCTGAGCTCGGGCGCCGACGAGCTCGTGGAGCAGATCAGCCTGCTCTACTCCTTGTATGCCGAGCCCGCGGGATTCACGCGGGAGGAGTTGGTGCGGGTGCTCGGGCGTTACGGCGTGCCCGTGAGGCCCGCGGTCGCGGAGCTGGCCTTCGCCTTCGACGACAACGCGGACTCGCGCCTGAGCGCGGAGGAGCTGCTCGCCGGGGTGCGCACGCGCCTTCCCCTCCTGACCTGGATCCCGCGCGGCTTGAACCTTCCGGCTTCGCGGATCGTGGAGGCCGCCGCGCGCAGCTTTCCGGGGACGAGCGTGCGCGCCCGGAGCCGTCTTGTGTGGCGGCTCGTGCGCTTCGATCGGCGCGAGGCGGGAGGCGACGCCGACGGTAGGCTGAGCCGAAGCGAGCTCGCGTTGCCTGCCATCGTGGTGAAACTTCTGGGTCAGACCCGGTTCCCCGAGCAGGTCTCTGGTTCGGAGGACTCCGGAGTGCTTGGCCGCATGCTCGCCACCCGCATGGCCCAGCAGGTGATGGGCAGGTACGCCTCACCCGTCTATTCCGAGCTCCCGCCGCTGGATCTCCGGCTGGAGTGGATGAGCCTGGGCCTGGATCTTCTTTACGCGGACCGGATCTCCGGGCGCGGCGAAAACGCCGGCGTGCCTTTCGAGGTCGCGGCCGAGCGCGCTCACCCGCTCCTGGGCGAGGTGCCCCAGCTCACCGCCGAAGGGGCGCGCGGAATTCCCGCGGTTCAGAGCCTTCGGGCCCTCTTCGAGTCCTTCGACGCCCCGGTGCTGGGCGGCGACGGCGACGGCCGCACCGGCGCCACCGAGTGGTGGGGCGCGCTCGCTGACCTTTCGCATGCGCAGGGGATCATCGAGCTCGCGGGCGAGATCAGCGCCCGTCAGCCTCGGCCCGCTTTCTGCGCTACCGCGGAAAGCTCGGCCCAAGCTTACTGCGGGCACCTGCGTGGCCATCTGCACGCGCTTTTTCCGGAGCATGGTCCCAGCTACTTCACGCAAGCGGGCGTGCCCCTGCCGGGAACGAGAGTAATCTGGGACTTCGTCGGAGCTTGGGACGGATCCGGTTCCGAAGGCGCGGCCGACCTCAAGGTGGGCCCGAGCGAGCTTGCGATCGGTCTGGCCCGCGTGCGGTCAGTGGATACCCTTTTCCTTCTTCTCGATGAAAATCAGGATCGTCGGCTCTCCGCGCCAGAGGCGGCGCGCCTCTTCGAGGGCCTGGGAGTTTCCGAGCATGCAGCGGCCGCGCAGCTCTTCATGAGCGCCGACCCCGAGGCCGGTCCGCTCGGCGCGCTCGAGAGCCTGATGGGCATGGGCCCGGCCCCGGCTCCGCTCAGCCCATTGTCCTTTCTGGAGCGAGCGCTGCCTCTGTTTTGATTTGACGATGGCCTTCAGCCGGTGGCGCGCGGCTCAGCGCGTGCCGGCGGGAACGGGGATCTCGGAGTCGGCGGGGCGCTCGAGGGCGGAGCCTGCTTTCTCGGGGTAGAGGACTGCCGTCGTCACCGCGCCCACGAAGCTCAGGCCCACGAGGCCCGTCATCGTCCAGAACAACCGTTTCACCCAGACGTTCATCGCCCCGAAGTAACCCGGGCCTTGCCCCTCTGGCAATTGGCATCTACCCTGTCGGCATGATTCCCTACTTCCTCGTTCCGGAGATCCCGATCTACGGCCCGTTCTCCATCAAGCCCTTTGGTACCCTCGTGGTGGGCGGCATCGTGGCGGGATACTTCCTGGCGCGGAAACGGGCGCGCGAGAAGGGCATCAAGGACGAGGACCTCCAGTCGATGATCCGCTGGACCGTGGGCGTGGGCCTGGTGATGGCCCACGTGCTTGAGGTGATCCTCTACCACCCGCAGCGCCTCTCCACGGACGGCATCCTCACGCTCTTCAAGTTCTGGGAGGGATTGAGCTCCTTCGGCGGGCTTTTCGGCGCTTTCGTCGCCTCGCAGCTCTACGCGCACCGCATGAAACGGCCCTGGCGCGTGTACGCGGACTTCATGATCCAGGGCTGGGTGCTGGGTTGGGTGTTCGGCCGCCTGGGCTGCACGCTCGTGCATGATCACCCGGGCCAGCTCACGGATTTCGCGCTCGCCTTCGCCTATCCGGGAGGCGCCCGGCACAACCTGGGTTTCTACGAGCTCGTCTACACGCTCGTCGTCATGCTCCCTGGGATTCTCTGGTTCCACAAGCGCCGGCCCAACGCGCCCGCGGGCACCTATGTCGTGCTCGTTACATTGATGTACACGCCGCTGCGCTTCGTGCTCGACTTCCTGCGCGCCACCGACGTTCCCGGAGCCGATCTCCGCTATGCGGGCCTCACGCCCGCGCAGTGGGGCTGCATCGGGTTTTTCGCGGCGGCCGCGGTGCTCTGGACGAAGCTCAGTTCTGCGAGCCCCAGACGCGCAGCCTCGGCGCGCTGAGCGGCCAGGCGCCGCGCGAAGGCAGCTCCATCAGGGCCTCGAAGCTTTGGCGCGGGAACATCGAGCGTCCCGGGTCGCCGCATTCGTTCGACCAGTCGAGCACCGTGGCGTGGCGTCCCTCCTCGGAGTGCCAGCTCAGCTCCAGGCGCTGGAACGTGAAGGGGATGCCGAAGGGGTTCGCGCTCGGAAAGGCGAAGCGCACGCGGACCCTCACGCCGTCGGGCGCCTTGGGTGAAACCTCGGCCCAGGCCTGAATCACCGCCTCCGTCAGGAGGTCCGGGCGGTTCCACGCGGCTGGGAGGCGCCATTCCCCCAGGGGGAGCGCCACGCCGGGTTCGTCCGGTGGTGACCACTGCTCCCAGTGCGTCTCCAGTAGGGGAGGGCCCGGGCAGATGGGATCCTCGGCGGCGTAGGAGCTAGCCGAGCTCAATAGGCTGAACGCGGCGATCGCGGCGAGGGTGCGCATACCAGGCTCCTCGGTCCTCGTATGAAGTCCGGTTAATGCGCACTGCAGCGCATGCGGCAACTTTGACCGAGGAGGTCCAGGTCGACACATGCAGTGTATCAGACACATCAATTCGGTCTGGTTTCCTGGGCTTAATCTTGATTAGTTAAGTCAGATTTAGCTAGAAATACCCCCCGCCGATAGTAGACTAGAAGTATCGGACTCTGAGTTCAGGTGGGGGAGAAGTGCCGCTCACCTGACTCCAGCAAGGGTCCAGCAGGACGTGTGCGAAGGATATGGCCCGGAGGAAATCAGACCAGAGGCGTCGGAGTATGAGGCGGCAGAGCCTCGTCTGCCTTTTCGGCTTCCTCGGCGCTTCGTTCCTCCTGGGCGGCTGCAAGGCGCAGACGGGCCTCCAGGGCGGCGACCTCAACAACCCTTTCACCGGCGCCGACGAGATCTACCCGGTGAGCCCCACTGCGATCCGCATGAGCTGGAAGAAGACGGCGCGGCACACCTCTTTCAATGTCTACCAGAAGGGCATCAACGCACCGATCAAGGCCGAGAGCTTCTCCTCGACGACCGTTTCGGGCCTCGCGTCCGGCACCTACTACGAGTTCGCGGTGACGGCCGTGGAAGGCGCCACGGGCAACGAGGTCGGCCTCTACCACTTCCTCCCGGTCACCACGCTCTCCACCTTCTCGGGCCTGGATCAGGCCGGCGTATCGGTGGTTTCCTCCACGCGCATCGATGTGAGCTGGGGCCGCCAGGATCCATCGGTCATCTACACGATCTACAAGCGCAAGGGCACGGATCCCTGGAATTTCAGCCAGTCGGCCTATACGGCCGCGACCGGGAACTCGGCCGCCATCACGGGGCTCGACGGCGGCACGCAGTACTGCTTCTACGCCGTGGCCTCCTACCAGGACGGCACGAGCGAGCCCAGCATCACGGATACGGCGGTCATCGCGGCCAAGGAGAAGTGCGACATCACCGACACCTCGATGCAGAACCTGCCGACGGTGAGCGTTTCCCAGGTCACGCTCGGCTCCTATCCCTGGTTCGTGATCGGAAACGACGGCGATCCGACCTACACCACGGACATCTACGACGTGGTGACGCAGGAGAAGATGGTGTCGAAGTTCGGCACCGGCGAGGCACGCGGCACGCGCATCGTATCCCCCGGCAACCACCAGTATTACGCGATCGTGAAGGGCGCGGGCCAGCAGGCCACCGTGGATGTGGTCGTGGAGGGCCTGCCCGCCACGGCCGTGCAGAACAGCTACTCGCGGAGCTTCCGCTCGGACGGTGCCTTCGGCGCGAAATACCCGGCGCTCCAGGCCGGCGGCAAGGGCGTGCAGAAGCTGGGCGCCCGCGTGGCCTCGGGCGACTTCAACTGCGACGGCCTCGAGGACGTGGCCATTGCCGCGCCTGAGGCAACCCCCTACGTGGCGCCTCTCCATCACCAGGCCATGGGCGCCGTGGTGATCTACTATGGCTACGATCCGCCCACGGAGAACGTTGACGGCGAGAACTATGAGCCGGGCCGCACCCTCTGTAACCGCGACATCCCTTACTGCTCGAACAATGATTCCACCCCCTGTCTCTGCACGAGCGGCGATACGCCGAGCCCCACGGCGAGCTGGCCCAACCCGCAGCTGATCTACTATCCTGTGATGCAGAGCGGCGTGCGTCTCGGCGTGAACCTCGCGGTGGGCAACTTCAACGGCGACTGCAAGCGCATGGATACCCTGACGGGCCCGCATGTGTCCGGCAGCTGCACGCAGCTCTACACGGAAGTCTACAACCAGAAGAATTTCGGGACACCGCCCACGCCGCCGTTCTACGAGTACAGGAACGTCAAGCAGTGCGACGACCTCGCGGTGCTCACGGGCGACGGGGACTACGTCTACGCCATCTACGGCGACCCGCTCCTGGGTCTGGTCTCGGGCGCTGGCGGCGCGAACTACGGCATCAACGAGCTCACCTGCGACGTGGGGTCAGGATCGTGCCGCGCCGTGCGCCTCAACGAGCCTAATACGGACTTCGGGCCGGGCATCACGGCGGGCGACTACAACAACGACGGCTACGACGAGCTTGCCGTCACCGTGTTTGAGTCGTCGACCAGTACCTGGGGCGTGAACGTCTACCGCGGGAGCGGGCAGGGGCTCGTGCCCACGGGGGCCTCGCGCGCCTTCACGCACATCCGCGGCACCGGGCTGGTCGGCGCGGGCGACATCGATGACCTGGATCTCCTGGCCCCGGTGGACGCCGCGGAGTTTCCGACTGGTCTCGGCAAGTTCAACGGCTCTCATGGCTTCGGCCAAGCCCTGGGAACGGCCTACAACTCCAGGCAGTGCCTCACGGACAACGCCGGCACCTCGCGCAACTACCGCGATCCGGACCATGACGGCAACATGAACCCGCCCGGGTTCCCGGTTTGCGGCGCCGCCTGCGGCGAATACGACTTCACCAAGTGCGATGACCTCGTGATCGGGGTGCCGGGCCGCGCCACCAGCCGGGGCTCGATCATCACCTGCAAAGGGCAGATCCCCCAGAACAGCGCGCTCGGCGGAACCCCGTCCACGCACCCCGACAAGGACCGGATCAACCTGTGGGAGTG
Source organism: Bdellovibrionales bacterium (assembly GCA_020850015.1). Lineage (GTDB taxonomy): Bacteria > Bdellovibrionota > UBA1018 > UBA1018 > JADZFF01 > JADZFF01. Next base: position 17,126 of record JADZFF010000028.1, on the reverse strand, counting down.
CCAGGAGCACTTCCCCTCGGAGATCGCGGCCATGACGGAGGTGGAATACGGCGCCTCGATCCTGGGTGTGCCGAACCTCAACGGCTATCCCACCGATCCCTTCTTCATCGTCGGTGGGGGGCCGCCGCCCCCGAACGTGACCGGGGCCCTGTTCGTGGGGGCGCCCTATTACGACGTGAGCGGCGTGATCGACTCCGGCAAAGTGTTCGGGTACTACGTCACGCCCGAGTCGAGCCTCAACAACCAGGGCATACAGGCCATCCTGGGCGCGGCGCCTCACAACGTCACCGCGCAGAACGCGGTACCGTGCAACCGCACCAACAACAACGTGAACCGAGGCGCCGCGGGCTTCAGCTGCCGGCACCAGGGGCTTTATCGCAACCCGCCGGGCGCGGCCGACCATTTCGGCGCGGCCTTCGGCGTGATCCCGGATCCCTTGAAGATGATCGACCGCGGGCTTCCGGCGCTCGCCATCGCCGCTCCCGGCCGCGACGTCATGAAGTCCGACGGCACCGGCGTGATCGGCGACGCCGGCGTGGTTTACGTGTACCAGCCGGATACCTCCACCTGGGGCATCGACAATGGCAGCCAGGTGACCCACGCGGTCTATTCGACGATCGAGGCAGGAGCCTGCGACGGCGACTGCACCTGGTACAGCGGCGGGGTGAGCCCCTTCGGCGCGGCCATGGTCTACCCGAAGGATCTCTCGTCCGGCGCGGCCTTCGGCGGCGGCGGAATCGCCGGCGGCGACTTCAACGCCGTCTCAAGCGATCCCAACCCGGGCGGCGATCTTGTGGCGGCGGCGGCCTCCGACTCCACGGATGCCCCCTTCAACGGCCGCGCTTTCGTGTTCGTCTCGCGCCCGGGATTCAACCCCTCCGAGAACGGCACCTTCGACCTGGCCCTGCCCACGCCCGCGCTCCCGGACGATTACGCCAAGCAGGGCCACATCCTGAACGCCAACGTGAGCCGCGAGGTGAATTACCAGTTCCAGAACGCGAAGGTCATGGGCGACCTGAACAACGACGGCTTCGACGACGTGATGACTCACATCGCGGCGGCGGGTAGCTACAAGGTCGTCGTGTTCTACGGATCGGCCGGCGGGCTCATCACCTCTCCGGAGCCTTCCTACAACCCGATCGGCCAGGCTCCGCTCCTCGTGCGCGTCTCCACGGACTCAACGGTCGGATCCTCTTTCTTCGGCGTGGGCAGCGTGGATTGCAATCCCTTCGCCGACGCCCTCGTCCTCAGCGACAGCCAGGCTTACCTCTTCTTTGGTTCGTTCTCGGGCCTGGTGGCGGGCACGCCGCCCACGATCGCGCCGATCGGCACGAACCCGCACCGCTTCGGGGCGTGGGGCAGCTCGCCGCCCGGTGGCCCGGTCACTCTCCAGATTCGCACCTGGGCGCTCCAGCGCGAGATCGCGGGCCGCTACACCTACATGGGCGCGGTCACGCACGGCGACTTCAACGGCGACGGCTGCCAGGACATCGCGATGGGTACGGGCTACAGCGAGGAGCTCCCGCGCCAGGCGGCGCTCGGATTCAGCGCCGTGGGCCCCTACGTCGCGAACTTCAGCCTGCCGGTTCCTGCCCCGCTCGCCGGCAGCCTGGACGTGGACTACGGCAACGCCAACAAAGGCCGCGTGCTGATCCTCTATGGCTCGCCGATCGGCCTTCAGGTCAACCGCGCCACGGGAAAGATCCTCCTGCACGACGGCGATCCGGTCACGAGCCTGAAGAAAGAGGTGGTGGCCCACTCCGCCTGCAACACCGATCCAAACCCGGTCTGCAGCATCCAGATGCTCGCCAACCCGGACGATGAGGATACCGACGGCGTGGGCGACGGTGAGCGCTTCGGCTTCGCGGTGGCGGCCATGCCCTCGATGGAGGCCCCGGGTGAGCTTTTCGACGAGCTGCTGGTGAGCGATCCCTGGGCGCGCGGCGGCACGGGCTACGGGCGGGTGTACTTCTACAAGGGCAGCTCCACGGGCCTGGTGGCCACGCCGCTGCAGGTGATCGAACCGCCGCAGGCCGGGCTCGTTTCGGGCGAGTTCGGCCATCAGATCGCGGTGCTCGGCGACGTGAACGCCGATCTCGCGCCGGACGTCGCGATCAGCGCGCCGGGCGGAGCGGCACCGAACGTGTTCACGTACTACCTCGGGAACGTGGGCGGCGCCGGCGTGGTGGGCTTCTTCGGGGGTTCGGACATCGCGAGCCGCGATCACTGGGGCGGCACCTTCGTCCCCGCGGACGACCTCAACAAGCTCATCGCCGTGCAGACCGATCCCGAGCCCCAGACCCTGCGGCCCCTCAATCTGCTCGGGGGCTACGACTTCGGCTACGGCATCACGGCCCTGGGCGACTTCAACAAGGACGGGTTCGCCGATCTGGCGGTGAACGTGCCGGGCGGGGACTACGACATCGATCAGAGTCTGCAGGAGACGGGATACGTGGTGCTGTACTTCGGCTCCGACTTCGGCCTGCAGGCCGCTCAGACCCCGAGCCCCTCGCCGAAGTGCCACGGCGGGACAAGCCCCGTGTGCGAGCCCTGGCAGCTCTACATGCCTGGCCGCGAGGAGTACGAGTACACGTATATCACGGGGGAGTCCGCGGGCGACATCAACGGCGACGGCCTCATGGACCTTCTGGTGGGGGGCGTTGGACGCCGGCACCCCTCGAATCAAGCCTTCTCGGTGGGGGTGCTCCATGTCCTTTACTGAGCGCTGCTCGCGCCTAGGCCTCGCGGCCGCCTTCGTGGGAGCGGTTTCGCTCGCGTCGCTCCCTGCCTGCAAAGAGGGAGTGCGCGGCGGATCCGTCCAGGACGTGTTCACCGGGGTCGACTCGGTCAACGCGCTCTCTCCCGAGGCGGTGCGCATCACCTGGACCACGAACTACCGCTATCAGGAGTACGAGGTTTACGGGAACTTCTCGTCCGAGCCCCTGACGACGCGGATCTTCGACAACGCGGAGCTCGAAGAGAACATCGACCCGAACCAGAGCTACGCGTTCTCGGTGGTGGCCGTGAACGGCAGCGAGCGTTCCGGCTTCGAGAAGGAGATCGCCATCACCATGCCCGGCCATTTCGAGGGGATCGACACGATCTCCAAGAACGAGGACGGCGACCCGGTGATCACCTGGAACTACCCTTACGACTTCGTGGAGTTCCTGGTGTACTGGCTCCCCTGGGAGGACCCCTCCGCCGCGAACACCTCGAGCTGGGCCGACGTGAACGTCACGCAGCAGGGCCAGATGAGGGTGGTGCAGGGCCTGCCGGGCTCCACGCGTTACCACTTCATGGTGCACGCAAAATACTCGGACGGCACCTATTCGCGGCCCCTCGTGGCCCTGACGGAGTTCACGGACTCGAGCTTCCCCGCGGTGACCTTCCAGCAGAACTGCTTGGACGGCTGCGTCTCCGTTCCCGAGCGGGTGATCGGGTCGCTTCCTTTCGTGACGATCCGCCCGACGGTGAACGCGCTCTTCCTGGAACAGTACTACACGAGCCAGGTGTACGTGGGCGACGATCCCGTCACCGACCCCCTGGTCGGGCGAGGCACGGTGGTGTTCTCGAGCTCGTCCAACCTGGGGCGGGGCAGGATCGAGGACATCTCCGTGCACGTCACCTACGACGACACCGGCGTGGGCGGAAGCATCAACGAGACCCTGGTGATCGACGGCCTCGAGACCTACGTGAAAGCGGAGTCGGACGAGCTCGATCTTCCCCCGGAGCAGAACATCGGCACGGGTGAGGCCTTTTTCGGCAGCTCGATGGCCTCGGGCGACTTCAACTGCGATGGCTACGCCGACCTCGCCGTCGGAATGCCAGAGGCCAGCGTGGGCAGCAAGTACGTGAAAAACGCCCTCGCGGGCGCCGTGCTGGTCTACTACTCCGACGGCCCTCTCGAGACGCATCCCTCGCTCGCCGAGAACACGACGAAAACGCCGGCTTTGAGCTTCGAGCGGGAGTTTGGGTCCGATCCCCAGATCATCACCTTCGACGACCTGCCCTGGCGCTCGTATTTCGGGTACTCGCTCGCGAGCGGCGGCAATCTCAATGGCGACAAGGAAGGCTTGAACGACTGCCAGGAGCTGATCGTCGGGGCGCCGGGCCTCGACAGCGTGATCCCCGGCGGCGGAGCGACTGCCTGGGCCTACGGGTCGGCCTTCGTGTTCTTCGGGAGCACCGAGGGCCTGGCGGCGCCGGCCCACCTGAGCGACTTCACGGCGAACATGGGAACCTGCACGCCGGCGGGCTGCAACCCCGTGCGGATCTACGCGGATTACTCGCTTTGGCCGAGCTTCCCGACCAGCGGGCTGCCGAACGCGCTTCCCGCGCCCTACAAAACCACGCAGAGCGGCATCACGTCCAACGGCGACTTCTTCGGGCAATCGGTGAGCTTCATCGGCGATTTCAACGCGGATGGATTCGACGACCTCGCGGTAGGGGCGCCCTACGCCGACTGGGACGGCAAGGCCACGGCCGGAGTGCCTTCGCTGCTCACGGAGATCAAGCAGAACGTCGGGTACGTGGCCGTGTTTTTCGGCTCGCCCGAGGGGCTGGGCATGGAGTATCCATTCGCGCCGGCGGGGGCCTCTCCGGACCCTGACGTCCACGCGGGATTCCGCTTCCTCAAGATCTATCCCCCGCAGCCGCACGAGAACCAGTACTTCGGCTGGTCGATCGCGGGCGGAGCCGACATCGACGGCCTCTATCGCGTGACCCTCCCCGGCGACCCGGCCGCCAAGGGCGGCTCCGACATGATCGTGGGCGCTCCGGGCTTCAAGTACCAGAACCCCTTCAACCAGGCCGACTGGAACGCCTTGAACGCGGGCGGGCTCGGCAATACGGATTCCACGGCGGGTCTGTTCTTCGACATCAGCGACGGGGGCTGGGTCCGTAGCGGCGCCGTGAACGGCTTCGCCCCCTATGCCGCCGGGCCCGGCTCGGAGAACTTCTTCCTCAACGTCAATGCCAGCACCTCCTCGGGGACCTCCACGGGCGCGGCCTACATCTTCTACGGCAGAAGCTACAACTCGGTGGTCCCGCCAGCCCTGCCCGAGACGCCGGGGCGCGACGCCTTCTGGGCCTGCGGCAGCCGCAAAATGGGCGGCCCTGGCTTCGCGGGAAGGGAGTTCCACTTCAGCTGCCTGGTGCGGAGCGCGGCCGAGTCCGGCGGCGGGTTGCCCGGGTACAATATCCTCACGCCTCGCGCGGACACCACATACTTCGGCCGGGCCGTGGCCCTGGCAGGGATCCCGAGCTACTACAACGAGCTCAACCAGCTTTGGATGACCTCCGCCCCCGTGGAGGGCACCGCGCGCTCGAAGCGCTACAAGGACCCGAACCGCGACGGCTTCGCCGAGGTGTTCGTCACCGCGCACGGCTTGGACAACACCGGCGAGGTGTGGCAGTACTTCGGAAACCGGGGCCGCCGATTCGGCACCCGTTCCTGGGATGGCATCACCACGCAGTTCCGTCTCAACGATCCGAACTGCCCGGGGTTCAGCACCTGGCCCGCCGGCGGCTGGATGGATCCCACCATGACCGACACGGTGAAGAGCAACTGCGCCCCGGTGCGGCTGAAGCCGAACTCCCTGGGTGTGGGCTCGGGCCTAGGCACCACGCCTAACTCCGTGGCCGTGGCGGACCTCACGGCCGACGGCGTATACGACCTGATCGTGGGAGCCCAGTTCGACTCGACGAACGGGGGCAGCGCGGGCGCGATCTACGCCTTCACGAGCGGCCCGACCTCGCTCGACGGAAATACGCCGGGATACGGCCTCACCACGAACTTCAAGAAGCTCGTGAGCTCCACGGGCGACGCGAACGACCGCCTGGGCTACTCCGTGGCGGCCGGGAACTTCGACCGCGACGTCAACGCACAGGCCGTTGACCTCATGGACGTCGCCGCGGGCGCCCCCTTCGACGACTCCACCCGGCCCGCGGGCGGCCAGGGCCACCTATTCCTCACCGGTGGGAGCACGCTGGGCGCCGTGGTGTTCGACTCCGTGGTGAGGATCGACGACGTGCTCGCCACTCCGCAGTCCTATGGCTACTTCACGGCCCGCATCGTGGGCGACGTGAACGGCGACGGGTACGACGACGCCTTCGCGCGCATGAAGAAGTACGACTCCGCGGGAGCCGTGCTCTTCGAGGCCGTGATCTACTTTGGTTCGCCGTCGGGTCTGATCACTTCGACGTTCTGCAGGAATCACCTGGACCAGGTGTTCACGAACCCGAGCCCTTCTCAGATCCCGGAATGCTTCCCGATGGCGACGCGCTCGAACTCCGACACCCTGCCGGGGATCATGCTGCCCCAGAAGATCACCAAACCCAACAGCGAGGGCAACGGGTGGGCCACCTACGCCACCGCGGCCGGCGACGTGAACGGCGACAGCTTCGACGACGTGCTCTTCTGGAACGGGTACTCCTCGCTGATCCTCTACTTCGGCACGGCCAATGGCCTGCAGGCGGTCACGAACCCGACCTGGGCTCCGGCCGTGAACGATCCGCAAATCGTGTCGCGAACCCTCACCCCGAGCTTCATCGACCCGATCGCCGACACCATCTCGGTCAGCATGCGGGTTTGGCCCTTCAATCACGGCGACTTCAACGGCGACGGCAAATCGGACCTCGTGATCGCCGACCCCGCGGTGAGCCGTTCCGCGGACCCGGCGACGCCCTGGCCCTGCGATGACCCGGCGGAAGACCCCCTCACTGGCACCTACTGCGACAACGGCCTCGGTGTGGGCTCGCCGGTGACCTACCATGGCGCGGTGTTCGTGCTCTACGGTTCGGCGGCTGGCATTCAGACTCCCTCGGTGCGCGGCATCGGCGATCCCGGCGCCCCCGCCCCTGGTTCCGTGGACTTCGTGATCCCGGCCGAAGGGTCCGTGGTCACGACGGCCGGGCAGCTGATCTACAGCTACGGCCTTGAGGGCGAAGACGGAGCCGATCTGACCGAGACGCCCTGCACGGGTCCGGCCGACGCCAAGGACTGCCAGAACAGCTACATCCCGAATCCCGTGTTCGAGCTGATCCAGTACGGCTTCCAGAAGTTGCAGAGTCACGCCTTCGGTTCCTCGATCGCCGTGGTGAATCTCAATGATCCCGCGGATCCTGATTTAGGCCACATCGACTCGCTCATCATCGGAGCGCCGGGCTACGAGGACATCGACTGCTGGGACTGGACCATGCTGAACCAGTTCACCACGATTCCCTACCGCAACTACGGCCGGCTGTTCGTGTTCCACGGCAAGCCCATGGGGCTGAGGGGCACTGATCGGGGTCTCTACTATCCTTACCGGAACGCGCCCCGCGGCGGGGGCGTGGGCGCGCACGACTCGGGCCTGGTCTACGGTCAGTCCGCCGCGCACGTGGAAGATACCGATCTTCCGCCCATGGAGTGCGGAGGATCGGACCGGGACAGGAGCCTGCGCACGGCCCTCTCTTCCCCGATTGCCCCAGACCTGCCGCTTCGGGCGATCTCGCCGCCGATTCCGGAGGTGGTGCCAGGCATGAACGTCCAGGACCGCCGCTTCGGCGCGCGGGTCTCGAACGCGGGCGACGTGAACGGCGACGGCTTCGAGGATCTCGTAATCGCTGGCCCGACGGAGTCGGTGCCGGGGCTGAACAACGTCGGAACCGGATACCTCATCTACGGCCCGGTCTGCGGTCTGGACAACGAGTTCATCGTCGCCGACAAGGCGGAACGTTTCATGAACTACCAGCTCCGCACCGGATCGGGCGATGGCACGATGGATAGCGCGGTCACAGACATCAACTCCAGCGCGCCGGCCGAGGGGACCTGCACGGCGGCCGGGGGCCAGAAGAAGCCCTTCATGCAGAAGTTCTACGTGAAAGACGCGCTCGCCGGCGAGCAGTACGGAATCACGATGGGAGGCGGCCGCCGCGACAAGGGCGACGTGAACGGCGACGGCTTCGATGATGTGATCCTGGCCACGCCCTATTACGACGACCCGATCACGGGAAGATCTAACGTGGGCCGTGGAGTGGTGTTCTTCGGCAGCAACCAGGGTCTGTACGCCGAGGAGTTCCCGAACGTGACGGTCGTGCTCGGCCCGAACACGAAATACAACCCGTACTCGATGGTCCCTGGGTACGCGGGCAACAACAACGCGTTCTTCGAATACAACCTTTCGATGGGTGACGTTAACAACGACGGCACGGCGGACATCCTGGTGCCGTCCGCGGTGCACGACGGGGAGCTGCCCGTCGTGGGAGTCGATCTGGGGGTGTTCTTCCTGTTCTATTGATCGCGCGGGGCCCGTGCCCGAAGGAGTCAGATGCGGTACGTGGGGGGAGTGAAATTCGAGCTGGCGGGGGCTTCCCGCGCGCGGCGGCTGGCCGCCCGGCTCGTATTGAGCTGGGGTCAGACCCTCTCCGTGGCGCTGCTCCTCCTGTCCGGCTGCGAGGCTCCCGAGACCCAGAAGATCGTCATCCCGCCCGGAGGCCAGGTTCAGTACAACACCTCCGAGTTCGTCTATTACTCCGACGACAAGTATCAGGTCTACCTTCGCAAGGTGCTCCCGACGAACGGGATGCTGGAAACGATCTTCAACGTCACCCCGCCGAACAGCTTGCTGCTCGACGGTTCGGTGAACCACTCCACGATCGTCCCGAAGGGCCTGATCCTGTCGGGCATGCTCGTTCTGCAGGTGGACATGGAGTACCACGACACCACCCTCTACTCCTTCGTGTTCGACGAGAACCCGGTGCAGCCCAGCCTCGAGTCCACGCTCGTCTACGAGCTGCTTTCGAACTACCCGAACCGGCTCGTGCAGGATTTCACGCGCGGGGAGATCGAGGTCCTTCAGGACTACGTGAATCAGCTCGTGGAGGACCGCATCGCGTCCTTCGGGCTGAGCCGGGACATGAATCCGGATCTTCTGTACAAGTTCCTGCGAAACAGCCTCTCCAACAACCCGGAGTTCTTCGCGCTCGCCGCGACGGTTGGGGTGGACTTCAGTCACGACGTCGACGGGAACGTGCTGGCGCCGCCTTACCCCTTCGGCAGGATCAACAACCCGCCCTACATCGATGAGTTCGCCACGACTGCGGCCGGAGCCGTCAACGGGATGGAGAGCGTGCCGCTGACGGTCACCGCCGAGGCCCGCGACTCGGACGGCGACCTTCTGTTCTACGTCTGGAGGCAGGACGGGCAGGTGGTGCTCCAGAACCTCCAGCAGTTCTACTGGCTGCCGGACTTCGACGACGGTAGGCCCGCGCCTTACGATCTCGAGGTGCTCATCTCGGACGGCGGCCGCGTCATCCCCGTGCAGTGGGATCTCTTCATCCAGGACGTGAACCGGAAGCCCCTGATCTTCGGGATCTGCTCCACGTCGCTCATCGAGGGGCAGCCCTGGTTCTGCGACCTTCGAGGGGAGGATCCGGACTTCGACCCGTTGCTGTGGTCGCTCGCCGACGCGGGCTTCTCGACCAAACCCACGCTCCGCAACCTCACTCAGGGCACGCCGGCGGTGCAGGCGGGAGCGGGCACGGTGAGCGCGGTCACCGAGGATTTCGTCCGCCTGGAGTGGACGCCCGACAACGCCGATGCCCGCGTCGGATCGGGTTCTCTGAGCCTGAGACTCGACGACGGAAAACTTGGCCTGGAATTCCGGATCGTGTCGGTTTCCGTGACCGACATCAACTCCCCGCCCTTCGTGGTGGGGGGCGGGATCACGCCCACGAACCCTCTTCACGATCCGGCTCGCGAGTACGACGCCTGCCTCGGGGACGACCCGGATACCAACGTGCCGGGCCCCGGGCTGGGGCAGCTCTTCACCTTCGAGGTGATCGTTCAGGACCCGGACAACCTCGCGGGCGCCACTCCGCCGGACCTCGTGAACGTGAGCATCTCCGGCAGCCTGGGGAGCACCCTGACGGCGAACGGGAGCACGGTGGAAACCGTGCCCGTGCCGCAGACGGTGTTCAGTTACACCTGGCGCCCCACCCACATGCTGAAGGCGGGCAACCTCTTCGTGAACGCCTCGGACGATCACGGGGGCACGGCCCCCTTGCTGTCCGTGCCGGTCGTGGCGGAGGACCGCAACCAGATGGCCTGTTGGGGGCCGGCCGCCCCGCAGAACGCCACGCTGAGCGACCAGTCCTACTTCCAGACGATGAACAACGACGGGATCGATCAGGACATCGATCCCCCCTACATCGAGTATCGCGGCATCCCCTGGCCGGTGGCTTCGTTCGTCCGGGACTGCTCGACACCCGAAGTCTATTACAACTGGTCCAAGCGCTTCAACCGGCCCGGCCCGGCGATCTCCCGCTTGGGGTCGGGGGAATTCTGCGTCTCGGCCGCGCTCCGCTCGCCCTACGCGGGGACGGCGCTTCTGCAGCGGGCCGTCGTCTACGGCGGCGGGGACATCATCGTGCCCGAGGGCTTCGTGGTCCGGACGGACTTCCCGGCGAACGCCATGCATCGGATCGAGTGGGAAGTGGCCGAGGCCGCCACCCTCACCCCGGACATGGAATACCTCTCGGTGCCCCTGCGCGCGATCAACCGCACCGCGCCGCCGGGCACCCTCGTGATCATGGAGGGCCCGGCCTCCTCCGACCCCACGATCACCGTGTCGAATCTGGCGCCCGTGAGCGGGAGCATCGGCACGGTGCGCTTCTCTCGCGCGGTGGGCGGCACAGACGCCACGATCCCGAACGGGATGCTCGTGCGGACCGACGAGTCGCTGTTCGGGAATACCGTGCACAGCATCCAGTACCTCGTCACCGACAACTACGTCATGCCGGCCGCGGCGACGTTCCTGGACGTCCAGGTGGTGCGCCAGACCATCGTGGTGCCGCCCACTGCGATCCGGGTGCTTTCCGCGCCGCTGGCGGACGCCTCGGTGACCGTCTCCAACCCGGCCAACGTGATGGACCACGAGTACTGGGAGATTTACCCCTTCGCGGCCAACGGTTCCACGCTGGGCGTGGACCGCTTCGAGTTCGTGGCCCACCTCTTCGACGGGGCCTCCACGGCCGTGAACGAGGTCACCCGCCTCACGACGCCCTTAAGCGATCCCACGGTGACTCTGACCAACGCGGTGGGTTTCCAGTGGAACGGCCAGGTGCAGTTCAGCCGCACCGACACGACGAACCCGCTCGTGATTCCCGCCGGCTACACGGTCCGCTCGCCGAACGGGAAGCGCTACACGCTCGACGCCGCGGTGCTGATGACGCCCGCCCAGTCCACGGCCAACGGCAACGTGACCCGGGTGCTGGATCCGGGGCCGATCCCCACGCGCCCCATGGTGATCCGCTTCGAGGACCGCAATACTCCGCCATCCTTCAACTCCGGCGCCTCCACGATCGTGGTGGAGGGGAACGATCTTTTGGGCTTCCCCATCGAGGCCACGGACAACATGGCGTTCCCGATGCTTCCTCAGGAATCTTTCGAGCGTTACACCTTCTCGCACGCCTACATCGGCCAGGCTCCCACGGGCACGGTGGCTCTCTGCCGGACGCCCGCCGTGGACTCGCCCAATCTCTTCAACGGCTGCACGCCCTGCACCTCCACGGCGGGCCTTTCCCACCATCAGGCGCGCAAGTGCTACATCCGCTACCGGCACTCCACGGACGACATCGCCAACGGCTACACCTTTCAGGTGACCGTGAACGACAACGGTCACACCTTCCCGGTCGGCACGAACATCCGGCTGCACAACATCAGCATCACCGTCCAGGAGATCAACGACGCTCCGGTGTTCACGTATTCGGACTTCGTGCCCCCAGGCACGCCGATCGCGGACTCCACCGGGAACCCGGTGGACCTCGGCGACTTCGTCGAGGGCAACTCGAGCACCTACAACTTCTTCCTCAAGGACCCGGACAAGACCACGGACTTCCGGACGATCCAGGTGGCCACCGAGCCCAACGTCTGGGATGTGGCCCTGGGCGCCTGGGTGCCGAAGCCTCCGGGCCTGACCACCGCGATCCAGAACATCAACTACAGCCTGCCCGGCGGCATCGGTTCGGAGACCACGGCGCGCATCACCTGGAACCCCACGGACCAGGAGGCCAAGCAGTTCTCGAGCAACGAGGGCTTCATCGTCCGGGTCCGAGCCAACGACGCCCCCGCCAACCCGGGCGTGCGCCAAACGGTCTACGGGCATTTCCTGGTGCGCGTGAAGAACCGGAACAACCCGCCGGAGTTCATGCCGATCGGCGCGAACAACAAGTTCACCTGGCTGGCGGATGGCTACTACAGCCAGGACTTCACGGTCAGGGACGTCGACGCCTACACGCCCCTCGGCGGCTGGGGCGCCTTCTCGCCGTACCTGACCACATGCCAGGACGCGAACGGCACGAACCTCGTGCACAGCTCGCCGCCCATGCCCGGCCTCCTCTCGCTGGACAGCCCCGAAGCCCCGTATCAGCAGAACTGCCACGGAGTGCTCCCTCACTGGCCGATCGAGCCGCTGGAGTACGATCCGGCCTACGATGGCAATCTCCTCGTCGACGAGTGCCGGCTCGTGCCTGGCGGCGCGCTGGATCCGAGCCTCGCGGTGCCGCGCCTGACGATGATCGATCCGCCGCACCAGGCCGGGGCCTACTACGTGGCCGGCTACCGGCTTGAGTGGTGCCCGCAACGAGGCCAGCTCGGCACGCACCGCTCCACGCTTTACGTGAACGACGCCGGCGACAAGGGCCGGAACGGCGATCTCTCGCTCAAGGCCGCGGGATCCACGCCCCTGGAGCTCACGGTGCAGGCCCCGGTGTTCTTCGTGAGCCCGCGCATGGCGGGCGCCGTGCCTGACCACTACATGGAGCAAAGCGTATCGGGCTTGTCGCTGCAGAAATTCCGGTATGAGACCCTGGTGAACAACTCCAAGGGCAATCCGCTCGAGTACACGATCCTCGTTTCGCCCCGGGCCTGCGGCCTTCAGAACGGAGTCTGCATCGGCGCCCCTGGCGAAACCCCGCACGGCTCCGATCCTCCGAGAGTGCCGGGCGTGGACGTTCCCGGCGTGATCACCTGGCTGCCGCGTTACACGGACCCGGACGGCCCGGGCCCTGAAACCGACGACATGACGGCTCCCTACGGCCCTGGGCCGGCGGGCGGGCACCTGATCCGGATCCGCGTGCGCGACACCGTGACGCTCGAAACCGACACCGTGGAGTTCAACCTGAAGATCCAGGACCCGGTGGTGCCCACGGCCGAGGCCACCCCGATCATCAGCGGCACGGTCCCCGGCACCGGCCCCGTGGTGAGCGTCCAGGAGCTGGAAACGGCGTCGTTCTCGGTGACCGCGACCGACGCGAACGTGAACGACGTGCTCCACTACCGCTGGTACGTGGACAACGTGCTGAAGGCCGACGAAGGCCCGGCGTTCAGCTACCGGCCGGACCTGCTCGCCGGATCGGCCGACCCGGACGGCGTGGCGGGGCCCCTGAAGCCGGGCGAGCACGTGGTGAAGTGCGTGGTGACGGACGGCGGCGGCACGGCGACCGTTTCCTGGAACCTCAAGGTCAAGAACGTCTACCTCGTGCCGGAGTCCGTGTTCGACGTCGCCACGGCCCGCGGCGGCGGAGTGGCCAACATCAACTGGACGACCGAGGACCTGATCCACACCACGGCGGGCCCCAACAACCAGGATTTCCTCGTTTTCACGGGGAGCTACTTGCTCGCGCCCTTCACGCGGAACTTCATCTGGTTCCTGCGTTTCACCGACGGCACGATCACCGTGCCGAACGGGGTGCTTTCCTCCGGGAACTGGAACCGCTACGAGCTCCTGCCCTGGGTGGCGGGCGAGGTGAGCGAGCGCATTTCCTACTACTGGGAGAGCGAAAACGTGTTCAACGCCGTGCTGACGCCGAAGTTCGCTCGCACCGGGCCCCACACCAACACGATGAACTCCGTGAAGCTCAAGGGCGATCTCACGGCGCTTCCGAGCACTCTGACCTCCGCGTACCAGTGCGCCGGCGCCTGCCCCACCAACCACTACGCTGGCGTGAGCGGCTACGGACGCAGGCCCACCGCCTCCTACATCTTCAACGGGAACAACGTGTTCTGGGCCACCGACACGGGCAACAACGTGATGTGGGACCGCAACGGCGCGCCCGCCGTGGGGATCTTCCCGGGCGGCATGGTGCCCACGGACACGGTGTACGGCCTGGGCGTGAACACGAACTCCAAGCGGCTTTACGTCACCACGCAAAGCCAGGTGGCCCAGCGCTACCGCCTGCATGTGTTCAACATCGCGCCGGTGGAAACGAGCAATCCGCCGGTCTACCTCACCTCGATCGACATCTTCGATGGCACGAACATCGACAGCATGCCCACCGACATCCTGGTGGACAGCGCCAACAACCGGGCCTTCATCTACCTGGCGGGTACGGGCGGGATCGCCGTTCTGCAGGATCCGGCCCCCGCCGTGCCGGCCTCGGGCGACATCAGCTTCGTGGGCGTGATGGAGATCAGCTCCTCGCAGACCGACACGCCCTCCTCGGGGCGCAGAATGGCCTACGACACCACGAACGGCATGCTGTACGGCATCAGCCGGCTGGGCCGTCAGGTGTTCTCGATCGACACGGGCACCTGGGACGTCAACGTCTTGGCGACGGACCGCAACTTCAACACGATCCTCACGCTTCCCGCGAGCAACCTCACGGTAGTGGTGGACCGCCCGGGCGCTGCGGTGTTCCGCGTGCGTTGATCCCCGTGTAAAATCAATCAGGTGTGATGAGGCTCAGGCCGATCTTCCTATTCCTCGCGGCCGCCGCCTCGGTGGCGCCGCGCGCGGCTTTGGCCGTGCTCGGCGACAAGCCCGAGGAGGCCGTGCGCGCCAAACCCGGCGACACCCAGGAGATCAACCCTTTCCTCAAGGAGAGCATCGAGGAGACGGTGAAGCGCTCGCTCCGCGTGGACGGGGAGCAGGCGGGGTTCATCGTGGTCGACACGCAGGGGAAGGTCTACACTCCGGGCACCTACGTGCTCTTTTTCCGGAAGACCGAGGTGGGGCTCGACATGATGGCGCGCGGAGAGGTGCAGTCCGTCGAGGCGGGCATGGCCCTCGTGAAGCTCGATCTCGAGGAGATCATCAAGGTGCCCGCGGAGGACGATCTAGCGGTGCCGCTGGCTTCCCCTTCGTTCGCGAGCGAAGAGAACGAGGAGGAGAAGCTCGACGTCAGCGGCTTCGATCCTCCGGACATCCCCGGCGACCCCGGGTACATCCACATCGGCCTGGGCTACTTCAACGGCGATCTGTCCACCGACAGCGACACCTCGGGCAACGCCTACAAGATCGTTCCGGGTTACCGGTTCTCCTCGATGATCGTGGAATGGTACCCGGAGTTCATCTGGCGCTGGGGGCTGGAATGGGAGAGCTACTCGGGCGTTTTTCCCACTTCCACGTACTATCGCGAGGACGCGGTGACCGACCAGTCCTACAGCAAGATCACCGTGAACTACCGATTTCGGAGGATGTTCGGCGGCAAGTTCAGGCCCACGCTGCGCCTGCATTACCTCGTGGACGAGTTCCGCACGACGAACCCCGACGAGGCGGTGATCAGCTCGGACTACGTGAGCCTGGGCCTCGGCGTCCGGTTCGCCTGGGAGTTCAACTCCGTGGTTTGGACCACTCGGCGCCTCTTCCCGTTCATGTCCCTTCACCGCATCTACCTCGACGGCTCCTTCTATCCCCTGGTGAGCGCGCTCGACGTCGAGAACGGAGACGTCGCGGTGCTCCGGGGAACCGAAGGCAGCGGCTCGGCGATGGAGTGGCGCGTGGGGGTGACGGGTTTTCTCTATTTCTACTGGATCCCCTTCCTGAAGCGCTGGGAGATCGACGCGCATTACGGCGTGATGAAGTACAACCTGGCGTTCTCGGGGCAGCAGGCGGGTGATACGCTTTTTCCGGAGGGGCTGGCCCCCAACACCGTCACCTCGGAATCCTACACCTACTGGTCGGTTTCCGTGGGCGTGCGTCTGGATGACTTCATCTGCCAGTTCCTGAAGCCGACCAACTGAAGGGAAGCATGGGGATGAAAGGACGGAGCAAAGCAGGTTGGGTATGCGGCGCGGCGGCCGCGCTCCTCGCGGCGGGCGCCGCCGCGGCGCAGACGAAGATGATTTTCGACTCCGAGAAAGGGAAGGGAGGGGAGAAAGAGGAGGTCGTCCGCCCCCCCGGCCCCGACGACGGCCTCAGCCCGACGGTGATCGGCAAGGCGGGCAAGCCCACGGAGGCCGACCTCGAGGTGGTTTACGGGGAAGAGACGGCCGGACCGCAAGGCCCTCCGCCGAAGGTCCAGGTGATCGTTGACGGGTCGGGGTCCATGGCCGAGATGCTGGAGGAGGACAAGACGAAGATGTACTTCGCCAAGCGCCTGCTTTCCCGCTACCTGATCGAGCAGTGGAAGGAGAAGGCCGAGGTGAGCCTTCGGGTATACGGGGCGCGGCGCACGAAGGACTGCTCGGACGACTACCGCGCCGTGAACTTCCGGGCCCGCTCGCTCGACGAGATCGCGAGGAAGGTGGCCGTGATCGAGCCCACGGGGAAGACCCCGATCGCGAAGAGCATCAAGTCAGCCTACGACGACCTCAAGACCTACGACGGGCCGAAGCGCATCGTGCTCTTCACGGACGGTCAGGAAACCTGCGGGGGCGATCCCTGCGAGCTCGTGAAGAAGTTCGAGGAGAGCGGCGTGCTGGACATGAAGGTGTACGTCGTGGCCATCGGGATGGACCCGAACAGCGACGAGGCCAAGGGCCTGGCCTGCCTGGGCGACGTGAGCTTCGCCGACTCCGAGGCCGACATGCATGAGCAGCTGGGGCAGATCCAGAATCAGATGTCCAAAAGCAACAACCTCTTCGTCGACAACCCCGATCCCACGGCGTCGGTGGTGGTCTACAAGATCGAGGCGAACGGGAACCGGATCCCCTTCAAGACCTTCACGGCCGCCTTTGGCACCGCGGTTCCTCCGGGCGTCTACGCGGCTGAGGTGAAGGTGGAGCCGCCTTTCCTCTTCAGGCCCTTCGAGGTGCCCCCTCGCCGGAGCGTGACGCTGAAGGTGAAGGGGAAGGGCCTCATCGAGGTGAGGTTCGTGAAGGCTCTGGCCTCGGTCGAGGTCCTGAATCGGGAAGACAAGCTCGT
>JADZFF010000027.1 GCA_020850015.1 Bdellovibrionales bacterium | reverse complement strand
ATTCAGAAGGTGGTCGCGGGCATTGTGATGGAGCCGAACCGGATTGCGCTGAGATATTGGACTGGCAATGGAGCGCTCGACAGAGCGCCAACGGTAGAAACAAAAAAGGCCTCGGGAGCAATTCCCGAGGCCTCTATCGTAAATCTTGCTGACCACCGCCCTGGACTGGCTTTGCCGCTCGGCCCGGCTTTTGGGGCCAAAGCGGTCGGTGGTTCGGATGTTATCAAAAATGGTCGGGGTGACTGGATTCGAACCAGCGACCTCTTCGTCCCGAACGAAGCGCGCTAGCCAGGCTGCGCTACACCCCGACACGAGTGACTCACGGGAATCCCCTACCTACCTCAAGTCGCCGGGAATCCCAACGGAAAGCCAAAATGACACCTAGTGTTAACTTTGACGGGCCCGTGAGGAGACTCTCCTGCGGGCGCGGGCACCACCTGGTACGTCCGCACCCCAGGCAGGACCGTCGGCATGGCGATCACGGTGCTGACCCCCGCGGACGTCATCATCAGGGCTTCCGCTTTTAGACCGAGGCCGGAGCCACTCAGATCGACGTGTCGGCCGACAGCGAAGTATCCGTGAAACCCAACGCCTTCCTCAACGCAGCTACGGCATGGGTACGCGATTCCGCCGAAGAACTTTCTCACGCCTGCAACCCGCTTTTCGGCAATGCGGTGAACTTCAGCTCGGGCTCGACAACGGCTACGATAGCCCTCCCTACTGCTTCGCAGTGGCCTCGGACAGCCTCTCGGGAAACACTATTAGCGCCAAATCGTGGCGCTCGGTACACTGGAGAGCGTGCCGTCTGCCATCCGGTTCAGCCCTATCCTGACCGCCGCCCTCCTCCTCGCGCTCACGGGCCCAAGCGCGCTGGCGGCGCGCCCCAAGAAAATGGCGCCCCCGCCGAAGCCCTCAACACCGGCGGCGCCCGCGGCGTCGATCAGTGCGGCCGACGCTGACCCGGCCGGCCGCGCGCGCTCGGAGCTGAAGCAGGCGCTCGTGGAGTTCAAGATCGGCGAGACAGACAAGGCCCTGAGCCGCCTGCGCGGGATCGGGAACTCGGCTTCGGTGCCTCCGGCGCTTCGAGGAAAGTCGGCCGACTTCGAGGCGCAGATCCTGACCAAGAAAAGGCTTCTTCCCGAGGCCCAGGACGCCCGCCGGCGTCAGGTGGAGCACCTCGACGACAAGAGACGCTATCACGGCACGAAAAACCTGGACGACCTCGACCTCGCGCTCAAGCGCGACGTGGAGGGTGGCGCCGAAATGCCGGAGGCCACGCTCAAGGCCTACCTGCAGTGGGGAGAGCTCGCCCGAAGGAACGAGGATCGCGACACCGCGCTGCGCGCCTACCGCGTGCCACTGGCCTACGATCACGAGGCCGACCGCGCGGAGGCGGGCCTCATCGCCCTGAAGGGAATGCCCGTGGACAGCCTCAGACCTCACGGCGGGAGTGGCGGCAGCGGGGGGAGCGAAAGCAGCGGCAAAGGCATGCAGCTCCTGGGCTTCCGGATCCACGTCGTGGCTGGTCTGCTCATGGTCACGGACACGTTGACCTACACCGACGTCTTCGAGAACGACTCGGAGCTGCCGCTCAACTCCACTCTCATCCTCGCGGGCGTGATGGGCGTGCGGAAGCTCGGGAAGACCCTCGATCTGACGCTCACCCTGGGCGGGCTGTTCGGATCCGTGGCGGGCGCCGAGAGCGAAGGAGGCGAGCTGGGCTACATTCCGGAAGGCTCGGCCGTGGGCGCACTCGTGGAGCCGGGGATCCGCTACCGGTTGGGCAAGACCCTTTCCTTCGGCCTGACGCTTCCCGTGATGGTGAGAAGCGTGAGCATGCCCGCGCCGGATGAGCAGGACTCCTTCGTCACGCTGCCCGATTTCCTGGCCTTCGGCGGAGGAGCGGCGCTGACCTGGTCGCCGAAGCGGTTCGTGATCTCGCCCCGCGCGCAGTTCAGCCCCTCCTACGGGTTGGGCTTCGGGCTGCTCGTCGGCTACGCGCTCTAGCTTTTCAGCGACTCGCGGATCAGCGGAGCCCAATGCAGGGCCTCGCCGAGCGCGGTCTCGATGGCGGGCAGGCACCAGTTGTCCTGCTCCACGAAATAGATGCGTCCGCCGAAGGGAGCCCGCAACCGATCGTAGAGGCCCGACCCCAGATACCCGGGCTTGGCCACGGGGAGCGGGTGACCCCACCGCGCCACCCGGAGGTCGACGATGCGCGAGCTCCCCATCTCTACCGAAGGAAGCACCTCCGCGCGGAGCTGACGCTCGAGCCGCGCACGGACCGCGCTCAGGTCAGCCGTCAGCGCCTCGGGCCGCCCCCCGGTGTAGGGCAACGACTGATACAAGGTGAGCACCGTGGCCTCGGGGTGCTCCTGTGCGAAGTTGGCGGAGATCACGTCGGTGGCGCCCTGCGCGCGCGAAGCCTCCGCCGTGCCCAGCCCCTCGGCCGGCGGGGGGCCCTTCATCAGGAACATCTCGTAAAATGCGGTTTCCGCCGCGCCGGGCGCCCCCGAGGGCGAAGGCAGCTTCCCATCGAGAAGCGCGTTCGCCACGTAGAAGGCGCGGTACTCCAGGGAACGGAAGGCCTGATCCCGGTCCGGGTCGAGCCCTTTGAGGATTCGCGCGGCCACGAACTTCGGGCAGGCCATCACCACGCGCTGGGCCCGGATCGCGCGAAGCGTGCCCGCGGGCGTTAGATAGGTGACGCGAGCCCCCCCGCCCAGCTCCAGACTCACGCGGGTCGCCGCGCAGCCCGGCCTGAGGCTTCCGGGAGGGAGATCGCGGTGGAGGTGTTCCACGAGCGCCTCGGCCACCTTGGCATTCCCGCCCGGGCAGGCGGCGATGCCGCTGAACTCGCCCGCGTAGAAGTTCAGCCCCGCCATCGCGGAAAGCTCACTCATAGAGGCGCCGAAGGAGCTCCAGCAGTACTGCTCGATCACCCTTCGGACGGCAGGCGGAATGGGGCCGCCGAGCACCTCGCGCAGATGCGCCTCGAAGCTCAGCCCGTCGAGCGACTCAAGCCGGGCCCGTTGCTCGGGACCGAGGCCGGCGGGCACCGGCACCTCGGGGTACTCTTGCCCGTTCCGGCCCTTGAGCACGTCGATGAAATGCTCGCGCAGCAAGTCGCGCGCTCGCGCCACGTCCCGGCCGCCGGGAAACTTGTGCCAGACGTCCTTCAGCTGGCCAGAATCCAGCAGGGCCGTGGAGGAGGCCTCGTCGGCCGCGCGCCAGATCCGATCGATGCCGATCTCGCGATAGAAAGACTCAAGCTCGCTTCCCGGGTCGGGCAGCACCAGGTAGGCGGCGCCGATCGAGTAGTTCAGGCCCCGCCAGGACTGCGCTCGCGAGTTGCCCCCGAACCGGGGCGCCTGTTCCAGCACCACCGGATTCAGGTCGCGCAGCAGATAGGCCGTGGCGAGCCCGCTCATGCCTCCGCCCACCACCACGACGGGAACCTCCTCATCGGGCGAAGCCTCTTCTTCCGAAAGATGCCAGAACACGGAATGCGCGCGCTCAACGTCGTCGCCGTGGAAACGTTCCGACGCCAGCTCGCCCAGGGTGCGGTCCACCGGAGAGAACTCCTCGAGCCCGCCCGCGCCGGGAAGCGGGCTTCCGCCGCCCAGCCTTCTTCGGAGAAGCAGGTAACCCGAGCCCAGGGCCACGAAGCCCGCGCCGGCCGCGGCGATTCTCTTCAGCGCCGAGCGGCGCGAATACCCTTTCGCCATCCCGGAGGCCTCGTCCTATTCGTACTCGGCCGGCAGCTCGTCGCGATATCCCGCATCGGGCTTCTTGTCGAAGGAACCCTGCGCCGGTGGAGCCCCTTGGGAGCCGGGCACGAATCCCGAACCCGCCCCCGCCGACTTGCCCCTGGGCGCGTTCTTGCGCGCGGGACTTGCTCCCTGGCGGCCGGCCCGCTTCATCTGCCGCTTTTCCACGCGCTTCACCTGCCGCTTCTTTCGGGCCCTCTGTCCGGGCGAGGCCGTGGCCGTGGCCGTGGCCGCGGGATCGCGCTCCAAAGTCGCTGTGGCCGCCGGCTCGTCCGCGCGCGCGACTGGCGCCGCCGCGAGGATCAGAACTGCCGCCGTCGTGCCCGCCAAACGGAAGAGTGAGGTCATCCCTCCGAGGCTACCGGCGCGGGCGGAACCCGCCAAGAAGGCAGGATCTGCCGCGACGCTCAGCCGATCGACTCCCCGTGCTGGCTCAGGTCGAGCCCTTCCTCCTCTTCCTTCGCGGGCACGCGGAGCGGAATGAGGAGGTTCGTCACGCGATAGAGGATGTACGAGCCTCCGAAGGTGAACACGGAGACGAGCGCCAGCGCCACGAGATGGTGGAAGAAGGTCTCGGTCTCGCCGGAGGCCAGGCCCACGTCCTTCGCAAAGATCCCCGTGGCGAGCATGCCCACGATTCCGCCCACGCCATGGCAGGGGAAGACGTCGAGCGTGTCGTCGAGCTCGCTTCTGCTCTTCCAGTGCACCGCCAGATTGCTGACGACGCCCGCCACAAGCCCGATCAGGATGCTCTGCCCCACTGTGACGAATCCAGCTCCGGGCGTGATCGCCACGAGCCCGACGACCGCGGCCACGCAGGCGCCGAGCATCGTGGGTTTGCGTCCTCGGGCCATGTCCAGGAACAGCCAGCCCAGCATCGCCGCGGCAGACGCGGTGTTCGTGGTGAGGAAGGCGAGCACGGCGGTGTCGTTCGCCGCGAGCGCCGAGCCCGCGTTGAAGCCGAACCAGCCGAACCACAGCATACCCGTACCCAGGAGGACGAAGGGCAGGTTCGCGGGGCTGTGGGCCTGTTTCGCTTTGTGGCTCTGGCGCGGGCCCATCACCAGAACGCCCGCCAGCGCGGCGAACCCGGCCGACATGTGCACCACCGTGCCACCCGCAAAATCGAGCACGCCCCACTGGCGCAGGAATCCCTCGGGATGCCAGGTCCAGTGAGCGAGCGGCGCATAGATGAACACCGAAAATAGGCAGATGAAGAGCAGGTAGGCGGTGAAGCGCACGCGTTCGGCGAAGGCCCCCGTGACGAGCGCGGGTGTGATGATCGCGAACTTCAGCTGAAAGAGCGCGAAGAGCGCAAGCGGGATCGTGGGTGAGAGATCGGGGTGGGTGGCGCCGCCCACGCCCCGGAAGAACAGGTAGGTCGATGGGCTGCCCACGATGCCGCCCAGGCTTTCGCCGAAAGCGAGGCTGAATCCCACTACCACCCAGATCAGGCTCACGAGCCCCATGCAGATGAAGCTCTGCAGGAGCGTGCTCACCACGTTCTTCTTCTGCACCATTCCGCCGTAAAAGAAGGAGAGCCCCGGCGTCATGAGCAGCACGAGCCCGGTGGCGGTGAGCATCCAGGCAACGTCCGCGCCCACCCAGGGCTCCGCCCCCTCGGGCGCGCCCCCACTCGGAGCGAAAGCCGCCACGAGGGCGGTGAAGGCCAGGAGAGCAAGCGGAACCCAAAGAACATTCTTCGCGGCTTTCGTCGGCATGAAGCCTCCTCTTGCTCTCAGAGGATAAGCCGAAAAAGGCCCCGGCTACTGAGAAAGAATCGCGAGCGCGTCGGCGGCCGGCAGGCCCGTATGGTTTCGGAACCACTGATCGGCGAAAGCCGGTACCTTGGCCTGCTTCTGGCGTAGGCAGCGCATCACGCTGTCAGCCTCGGCTTCTTCCCCGCCGTTCGCAGCGCCAAGACAATAAAGGTCAGCCCAGGCCGAACCGAGTTTCGCGTCGAGCTCGGCCGACAGGCGATCCACCCGGGCTCGCAGCCAGGGCCCCGGCTCGGTGAGGCGGGCTTTGTGCGGCTTCAGGCCAATCTTCGGCACGCTCAGGGAGTGCTCGTGGTCGTCTTCGTCGAGTTTGTCCTCGAGCTGCGCCGCCAGGGCACGCCCCTCGGCTTCGCCCGATACGGACATGGCCAGGTCCAGGCGGCGGGCGAGCTTCCAGGCGCCGTAAGGAAACTGCTTGGTGATGGAGCGCGTCTTCTGCTGAGGCTCACGGACCGTGTAGTACTGAGTGTCGTACACGGTCTTGGTCACGTTGTTCTGGGTCACCTGCCGAGGAATCTGGCGCGACTTCCTCACGTCCACCTCCTCCACGTAGGACTCCTGCTCCTGATACTCGTGCTGCATGGCCACCTGCACGCGGTCGTCGTCGCGCGAATAGCGCCCGGAGAGCGCGAGCTTCAGGACACGCGTGCCCTTGGGGTCGTACCAGGCGGTGCGGCGAAGCGCGGCGCCCAGGGCTTCGCGGGCATAGGAGACGGTCTCGGGCGGCACGGTGGCGGCCTGCACGGCGTCGACCTCCATATTCTTGTAGAGCTGCGCCGCCGGATCCCCCAGCTTTCCCGCGAGCGACGCGCCCGCCTTCCAATGGTTGCAGACTCGGGCCACATGGGTGCCATACCAAGGATGGGCCTTGAGATCCTTCTTGAGTGCGGCATCGCAGCCCTTGCGGCCGGCCTCGCGCGTAGCCACTAGAAGTTTTTCGTGGGCGGCGCGCCCCCTGCCCTGAAACACGGTTTCGTAGCGGTTGAGCCGCCACTCGGCGAGCAGAGGATGCCCCGCGCGGATCGCCTCAGAAGCTAGGCCCGAGGCCGTCTGCACGGCATGGCCCATCTCCTCCTCCTGGGTGAACGCGGCGTTGTTCATCGCAGGCATCTTCCAGCGGGCCTGCATCGCTAGCGTGTCGACCAGGAGATCAAGCGCCTGCGCCCCGTTCCCGCCCTGACGGGCCTTGCGAACCTGCACGAGGCGCTGCTCGACGAGCTTCGCGCGCGCCGTCTTCATGCCTGCCATGATCTCGGGGTCTTTGGGATCGTCCTTCGCGGCCTTCTCGTAGAGCTCCACCGCGTTCGCGTAATCGCCCTTCTCCAGGCTCTCCTTGGCCCGCTTCTCGACGGAGCCGCAGGCGGCAATCCCAAGGAGACAGATTGTGAGCCCGGCCCGGGAAAGAACTCGGAAATCCAACATCACGGATCCTCTCAGAACTTCAGCTTCTTCTTCAGGGCGCCTACACCCTTCTTCTTCACGTCGGGAGTGAGGCTCTTCTTGAGCTCGGCGATCTTCTTGTCAGCCGTGGCCTTGGCGGCCTCAGCCTGTTTTTTGCGGGCGGTCACCTGGCCCAGCACCTGGGCCTTCGCGGCGTCCACCCGGCCCACGAGCTCGCGCTTCGGGCCCATCACCTGCTCGTCGATCATCGCCTTGATCTTCGCACGGGCCTCCGCCAGTCGGGTTTGAAGCTGGCGCGCGAGCCCGCGCGCGATCGCGTCGGCCAGGTTGCTTTCCACGCTGATGTCGAGATCGTCGGCCGTGCCCTTCGCGGTGGCTTTCACGGTGACCGTGGTGAGCTCCCGTGCCACGTCCTTCAGCGCGGAGTCCAGCATCGCCGACCTGGCCTTCACCTCGAACTTCACCTGCCGGAAGGCGGTCTGTGCGCGAAGCAGCATCTCTCCGCCCGAGAGCGCGCCCTCGATCTCGGCCGAACCCACGGCCTTGCCAAACCCAAAGGTCACGTCGCCGCCCCTCGAGAGATCGCGGCCCGACACCGGAAACGAGCCCACGGTCGCCACGATGCTGTCCACGGGCTTGTCAGTACGGTGATCGAACACGGCCTTGAGTCTCAAGCCCGACACCTCGGCGCGGGGGAAGGCGCCCTGAAGCTCGAGCTCGGTGGGCAGCCCCGTCTGCACCTGGTTCGAGGCCACGTTCCGCAGCTCGCCGCTGAGCTCACCGGCTTCCGCCGACTCGTCCAGCTTCGAGCTGATCTCGGCGCGTTTCATCCAAAACACGGGGTAACCGTTGGGTCGCCCAAACTCGTAGACGCGGCCCGTGGCTCGCGGAGCGGGTTTCGGCGCCTCTTTCTTCTCTGACTTGGGCGGCATGTAGTCGCGAGCCATCGAGGCGTACTTCTCGGCCTCTTGGGTCTTCGCCAGCACCTCGGGCCCGAACATGTCCTTCGCCATGTCCTTGGGCTCGAGCGAGGGAATCTGGAGCTTGCCCTCGGCGTCGCGGATGTCCTCGCGGACCACGTCGTCGATCGAGCCCGTCTCCTTCGCGAAGCGGTTCACGTCCTCGGTAAGGGAACGCGATCCCTTTTCGAGGGCCTCGAGCTTCTTCTGGAGGCCGGACACAGTGCCCTGGACGACATCGATCTGCTTCTTGATCTCCATCGGGTTCTTCGAAGCCTTCAGGCCCGAGATCGTCGACTGAGCCTGGGCGAAGTCCTCACCCGCGGGAAGCGAACCGAGCGTCTTCTCCCACTCCGCTTGTTTCGTATCCAGCTCGCCGGTGAGGGCCTGGATCTTCTTAAGAGCCTTGAGCTCACCCTTGATGTCCGCGAGCTGCTTCTTGGGATCGAAGTTGTCGATGAACTTCGCGAGATCCCCCAGCGGCGTGCGCTTCAGGAGCAACTCGCGGGCCTGCTGGATCATCTCGGAGCGCGCGGAGCCCTCCACGCTGTCCTTCGGGAGCACGCGGCCCGGGGATGAGCGCGCGGTATTGAGCGCGATGTTCGTGATGCCAGCCGTGGGGATCACGACCTTCCCCCGCAGGAGCGCGTCCCAGAGCAGATCGAGGTGGAT
>JADZFF010000026.1 GCA_020850015.1 Bdellovibrionales bacterium | reverse complement strand
CTTGACGCGCCGAGCATCAATAGGGAATCGGATACCTCAGCTTGACCCGACCAAAACAATCAGGTATAGTGCGCTCCGCTATGGTGCGGAAACACGTGTCTCGTTGGGTGGCAGTTTGTGGAAGCGTGGTGGCTCTTGCGGGCTGCCAGCAGATGGGCGGCTCGGGTGTCGTGGGCGGCAGCGCCAACGGCGGGCTCGACCCCTGGAGCCCCACCATCACAGGCCCGAACGGCACGGTGAGCCTGATCCCGACCCTGGCAGAGATGATGGCCTGGCAGGACGCCGCTCCGATCCACCAGCCGATGTGGCAGGGTTCGACGATTCTGGGGCGCGTGCGCCTCAGCAACCGCCGGGATCGCAGGCAGAACGCCGCCCAGCGCGCCGAGTTCAGCATCAATCCTGAGGGCGAGATTTCCGGCCAGGAGTTCCTGGGCATCACGAATCCGGTCGCGAAGGACCGTTTCGAACAGGCCATGCGCATGCGCGGTTTCACGGGCGACGTGGACGCCGAATACACGAAGTACCTCACCAAGCTCGTGAACCAGGGCACCGCGCTTCTGGCCATGAACCGCATCCTCGACCACGAGGCCATGAAGCGCATGCTCCCGAAGGAGCCCACCCCTGAGCGCGCCGAGTATGTGGCCCGCGGGATCATCATCCAGAACGGCGTGAGCCGCGAGCTCGTGCCCACGCGCCTGGAGCCCGTGCGCGACGCCGAAGGCAATGTGATGCTGGAGAATGGCCGGCCGATCCAGACGCGCGTGGCGGCGGGGCATGTGCCCAGCTCCGAATTCGACCGCCTCTACGGTGGCCTGAAGGAGCTTCTGCGCAATCCAAGTAACCCCGCGCAAGATCACCCGGTCTGCTTCAACGTCGACTGGCAGTACAAGGACGGCGGACTTGAGGAAGAGCAGCGCGACATGACCCGCATCACGCCGGGCTCGGGCGAGCTGCCCCTGCCTTCCGTGACCTTCGAGTTCCGCTGCGGCTCGGCCGCGGCGCCGACCTGCCGCAACCGCCAGCAGGACGTGGCCATCACGCAGAGCTGCGTGCCCTCCGTGACCGAGGACGACCTGGTGTTCCATATCGACGAGCAGGGTTTCTACGCGGGCCTGGTGGAGATCACCTCGGCCGCGCACCGCGAGCGCGTGCGCTCCGAGATCCGCCGCGCCTTCGACGAGGTGAAGCCGGCAGACGTCGCCCTGCTACTGAAGCGTGAAAACGCCGACGAGTACCGCCGCCTGATCCGCTCCACCGTGGAGCGCCTGGGGCGGAACCTGGGCATCACGATCCCGACGCCCGTGAGGACCCAGGTCGTGGGCCGCGCCGCTCAGTACGCGATGGCAGCGGACTTCACCCGCTTCCAGAACGAGATCCGAAACATGCTCAAGGACACGCACACCAAGATCATGCGCCAAGCTGCATGGCAGTCCGTGGTGGTGGAGACGACGCCGGACATCAGCTGGCGCCTGAACACCGCCGTGACGACCCAGGAGCTGAGCCGCCTCTACTCGGATCTGCGCGAGTCGCGCTTCAGGGTGGACACCTTCAAGGCCGAGTACCATGAGATCACCGCGAACGGGGAAGCCGCGCAGGCCTTCGACCAGCGTTACGGCCGCCGCATGATCGATCTCCAGCAGGCCCTGCTTGCCGAGGTGAACCCGCAACTTGCCGCTGCAAACGCCGAGGAGCGCGAGGCTATCCGCCAGCGGATCTTCGAGCTCCGCCGCACGGTTCCGCTCCAGGTGATGGAAGAGCTCCGCGCTGAGTTCGCCGCTGACATCTCGGCCGGGCGTCTGCGCCTCGCCTCAGCGCAGCGCGAGCTTCGCTGGACTTCCGACCAGCAGCTTCCGCCCCATGCCACCGCGCTCGCGGACAAGATGCGCGCGCAGCTCTCCGGGAACCCCATTTTCGGCATGGCGCCGTATCCTGTGCTGACCGCGGTGGAGAGCCCCACCCTGCGCCGCATCGGCGTTCTCGAGGTCGTGGACCAGCTGGGCCACAGCTATCTGGAGCGCACCGACCCCCGCGTGGAGCCGGCCCTGCGCTCGATCATCACGGCCAAGGCCCAGGGCTTCGAGATGCGCCAGGTGGCTTACGAGCTCTTCCGCGAGAACCGCTTCGCGCGCACCGTGGACACCTGTTCTCAGACGCCCTGGCCCTGCCAGAGCTTCAATCCGCAGCTCTGGGCTGAGGAGATCTTCCCTGAGACCACCTACGCCTGCCGCGAGGGCGACGACCCACGCTGGTGCGGCTCGATCACCGGCGACCTGGGTGGAACGGCGAGTTCCAGCATCGGACGCAGGGCGCAGATGCTGAAGGTGCGTTCAATCGATCTCTCGCTCTTCCAGAGGGCCTTCCAGATCCGAAACAGACCGTGATCCCGGGGCGCACGGGAGTGTGTTAGGCTGGGCCCGCGAGGAGGCTTCCAGCCGTGCTTCAGCCCGCCCGTAGAGATCACTCCGGAATCCACTTCCTGCGCCTGCCGGGCGCGCCCGCCGAGCGCGCCCGCGCCCACGGCATGCTTCTGCGCGAGGAGATCCGCTCCGGCGCCCTGAACCTGCTCGCGAGGAAAAACCAGTGGATGATCCGGCGCGGCCCGGGGCTGGTTCAGCTTTCTCCGGTGCAGGGCAGCGCCGTCTGGATCTACGAACGCCTCCTGCTTCCCTGGCTGAGCCGTCAGACTCCGCAGGAGCAGCGCGAGGTCATCCAGGCCATCGCCGACGAGTGCGGGCTCCCGATGCAGGTCTTTCAGGCGAGCCTGCTCCAGGCCGACGGCCTGATGCTGCTTTCGCGGCTATCCGTGATGAAGCATCTGCTGCGGCACCTGCCGGCGGGCGGTCTGCCGGGCTGCACGAGCGCGGTGCTCACGGGCCCCTGGACGAAGGGCGGGCGCACTTACCACGCGCGGAATTTCGATTACCCCGTGGTGGGGCACTGGGAAAGACATCCGACCGTGATGTTCTGCGAGCCTACCGAGCCCGGCGAGATCCCTCACGTATCCGTGACCACGGCGGGCGTGCACACGGCTGGCATCACTTCCATGAACCGCGAGGGCCTTACGGTCTGCGCGCACGCGCATTTCGGGAGAGGCGTCTCCTTCAACGGGCTCCCGGTCTTCACGATCGGGGAGCGCATCATCAAGGAGGCGCGCACGCTGGGAGAGGCCGTGGACATCGCCCGCAAGTGCAGGCGGACGGCCAACTGGGCGCTCGTGGTGTCGAGCGCGCGGGAAAAGGACGGCGCCGTCATCGAGATGACCCCGGACAAGACCGAGGTCCACTCCTCGCGCGACGGCGCGGTCGTGCACAGCAACTACTTCCACACGCCGGAGCTTCACGCCACGGAGGCGCTGCTCTCGGGGGGGGTCTGCGACGATCTTTACGGGCGAATCTGCCGCATGCGCCAGGTGATCGGGCCGGCGCAGGGCAAGGTAGAGCCCGCAACGCTCGCGTTGGCGCTCGGGGATCACGTCGACCACCGTTCGGGCGTGGAGCGGGTGTTCGGAAACGTGATCAGCGTCGTGACCACGGTGGCCTCGGTGGTGTTCAGCCCCGAGGAACAGAAGTTCTGGCTCGCCGCCCGCAACGAAAGCCCGGTCTCCCTCGGCGATTTCGTGGAGGTGGACGTCCAGAGATTCTGGGACCGTCCGGCGGACGAGGAGCTTTCACGGCTTCCCGGATCGGGCCGGACCCTCAATCCGCGCCTGCTGAAGGCCCTGGGACACTACCGCAAAGCCTACCAGCACTGGCACATCGAGAACGACGACCCGTCTTACGCGGAGAAATCCCTTTCCGAGATCGAGCTCGCGGTGGCCGCCTATCCCGAGGACGGCAATTTGTGGATCCAGGCGGGGCTCGTGGCCTTCCGACTGCGCAAGATCGACGAGGCTCGGGCGCGGTTCGAGGCCGCGGGCACGCGAGTGCTGACCCCGGAGGTTTCGCGCGTCCGGGATCTGTTCCTCGCGCGATGCAAGGACATCGTGGGCGAGCGGCACGCGGCCTTGGACCTCTACCGGAGGCACGCCGGAACGGCCGACGATCCCAAGATCAGGGCGGCGTTCCGAAAGGGCGTGCGGCGCGCCTATCGCCGTTCGCAGATCTCCGAGCTCGTGCTCGACCTACAGTTCCCCGACGTGATGGTCTACTGAGGGCCGGGTCAGGGGGCCCGGCGCTGTCCCACGAGGTAGGTCACGCCGTCGTCCTTTGGGACATAGGCCGAGTGCGTCCGCATCGATGGAAGGTAGAGCCGATCTCCCGCGCGAAGATGAATTTCCTGTTCGTCGCGGATCATGAAGACGATCTCGCCCTTCAGGACCCAGATGCACTCGTCCACGTTGTGGCGGTGGTTGGGGTAGCTCGCGCCCGGCACGTCGTGCCACCGGAAGGAGTGGTAGCCCTCCTGGGAGAGGCGCGCCTCCACCTCCTCTTCCGTGGGGGGGTGCCGACGATCCCAGGGCACGACGCGGAACTCATTGGAAGCTTCAGGGCACATGATCTGGCGTGAACTCCTGGATTCGCTTACACTATTCTCATGGGAGTCTACACCCGATACAAGCGGAATCCCGGCGGTTTCCGGCAGCTCGTGGAGCTGCTCGAGTCCACGCCCAAGGCCCGTCGGGAAAAGATGGTGGAAGTCGGGATGAAGGAAGATCCCGGCTACACCCAACGCGCGCTCCAGTGCATGATGACTTTCGAGGACGTCATCAACCTGCCGGAGCTCGAGCTGGCCGAAGTCGTGTGCAAGGCTCCGCCGCAGATCACCGCCTTCGCGATCTCGAAGCTCGAGGAGAGCTCGCGCGACCGGTTCGTGAAATGCGCGCAAGTGAAGCCCCAGGTGATGGCGGCGATCCGCGACTACCTCACCCAGACCGTCTCGATCCACCAGATCGGCGGCGCGCAGATGAAGCTCATCGGCGTCGCCCGCGAGCTCGAGCGTGGCGGGCTGGTGCGCACGAAACGCATCCCGGTCAACGCGGACGAGTAGCCTTCCTCGTCCCGCTCGGGATCAGGAGCGTCCCATCGACTCGCCGACGTCGCGCGAGGCCCAAAGCTCCTGCGAGAACTCGCGCCACTCCTTGAGCGAGCCCCAGAGCTCAGGCTGCCAGCCGTTGGCTCCCTCGAAGCTCTCGTACTCGATGGCCAGCATGTCGCGATGAAGCTGCGTGATGGCCGCGTCGAGGGATTTCGCGGAGGCGATCTGGAGATACTTCTGGCGGTCGAGCTTGAGGATCATCTTTTGGGTTTAACCGGAACCCGCCGGCCTCACAAGCCGCGGGACAGTGGCTGGCCAAGGACTGGACAGGGCGGGGAGGAATCGCCACGGTGCGAAGGCGGTGTCGAACTGACCCTGAAAAGCGGCGCTAACTATTTGAAAGTGTTTAGAAAATACAGATACGCCAGCCCCGATGCTGGCACATTCCCTGCTCTAGGGGGACCGGCCTCTTTCGCGGGCTCGAGGACTCGAAATCATGGCTTGGAACGATCACCCCAATCCCCGGCTCTCCAGGCTCGCGCTCGCCGCTTGCGCGCTTGGCCTCGCCTCGAGCGCGCCCGGTTGCGCCGATTTCGGCTATGGCCCCTTCTCGGATAAACTCCGCTCCAGCATCGATCGGGCGCGCGTGGAGGGCCGCGAGGCGGCCGAGCAGGCGGCGCTCGACACGCCCGAGGTCGATGAGCTCCTCAACGAGTGCGCGCCCGAGGACCACGAGGGCCCCTGGGGTCCGGAGCTTCACGCTGCGGTCGTGGCCTCCGGGCTCGGCGCTGAAGCGGCGATCGCGGCCCATGCTCGCGCCGTGCGGGGCGCGATCCGCGAGGTGCAGATCTGCCTCGTCCGCAGGAGCGAGACGGATCTGTTCTCGGCCTTCGGTCGTGCCGCTCGCACGGCCTTTCCTTTCGGTCAGCCGATCGCGAACCCCACCGTCGATGCTCAGAAGCTCCTGCGCATCATCAACGCCACCGCCGATGAACCGCGCGGCCGCGCGATCCTCCAGCTCTACGGCGAGCGATTCCTCCGCGAGGTCGACGTTTTCGGCGCAGCCGTGCAGCGGGGCCTCGACGCCGGGCCGGCGCTTTCTCCTGCGGAAGGGCCGGCCGCCGCCGAGTCGGTGGAGTCCGACGCCGACGGGCTGCTCGTCGTGCGCCTGCGCCGGCTTGATCACGCCGCCGGCATGGAAGAGGCCGCGCAGCGGGTTGCAGCCGCGCTTCCTCAGGCGAGCGCGCTGCTCCTCGATTTGCGCTGGGCCGCCGGAGGATCGCTCGAGGCTCTCCAGCCCCTGGCCGCGGCGCTCGCCGAGGCTGCGGTTCCCGCGACGCTATGGGTGGACGGGCTCACGCGCGGCACGGCCGAATGGCTCGCCCTGGAGATCGCCCGCAGGCCCGGAACGCTGGTGCTGGGCGCACGCAGCTTCGGATATCCTCTGCGGCGTTGCCGGATCCCGGTGGGCGGCGAGCAGGGGCGCTGGGATCTGGTGCGCGGCTGCGCACTGTTCGAGCTGGGCGACGGGAGGCCTGCCCCGCGATCCGGCCTGAGCCCGGACCTGGCCCTGGAGGCGACACCCGAAGGAATCGCCGAAGAGCTTCGTCTGCAGAGCGAGCGGATCTTGCCGCGCGCGGGGATCTCGGTGCTCGTGAACGCGCTCGCGGCCACGGGCCCGGCGCAGGAGCCGCCCGTCGAGGAGGGCAGGCATCCCGCGCCCGACCACGTGGCCGCGGTGAGAACCCAGATCGTCGGCCCCCTGACCGCGGGCGAACCGCTCGAGGGCAGGGTGCGGGCTGGCGCCGCGCTCTGGGCGCGGCTCAGCTCGGGAAACTCTACAGCGACTGAACCGACTCCACGGTGAACTCGCCCGCGGAGTCGCGCGAACCCGTGATCTTCACCTGCCGGATCCCGTTGTAGTACATCTCGCGAAGCGTGGCCGCGTTGTCGATGGGGTAGGACTTGCCGGTGGCGGGATCGTGAAGGCTGACGGTGCAAGGGCTTCCGTCGTTCTCGCTGGGCATCCGGCACTGCAGGATGCCGGCGAGCGTGGTTTTAGCGGTGGTTTTCCACTCCTGGTGGACGGAGCCTGGGAAGACGTCGCGGCCCGCGGCGAAAAGCGTGGTGGCGAGTAGGAACGCTGATCCCACGACCATGGCGAACAGGAATCTGGATTTTTTCATCGGTACTTCCTCCTTGAAGTGGGCCCATTTT
>JADZFF010000025.1 GCA_020850015.1 Bdellovibrionales bacterium | reverse complement strand
GCCGTTACGCAGAAAAGGCTCCGACCCCTTCCCGGTGTCCAAGGAGTCGACACGCGTCGGCTGAGGACCCGGGCCCGGTGCTCCCAAGACGGAGCGAAAGCGGGCAAAAAGCGATGGAATCGCAGTGTTCGCCGGGGTTTGCCATCACCTGTGTCAAATTGGCCCCGGGGTTGCAGTGATGAGTGGTTGAGAGTGTGAAGAGTTGCTGTTGCAGAGGAGTAGAGTGATGAAAGCCCAATTCAAACCGAACCGTGCGCTGCGTGCCCTGTTGGCCCTGCCCCTGGTGCTCCTGCTGAGCGCCTGCGGCGCCTCTTCCCGCGACAATCTCGGCACCGAGATCGGCAACGACCAAGGCGCCGACCCGGGCGACTGGGTGGATCCGGGCGAGGATGACGACGATGACGGCGGCGGCACCGGCGGCATCGGGATCCCCCCCGAGGAGTTTAACTTCAGTATCCGCGGATCGAGCGGCGGCACCCCGGTGCTCTCGCCCTCCGGCGGTTATGTCACCCAGAGCGACGACGTGCTTCGCGTGAAGGTTACCTCGGGCGACGGCGTGGTCCAGGTCACGGGCAACGATTACACGAACTACCAAGGCGGCTACGGCTGCGTGCAATACACCGTGAAGGTGAACGATTACCCCGAGAAAACCACGCCCGTACTTCGTTACGGCGACGGCAACGCGATGGTGACCCAGTGCAACGTCTACGGGTTCTGCTGGCAGAGCTACATGAACTGCTGCCCCACCGCGCCTGAGAGCACGATCCTGAACTTCAACTCGCAGATCGCGAACCACGGCGACACCCCGCTGCGAATCAAGGTCACGAAGGTGAAGTATCCGCGCGTGCAGGGCTGCACCCTTCAGCCGATCTACTCGACCCATAAGCTGACGGGCACGCTGCTGATCCAAACCAACCAGACGGACGGGTTCTAATCCGTCGTCGGGCAGTCCGGCACTCAGGTACGGGCATCAGGCATCTGATACCGGCAACTGGGACTGAGACCGTTACGGTCCCGGGTTCTGCGTGAGTTTGTAAATCATCGCCCCTCAGCAGCCCCTCTTCGCGAGCGCATCGACGACCGCGTCGATGTCCTCCGCCTGAAGCTGAGGGAAATGCTCCGATTTCAGGCCTGAAAAGGCCTTCAGGAATCGCTTCCAGTCCTTCCCGCAGGCCGCGAACAGCCGCGCGAAGGCCTCCTGCCCCGTCCGGTAGGTCTGGTATTGGATCAGCGTGGCGTTGTTGATCGGGCGCTTGCGCGAGCCCTCAGGAATCCCCAGGTCCTTCTCCAGCCGCGCCAGGCGCGCGGCCTTCGCGGCGAGGATGGCCTCCCGCGGCTGCTTCGAGGAGTAGAGCGCCTGGAGATCACCGTGGGCCTCATGCAACTTGAGCGAGCGCTTCTCGAAGTTGCGCGACGACTCCTCCCAGGCCTTCAGCTCCGGATCGAGTCTCCCGCCCTCAGCCGCGAAGTACTCTCTCGCCATGCCTTCGCCCACGAAGCTCGCCACGCTCTCGTTGAACACGCTTTGGCCGTCGACGTAGAGGGTGTCGTGCGTGCCCTCGTGGAGGATGGTGCTCACGAGATATCCCATCGCATCCTCCCCCTCCCTCAGCATGGGCGAATACACGGGATCCCGGAACCAGCCCAGGGTGGAGTATGCGGGCGCGGGCCTCACATCCACGTCGAGGCCGTCCTCCTTCGCCACCCGGTCGGCGTACTCCTCGGCATCCTCCCGGTCGAACCAGCCCAGATAGGTGAAGCTTCCGGCGATCGGGAACCACCAGCTCCGAGACCGGAACTCCGCGGGCTCGCAGGCCGACACCACCCAGACAGCGGCCGGACGATCGAGCGCCACGTACTCGGTGTGGTTATGAGTGGCGGCGAGCCCCCTGGCCTCCCCGAAGCGTTTCACCGCGGGAAGCTCCGAGAGGAGGCGTTTCACGCGCGCCGAGCTCCGGGGGTCACGGAGCACCTCCGGGATCGGCCGCGTGCGGTTGGCAATCGCGAGCTGGCCAAACCCGGCCTGAACCACGTACTTCACCGACGAGCAGCCCGCGAGGCAGAGCGCGCCAACGAGCGGCGCCGCCGTTAGAAGTAAACGGAGAAGCCGAGGTTGATGGATACGTTGTCTTCCCATGTCGCGATGTTCGCCCCCTCGAGGTAGCTTCCGGCCTCCGCGCGCACGGCAACCTGCCCCGCCACGTACCACTTCACCCCGAGCCCGATGATGGCGGAGAGCGAGTCGTAGGTGCCCACGACCTCGTCCCCGCTGGCGTACTTGCTCGAGGTGTCCCGCCAGAGGTGCCCCCCCCCAACTTTGAAATACGGCCGAATCAGGGCGTCGCGGGGAGTGATGTTGAGCACCCAGTTCGCGCTCAGGATGCGATCGTAAAGCCGAGTATCCTGCTGCTCGTGCAGGTAGGTCTTCTGGTAGACGTCCTGGTAGCTCACCTCGATCGCGCTGTGGTTGCTGAACTGATAGCCCAGCGATGTCCCCCAGCGGCGCACCCAGGCGAAGCTTTCGTCGGAGTAGTTCGAGCGCTGGAAGGAGAAGCCCAGGGAGTATTCCCAGAGCCCCTGAGCTTCAGCCGGAGCCGGCGCCAGGGCGCCGACAGCAGCCAGCGCGGCCCATGCCAGGACGGCCAGGCCCAGTCGGCCTATGGCCCTGCCGCGCCTCCCCGCGCTCAGATTCCGTTCATGCATAACGCCCTCCTTCCGTGAGGTGTGTGGTTCAGTGACCTGACTTGATTCCAGACAAAGCCCGGATCAGGCGATCCTTCTCCTGATCCTGCTCTTGCCGTTTCCGGCGTTCGTAGATGACGGCGGGATCCTCCAGGAGGACGTCCGCCTTCCGCGCCTGAGCCTTGCGGCCTTCGGGAAAAAGAATGCTCGCATCGCCGCCCGCGCCCACTCCTCGCCACTGCGGCGTGCCCCCGGCCGAAGCAGGATGACGGTCGTAGGGCCCCCGCGCGGACGCCGGGTTGCGCCCCTTCTCGCGCCCGCTTTCCGCGAACAGCCGCTCGATCCTCTTCCGGACCCTGGCGGTGGCCGACGCGGCCTCGCGGGCCTCGATCGGAAGCTCTTTCAGCACGCGCCTCAGCGAAGCCATGCTCACCACGGCGGGGGTCTCGGGAACGGCACGCTTCAGTTTCATGTTGAGCGAGGTGGCCTCGCCTTCCTTCACCGTCACGGCCCCCGTGCCCACGAAACGGTTATGGAGACTGGCCTGATGGGCAAGGCTGAGCAGCTGGGTCTCCTCGTCGTCTGGACTGTAGATCACCACAGCCGTGCCGTGCGTGAGCCGAGCCCGCGCGTTGGCGGTCACCACGCTCACGGGTTCGTTGCCCTGGGGCGCATCCACCCAGAGGCTGCCCCGGTAGAGCACCACCTGGTCGTCGCCGGTGAGCTGCTGCCCTCCGCGGTTGTCGTAAAACTCCACGAAGCTGTTGGGGCCAAGCTTGAACGAGTACCCCTGCCGGTGCCGGATCTCGGCCGTGCCGTCGCGCACGCTCACCCAGCCGCCGCAGGGTATGGCCGTCTTGAGTGCGGTATCCACGAGGTGGGTGCGCGTGGCGTCGAGCACCTGCACCTCGCCGTCGAACTTATCCATCACCGCGCAGGGCGCTGGAGCGGATGCCTCCGGGCGCGCTTCCGACGCGAGAGCCGCGGCCCCTGAGCCGGCGAGGCTCCAGGCCAGCGCGAAGCCGGCGAGCCTAGTGCGCGCTCTTGCGCAGCGGGTTTTTCCGCTCACGCTTCCTCGACTTTCCGAGGATCTCCGCGGCACTCGGCACGCGGTCCGCGGCACCGGGGTTGATCCAGGCCGCCTCGGTGGACTGGGGATGATGATCGACGAGCTCGCGCAGCCAGTGCTGCGTGTTCGCGCGGTCCTTGAGTTTCTCGGCGGTCAGGGCGCGCCAGAGCCGGGCCTGGGCCTGGTAGGCGCGGCCCGAGGATTCGGCCTCAGTGCCCAGGGCCTTGCCGAAGTAACCGTCCGCGAGCTTGAAGTTGCTCAACCGGTACCAGGAGGCCCCGGCGAGGAGGAAGTTCCGCGCCGTCCGGAAGGCGGCCCCGCCCTCCATCTCGGTGAGGAACGTCAATATCACCGCGGATTTCTCGTATTCCCGCGCATCGAAGTACGTGAGGCCGAGCACCAGGAGCTGGGAGGGCAGCAAGTGCGCAGGCGGGGTGTAGCGGATGGAGGCGAGCGCCCGGCCCACCTCCGCGCCGGTCTTCTCGGCGGCGATCCCCGCGAGGCCGCGCGTGGCCTCCTCGGAGCGGCGGCCGTCGCACTCGAAGCGCAGGGCAGTGGCCCAGCGCCGCAGGTTCGCGTTCTCCAGGCGAAGCAGCTCGTTCTCCTGCAAAGCCCCGCTCACGCGCTCGGTCTTTTCCTTCACTCCGCGCGCCGCGAGCCAGACCTTGTGGGCGGCGTCGCTCCAGGAGCCGAACCGCGGGCCCTCGGGCGAATGCGGCGCCACGGCGGGCGATCCCGCTTCGGAGTGAGCGGCGCTCGCGGCGTGCTCATGCGAGGTTTCGGCCGACGCCGGCTTGCGTCCCATCGGCCCCCCCGCGAGCTCACCCTTCCCTTCCCCGAGCGCGAGCCCTGGGATTGGGAGGTGATGCGAAAACACGTATGCCGAAGCCACGGCGAAGGCTCCCAGGAACCCGAGCGTGAGGGTCCAGCCCAGGATCCCCCTGGGCTTGAACGCGGCGAGCCTGCTTACGGATTCCTTGCGGTCCATCCCATTTATTGGATCGACCAATGAGGGCGCGGACTTAACGGCTGCTGTCTATGCCGTGTACAGGCGCCATGAATCTGGCTCAAGAGCGCAATCTCGGGCCAAAACCAAACCGGCATATCTCATTGCTTTTACTGATTTTTATCCAGTTGCCGGCTGTGTCGCTCTTGGCACTCCCCTTGAAACAGTAGCCACTGAGAGAGCAGTCCGTCCACACGACGTGGGCCAGTAGGAGTGGTGAGACATGAGCGAGTATCGCGAAAAATTTGACGGCCCACACGGAGAAGAGCGCGGCGGGCTCCTGCTCGCGCCCTTCTCCAGCGTGGTTACGGTGGGTGGAATCACCCTGGCGCTCTTCCTCAGCTCCGCGGGCTGCGCGCCCCCCGAGTACCGCTCCGTAGACAGCGTGGAAGCCCAGCAGGCTGCCGGCCAGTTCACCGTTCCAGCCAAGGTCGACATCCTCCTCGCCGAGGACGACTCGGGCTCCATGTACGGCATGTTCGATCAGATCGAGTCGCAGCTCCCGCAGTTCCTGGCGGGCTTGGAGTCCTCGGGCTGGGATTACCGTTTCGCCACCGTGCCCCTCACCACGCCGCGCGCGCTGACGCAGATCATGGCCTCGCGCTACGACGGCAACTGGGCCCCTGAAGGCCAGTGGCGCGAGCCCTTCCCCGGTGCCGCGGGCGCCTTCAACGACCTCTGGCTTACGGGCGCCTTCGTGAGCACGAGCTACTTCCGCTTTCCTCCCGGCTACACCGGCAGCGACAGCGACGACTACACGCACTTCCTGACCACGGCGGATCTTTCCACCTCGAACGGCTCGCTCGAACCCGCGTTCCAGACGATGCACGGCGCGCTCGACGGGAACTCCACGGGTTTCCTGCGCCCCGACGCGATGCTGGTACTTTTCACGATCAGCAACGGCAACGACAGCTCGGGCCTGAATTTCTGCAAGCGGCAGGACGGCCAGACGGTGCCCTGCGAGAACGCAGCGAGCGCGTCCTGCCCCGCGGGATACGGCTACGACTACCAGACGCATTCCTGCCGGCAGATGACGAACACGATCTCGCTCGACCAGTTCGCGCAGGATTTCCGGGACCTCAAGGGCGGCAACGCCGCGCAGGTGAAGTACTACTCGGCGGTGTCGACGATCAAACGCTCGAACTGCCTGGGCGCGAACGCCAAAGACGGCTACCGCTACGAGTCCATGGCCGCGCGCCTCAACGGCTGGACGCGCGATCTCTGCACGAACTCGCTGAGCTCCATCCTGGGCGATCTCGAGAGCACGCTCGTCTCGCAGCGCCTCGACATGCGCACGCGCTACTTGGTGATCGAGCAGGAGCCGAACCTGAGCACCGTGAAGATCTACCGCAAGGTGGGCGGCAGCTCGTCGAACCGCGAGCTGATCCCACAGAACGCTTCGAACGGCTGGAGCTACATCGGGCATCAAACCCAGCTCGCCACAATCGACTACCCCGCGCCTCTGAACCGCCGCACCGGCTACTTCTTCCGCCTGAACGGGAGCTCCGCCCTCATTGGCGCCGACTCCGCGGACGTGGAGTACCTGCCCGTGGGCATCACGCCCTGATGCGGTATCCGATTCCCAAGTGATGCCCAGCGCGTCAAGAATTGACGCGCTGGGCATCACTTGGGAATCGGATACCGCCCTTGACCCCCGTACCCAACCGGGGTTTCCTCTTCGGCACCAACTGAAAGGAACCCCAACATGAAACGCATGATTTCCCTACTGACCCTCGCCCTCCTCCCCACCTCCGCCCTCGCTCACCTCGAGCTCGGCACCTACCAAGGCGTCGCCGCCGACGGCAGCGTCTGTAGCTTCGAGGTGCTCCGCGACTGGCACGAGAACGACCTGCACCACGGCCTCAACCACCGCGGCGAGATCCGCGCCGCGGGCTACACGATGATCGTCTCGCACCCCCCCGTGGTGGACCTGGAAGCCGGCACCGTGCGCATGGATCACGACCACCTCGTGGGCGTTACCGGCATCACGAAGGCCGGCGTGGCCTTCGTGATCGAGATGGACCACTCGCCCGGCAACGACGGCCCCAAGTCCTTCACCGTGCTGAAGGACGACTACATGAACTCCGCCCTGAGCACGCGCTCAAGCTGCGGCTCGCTCACGCACGTGGAGGAGTAACCGCATGACCCAGCCGGCATCCCAAGCTCAGCAGGTCCTGATCCTCAAGATCATCTGGGGCTCCCTCATGGGCGCCCTGGGCGGGGAGCTTGTACCAGCGGAAAGCCGGGTGCCGGACTGGGCTTCGGTCGACCCGGGGAAGCAGAACCTCGCCTGAAATCTCGCCACGATCTGCCTATTCCGCCGCCGCCGCCCCCTCGGCGCGGCGGTCGGGTACGCCCCAGGCGCGCCCCGTCGCCGGAAACCGCTCCAGCCCGTGCATGCGGCCGATCGCGGTGCGCTCCTTGAGCTCCCAGCCATAGGTTTCCAGGTCGAAGAGGCTTTCGGGCGGAAGACCCCACTTCTCGTGGATCAGAGCCGCGGGCTTCCACTGCTGGTGAAAGCGAGGCGCAGCGAGCGCGTCCGGCAGGGTCATGCCGAAACGA
The DNA here is from genome assembly GCA_020850015.1 of Bdellovibrionales bacterium. GTDB lineage: Bacteria > Bdellovibrionota > UBA1018 > UBA1018 > JADZFF01 > JADZFF01. The sequence continues at coordinate 27,207 of JADZFF010000025.1, read as the reverse complement.
AGCCGGTTCACGATCGTGAGGAACACCGAGGTCGTGATCGTGGGCCCCCCGGCCGCCCCCAGAACCAGCCGCACGTTGCCGTCCGAGTCGCGCACGACCGTCGGCGACATCGAGCTCAGCGGCCTCTTGCCGGAGGCCACCGCGTTCGCCTCGGCCCCGACGAGCCCGAAGAGGTTCGGCACGCCGGGCTGGATCGCGAAGTCGTCCATCTCGTTGTTCATCACCACGCCGGTTCCCGGAGGCACGAAGCCCGACCCGAAGAACCCGTTCACCGTGGTAGTCACGGCCACTGCGTTCCCATGCCGATCGACCACCGAGAAATGCGTCGTCTCATTGGCCGCATCCGTCGGGACGACAGCCCGGCGAAGCGCCTCCGATCCTCCCTCGAAGCGGATCCCGGCACCGGGCGGCACGGCTTGCCTGCCCGCGCGAAAGGTCTCCTTCCAGCGTGACTCGAGATATTTCCGCGAAAGCAGCCGGTCCACCGGAACCTTAACGAAATCCGGATCGCCGAAAACCTCGGCGCGGTCGGCGAAGCCCAGCGCCATCGCGTGCGCGAGCGCATGAACCGAGTCCGCGTCGTTGAATCCGCCGTCAAGAAGCCCCTCGCGGTCGGCGATATCGGCGTAGGCGAGCATCTGCAGGAGCACCGTTCCGCCCGCAGAAGGCGGCGGCATGCTCACCACCTCGAAGCCACGGAAGGCCCCGCGCACGGGCTCGCGCATGCGCGGCTTGTAGGCGGCGAGATCACGCTCCGTCATGATGCCGCCCGCCTCGCGCAGCCCATCGGCGATCTTCCTCGCCACCCATCCGGTATAGAAGCCGTCGCGGCCCTTCTCCGCGATCTCCTCAAGCACCCGGGCCAGATCGGGCTGCTTGAGCGTCATCCCGGGCTCGCAGGGGGAGCGGGGCGCGGCAGCCGCCTTCGCCCCACAGCCGAAGATCCCCCGCGCCTCCTCGTTGAAGGCCTCCCAGGTCTCGATCGCCGCGCTTTCCATGTAACCGGTGAAACCTGTTCCCTCCCGGGCCATGCGCACCGGCTCCGAAAGCACTTCGCGCCTCGACTTCGACCCCCACTTCTCCAGCGCCGCGAGCAGCCCCGCCGGCACGCCCGGCACGCCCGGCGCAAGCGCTCCCTCCTGGGAAAGCTTCGTGTCGCCCTTGCCGTCGCGGATGTACATGTCCCGATGCGCGGTCGCGGGCGCCGTCTCGCGGTAGTCGAGCACCGAGCAGGGCTTCGCGCCTTCCTTCGAGGGCGCGGGACAGTACACCATGAACCCGCCGCCCCCGAGCGCGGCGTAGTGCGGGCGCGACACCGCCATCGCGAAGCCCGTAGCCACCGCCGCATCGACGGCGTTGCCGCCCCGGCGCAGGATCTCCGCGCCCCACTGCGCGCTCTCGAGGTCGTCGGCCACGACGACTCCCCGGGTCCCCACCACGGGCCGCACCCGTGCGTTGGATTCCGTGGCGAAGAACTCGCCGTCGGCGGGAGGGCTTCCGGCATCAGCCTTTCCCTTGGGTCCCGACGCGCAGGACGAAGACCAGGCCAGCAATGACAGCGCCAGGAGCGCCTGAAGAACGTGGTTGCGCATGGGCCCGATTCGACCCCAAGGCGGGGCCGGACACAAGAGCTCAGTTGTCTGGCGCTGCGGGGCAGCGCCTATTTGCAGCCGAGCTTGTACACGTACCAGTGAAAGCTCGTATCCGAATTGTTGCCACCCGCAAGGTAGAGCGAGCCATCCGGGGCAAGCGCGGCCCCGCCGTAACCCGCTTGTGCGGTCCCCACAACCTTGAACGAGGCGAGTGACTCCCAGCTTTCGCCCTGATCGGTGGAGCGGCGCACCCAGTACTGATCGTCATCGTCGGTTCTGTCGACGGCTGAACCCACGGCGAGCAGCTGTCCCTGAAGATCGGACAGAATCGTTTGCACCTGGTTGAACGAGTCATCAAAGAGCTCGGTGTTGGTCGTGGTCCAGTCCGACCCGTTGTCGCTCCAGCGCAGGGATGCCTTGCGGATCGACGAAAGTTCCACGCTGCCTCCCGCAAACAACCGGTCAAATGGATCGATAAAGGCCGCATGCCCCGTAGCCAAGGAGCTCGCAGTGCCATTGGAAGACTGAGCGGTGGTCCAGGTCGACCCGTCGTTGGCGCTGGTGCGGACGAGCCAGCCCGAGAAATCGTCCACGTTCAGCACCATGCCCACGACCAAAATCCTGTCGCCCCGCTTGGCGATCGAGTAGGGGATGTAGGCCGAGGTCGTCACCGTCCCGAAGTCGTCCAGCACCTCCCAGGAGGCGCCGCTATCGGTGCTCTTGAGGACACCCCAATGAGCATGCGTGCCGTCTGACATGCTGGCCGCGACATAGAGCGCTCCGTCCGACCAGACCATGGCTTGCCCGATCGTGTCATTGCCGCCTGAGTACTGATACCCCGCAGATATCGTCCAGTTCTGACCGTGATCCGTACTTGAGGCGATCTTGACCTGTTCGGACGCATCGATGCTGACCAGGGCATAGATCACGTCATCGCTGTCCACCGCGATTGCATTGACCGAGGGGGACGCCAATCCGTTCGCCCATTCGGGGCCCGTGGTCCAAGTATCTCCCCCGTCATCGCTGAAGCGCACCACGGCCTTGTTGGTGCCATTCAATGCCCGCCCTCCGACGAAGACTCTGCCCTTGCTGTCGATCGCCATGGAATGAGGAGACGCCGTGGAGCCGTCCACGAGCTGAAACGTGTCCACAGTCTTGAAACTATCATCGAGGCTGCAGGTGAGCAGGTTGATCCCCGGGCCGCAGCCCGGGAACAGAGAAGAGGCCGTGATGCCCAAGACGCAGACCAGGGACCGGTTTGCGAGAGTTTTCATATCGAAAGATCCTCTGTTCTATTGCTTGCGGGAAAGGTTAATGCCGACGCCGAGGGTGATGAGGTGGCCCGTCGTCGAGGTCGGAAACAGGTCGTAGCGCAGGAACAAACGCTCAATGAACGGAAAGATCAACGTCTGTTCGGGCTTCCATGCCAACTGCGCGCCCACAAGCAGACTCGCATCTGAATCCTGATCTTGCAGGATTAGCGCCGCGCCCAGGTCCACGGCCACCAGGAATCGGTTCCACTCGGCCTCGGGCTCGAGGCCCAGAACAAATATAGGCAGTAGCCCCTGGTCGCGTGCGTCCTTGCTGAACTCCACGCCCAGACGGGGAGCGAGATTGAAAGTCGTAGACTCGCTCTTGATCACCTCGCGTAGCCGCGGTCGCCAGGCCGCGCCGCCCGCGAAAGCGTAGCCGCCCTCGGAGGTCACAAAGTAGTTTGCGTCAGCGTCGAACTTGAGCAGCTCCAGTTTGGAGGGGGTGCCCACTGCGGTTGCGGGAGCGGAGGGAGCCGCGATCGCCGGCGCGCCAGATATCACGAACAAAGCGGTGCAGAGGTGAGTGAATTTCATCGCCGAGAGCATATGCCTGAGATGGGCTAACTCGCACTCTCGTTTTTCTTGGGAGGGACTTGCGACGGTCTAATTCAGTCCGACCTGCGCCCGCACGTTCCGGATGAACTCGCGGGCCGAGGGGGACGTCAGGTCGATGTGGAAGCTGAGTTTGCGCCCCGTGGGCCGGCCTGTCGTGGGGTTCACGAGCTCAGTCGACGTCGAGGCCACGCCCAAAACCTCGCCCGAATCCTGGTCGATGAGCGGACCGCCCGAGTCGCCCCCGCAGAGCGCCCAGTCGCGCACATGGGACTCGGGGTCGCGACACACGGCGGCCGAGCCGTTTGACACCAGCAGGTCGAGGTCCACCATGCTGAGCCGATTCCGCCCCGGATGCTTATGCACCCCTTCTCCATGCCGACCGAAGCCCACGAACACGACGGAGTCGCCCTGCTGGGGGGGGGTGGCCGTCACCCGGCGGGTCTGAGTGGCGCGGTCGGACGCGAACTCGAGGATCGCGATATCCTGCTCCACCTGGCGGAGCGCCAGCGTACCGCTCTCCACGGGAATCGCATCGGGGCTGACATGCACGCGCACCGGCCGGATCTTCTCGGGGCCGAAGGCCTGCATTCTCCCCTGCACAAAAACCTCGGAGGGACGCGCCACGCGGTCAGGCACCACGTTGCCGCTCATGTCGGTGGAGGGATAGACCACACCGTTGATCTTGGACCGGTAGAAGTTGGCCACACAATGGGCGGCCGTGAGCAGGAGCCGAGGGTGAATCCAAGTGCCCGTGCACCGTCCGGCCCCGGGCCCGCTTCCCCCGCCATAGTTCACCTCGGAATAGAGCACCACGACCTCGGGGTAGGCCTCTGTTACCGACACCGCGCGCCTGGGCGCGCCCGCTAGGGCCGCTGGGGCGATTCCAAAGAGGGCGACAGCGACGAGAGCACGCGCGAAAGCTTTCATGGCGCCCTTCATACAATTCTTGACTCATTAAGTCAAATAAAATCACCCCTGCCTCACCGCCGCAACCCCTACCCGACCTCATTCCATGCTTCACGCAGACGCAGCATGCGGGAAACCTGGGCGAGGGCCATTGCGGACGGGTACCTACGAGTCTTCGCCACCTTCATTCTTGGGAAGCAAAGAATAGCGTCGCCCAGATTTCCTTGCGCCCCTCATTCGTCACCTATTGTTTCCTTAGTGATCTAATCAACTACTCTATCCTGAGCGAGAGAGCGAGAGATTCGCAACCCGTTTGAAACCTGAGGAGCTGAATCATGAAAATCCGAAAACCTATTATGGAAAGAAGCCCCCTTATTCTAGGTTCCCTGGCCATCGCGATCCTTTCGGTCGCGACCCACGCTCGAGCCGACGAGCCCCCACAACAAGCCGCTTCGGTCAATGTCGGCGTGGGTTCCACGTCCACGGGGACAAGCCTGACCGTAGAAGGCAGCGCTCGGGTCGCCTGGCTCAAACTCAAGGAGACGACACTGTCTGGGGCACCCACGGGGGCTTTTGCCACCGTAGAGGGAGGCGCCTCCGGTCATTTGAGAATCGATGGCCAGTCCGGTGAGGTTCAGTCCGCCGGTGTGCAAGCAATCGAATCGCTGCTAGGCCATGGCTTTGGGTCGCGGGGAGGAGCCGTCGGAGTATTCGGCCTACAAGGCAGACTACAGTACGAGAACAATCGCCAAACCGGAATCGAGCAAGCCGGCCCCGAGATCGGCTCCACCCTGCAACTGTTCTTTCCGATCGCGGATAACAACTCTTTTCTTTGCTTGTCACTCCCCCTGTTGGCCGCGCCGACCGCTGTAACCGCGGCCGAGGTCAGCGAAGAGGCGGGCTGGGGAGCGCAGCTTGAATGGGACATCTCAGCGTGCGCTCACTTAGTCACGAGCGTAGGCGAGATCGACCTGAGAGCTGGAGTAACTCCAGGTCTCAACTTCGCTACTGCACCGTCGGACAAAGACGAGAGCGGCGGCTCCTTCATGAGGATCTATGCCGAAGCGACCATCAGAGAAATCGCCGACACTCCGCTGCAGGTAGGCGTTCGATTTTTCAACACGGGCGTGTCGCCGAGCGAAGGCGGCCACCGGAACGTCACCGAAGTGCTCGGGCTAGCTGGGCTTGCTTTCTAAACGTACTAACGGAGCCATCAAAAATGGAACGGGCCGTGAACCCTTTCCTGTCGGCGCCCTCGGCGATCCTGGCCATCCGGGTGATCCCGAGCCCCGGCGCCGAAGCGATCTCAATGGACTGCCTGCTCTAGACGCGCATTTCCTTTACGTCGCCCGGGATGAGGAGGCGGGCCTCGGTGGCGGCGCGGATCTGCTCCACGCTGACACCGGGGGCGCGTTCGCGCAGCACCAGGCCGTCCGAGGTCACGTCCATCACGCAGAGGTCCGAGACGATCTGGTTCACCACACCCACGCCCGTGAGCGGGAGCTCGCACTTTTTCAGCACCTTCGAGGCACCGTCTTTCGAGGTGTGCGCCATGGCCACGATCACGCGGCGAGCGCCGGCCACGAGGTCCATCGCGCCGCCCATGCCCTTCACCATTTTCCCGGGGATCATCCAGTTGGCCAGATCCCCGCGCTCGCTCACCTCCATGGCGCCCAGCACGGTGAGATCCACGTGCCCGCCGCGGATCATCGCGAAGGAGTCCGCGCTCGAGAAAAACGCCGAGCCTGGAATGGTGGTCACGGTTTCCTTGCCCGCGTTGATGAGGTCGGCGTCCACCTCAGCCTCCGAGGGGTAAGGCCCCAGACCCAGGAGGCCGTTCTCGCTCTGAAGCATCACGTTCACCCCTTTCGGGATGTAGTTCGCAACCAAGGTGGGAATCCCAATGCCGAGGTTCACGTAGTAGCCGTCGCGCAGCTCCTGCGCGATTCGGGCGGCGATCTGTTCGCGTGAGAGTGCCATCGCTATTTCCTCACCGTTCGCTTCTCGATGCGCTTCTGGTAGCCGCTGCCCTGGAAGATCTTCTGCACGTAAATGCCAGGCGTATGAATGAGGTCAGGATCCAGCATTCCCGGCTCCACGAGCTCCTCCACCTCCGCCACCGTGAACTTGCCCGCGGCCGCGCACATGGGGTTGAAGTTGCGCGCCGTCTTGCGGAACACCAGGTTGCCGAGCCGATCGCCCTTCCAGGCCTTCACGATGCCGTAGTCGGCGGTCAGCGAACGCTCGAGCACGTACTTGCGGCCCTCGAACTCTCGCACCTCCTTGCCTTCGGCCACGAGCGTGCCCACGCCCGTGGGCGTGAAAAAGGCCGGAATTCCGGCCCCGCCCGCGCGCAGCTTCTCAGCGAGCGTGCCCTGGGGCGTGAGCTCCACCTGGAGCTTCCCGGAAAGCACGAGCTCCTCGAAGAGCTTGTTCTCGCCCACGTAGCTCGAGATCATCTTCTTCACCTGGCCGCGCTTCAGCATGAGCCCGATACCGAAGTCGTCCACGCCGGCGTTGTTCGAGATGCAGGTCAGATCCTTCACGCCGAGCTCCACGAGCGCGGCGATCGAGTTCTCGGGGAGCCCGCAGAGGCCGAAGCCCCCGATCGCGAGCGTCATGCCGTCGCGAACGCCCGCGAGCGCCTCGCGGGCCGAGCCCACCACCTTGTTGCCGAAACCCGCGCCGCCCATGGCTTAGAGCAGCTCCAGGCAGACGGCCGTGGCTTCACCGCCGCCGATGCAGATGCCGGCCACGCCACGTTTCTTGCCCTTTTCACGCAGCGCCGACATCAGCGTTACGAGAATGCGCGCACCGCTCGCGCCGATCGGGTGGCCTAAGGAGATCGCGCCCCCGTAGACGTTCAGCCGGTCGGCGGGGATCTTCAGATCACGCGCGGCGGCCAGGGCCACCACCGCGAAGGCCTCGTTCACCTCCCAGAGGTCCACCTGATCCGCCGTCCAGCCGGCCTTCTTGAGCGCGGCGCTCATGGCGCCTGCCGGAGCCGTGGTGAACCACTCGGGCGCCTGGGCATGCGTGCCCGTGGAAACGATGCGCGCGAGCGGCTTCAGGCCCAGCTCCTTCGCCCGAGCGCTCGAGGTCATCACGAGCGCGGCCGCGCCGTCGTTGATCGTCGACGCGTTCGCGGCGGTCACGGAGCCGGCCTTGTCGAACACGGGCTTCAAGGTGGGGATCTTGTCGAACTTCACTTTGGAGGGGCCCTCATCGGACTCGAACAGCATCTCGTCGCCTTTGGGGCCCTTCAGGCGAACGGGCACGATCTCACCCGCGAACTTGCCGGTCTTCTGCGCGTCCTGGGCGCGCTTGAAGCTCTCGATGGCGTAGGCGTCCTGCTCCTCGCGCGAGAATTTCTTCTCGCGCGCGCAGAGCTCGGCGCAGTTGCCCATGTGCTGGTTGTTGTACGGATCCCAGAGCCCGTCGTGAACCATTCCGTCGATCATCTGCTGGTTGCCCATTTTGAAGCCCTGGCGCCCGCCGAGCAGAAGATGCGGTGCGAGCGACATGTTCTCCATGCCTCCGGCCACGACCACCGCCGACTCACCGAGCGCGATCGACTGCGCGCCCAGCATCACTGCCTTCATGCCGCTCCCACAGACTTTGTTCACCGTGAGCGCGGGCACGGAGTCGGGAATGCCCGCCCCTTTCATGGCCTGACGGGCCGGGGCCTGGCCCACGCCGGCCGGGAGTACGCAGCCCATAATCACGTCGTTTACCTGGTTCGGGGCAACGCCCGCCTTCTTGAGGGCGCCTTCGATGGCTGCGGCGCCGAGCCGGGGCGCAGGCGTCGTGGAGAGCGCTCCCAGGAAACTGCCAAAGGCGGTCCGGGCCGCACCGACGATCACCACTTCATGGACATTCTGCGTCATAATTCCTCCGCGTAATGCCGATGAACCTAACAGAGGGCCCCGGGCGGGCACAACGCCTTTGGCCCTTTGGTTTCTCAGGAAAAACGTGGACTTATGCCGGGATTGACACTTAACAGTTGGTTCATTTTCCCAAAGATTCTGCCAGCTTGACTATTCTTGACTAATTTAGTTAGGATTAGGGTTGAGAGAGAGCCTAAGCCAGAGACGGGGTAGCACTGTGGCTGAAAGACCGGATTCCAGGAGTGTCTCCTTCATTGCTGTCGGCCTGACGGCGCTCGCGCTCGTGAGCGTCAGCCCGAGCCATGCCGACGAGACGGATCCAGTGCCCGACGCTGGCGGCGCGGGGGGGCGGCGGGCGCCCTTCTCCCGGACTTTTCCCTTCGCGAGCGGCGCAACGAACCGGGATGGCGCCCTCATCGACGCCCAAACGAGCTCGATCGCCCGGATTATCTGGGGGAGCGCCGAACCCATGACCTCCGAGCCGGGATTCGTTCAAGAGATCCGCAACCTGCTCCCTCCGAACCCGCACCACGAGTGCCAAAGCTCCGACAACTTGCGCCGCGCCTACTATCAGGGCAGCCTTCAGGCGCTTTCCGGAGACCGCTGGCGGGTGGCCTACCGCGAGGAATCAGACATGCCCGCCGCCCACCGCGCGCTCCGGGCCTGCACCGAGTTCAGCCTTTCGGCCGCTGATCGCAGGCGGGCCACCGCGGCCCAGGAACACGAATGGGCGCTCTACCAGTTCTGCTGCGACTACGCCTTCAGGGACACCTCCCGTGCCGCGGGCGTGTACATGCTGGCGTCGAGCGCGAATTTCGCGAACTTCAGTGAAGCCTCCCAGACTTGCGTGGGCGACCTCCTGCGCGGCCAGCGCGTCGCGGACGAAGTCTGCAGCAACGAACCCGTCCTGACCTGCGAAGCGCAGGTGCTCGCGGACATGGCCGCCACGATGCCGGGCTGCTGGGACATGGGCTTCAGCGCGAGATACGACCAGGAGCGCGCCCTGAACCGCCTCACCCTGAGAAGCACGAGCGAGGGCGGGAGAAGGCGCCGGCACTCCGACGCCGACGCCCCCTCTCGACCCTCTCGGCGAGGGGACGATGGCGGCGCCAGGGCTCCAGCGGGAACAAGGGGCGCGGCGGGACGCTGAAGGGCGTCTGAGGCCGGGGGGCGATCATGAATCGGGGGCGGGAAAAGAACCATTCGGCTGGCCGTGGCTTGAAGAGCGGCGCCCCTGCCTCGGTCGGCGCCCTCGTGGCGCTTTCCGCGCTTCTTCAGGGTGGCGCCCTCTCCGAAATCGAGCTGGTCGCGGAATGCGCGACCGGCGGCGGGATGCACGCCGCGATCGAGGGAGGCAGGGACAATGAAGGCGGCAACGAATCCGACTCCACGGTTGGATACAACGACCTTGTCGTCCCGACCGGGGTGAGCGGCCCGGGCGGGATCCAGGTTTACAACTGCGAGTCGCACGCCATGGCCAGCGTGGGGAGCATGGCCGATCTGAGCACGGATCCCCTTCCACCCCGCGAGGTGATTCCCGAGATCGCCGACGCCTCTGCTTCGGGCTCAGGCGCCGTAGAAACGGCCCCCGTCGCTCCGGCGGAAGCCCCGGTGCAGGCGCACCCCTCCGACGCGGGCGATGAATGCTTTGACCTCGCCGCCGATCGCGGGAGAGAACCCCGCCTTCCGCGTCTGCGGCCCGGCCGCGAACCCACGAGCACAGCCACCCCGGTGGTACCTGTGCCCGGGACCGAAACCGCGACTCCCGTTCCGGCCGCGCCCGGCACCGTCGCCGGAAGCGGCGGCGGGAGCGCCGCGGTCGCGGGCGGCGGCGGCGGCCGGCTTCCAGGCCCCATGTGGATGGAGTATTCGGACCCCACGCGCCGCAGCTCGCAGGATCAGGCGATCCTGAACACGGGCACGCCGGGCGGCGAGGAGCCCAATCCCCCCATGTCCGTGAGCAATCTTGAAACGGGGCTTCAGGCCGTCCGTCTGTCCGACCGCGCCCGCGGTTCCGAGCTGCTCGAGGCCGCGCTCACCCGGCGCCGCGCCATCCAGCGCGCGGCCGAGGAGGATCACGATGCCCTCGCGAAACCCTATGAGCGCCTCGAAGCGGGCACGCTCGCCCGTTACATGGACAGCGCCCGAAATCGGCTGGAGCGCGCGGCCAACGTGCTCGACACCGTGGGCCTCGACGGCGCGGCCGCCGTGGAGACGGGCCGCTTCCGGAACTACCATCTGAACGCCCGCGACCGCGCGGACGCCGCCTCCCGGCTCCTCGGCGAGGAGATGCAGCGCTCCGATCTCGAGTCCCGCTCGCTCCTTTCCCTTTTCGGCGGCAACGGCCCGAGGCAGGGTAACCTCGAGCGTGAGCTCGCCGACCTGCTGGGCACAGGCTCCGACGCCTCGGCCGCCACCTCGCACGAAGGACTCGTGGGCCGCCTGCTGCGGCTCAACGGCCTGCCCGACGCCCAGCGCAGGGCCCTGCTTTCCCAGCTCCGGCTGGTTGAGAACAGGAAGCTCGGCCTGAAGAACGGCGAAACCGTGGAGATCAATCTCGTTCACAACGGGTACGTGTTCGGCGGCGGGAAGTCCGCCGTGGACTGCTCGTCGTTCGTGAGCTCCGTGCTTCCGCCCGAGGTGCGCAAGGGCGCGCTCACCACCACCGACTTCCGCGCCATGTGGATCTACGCCAAGTCGGGACGCTTTCCTGCGCCACCCAAGTACGAGGCGAAACGGGCCACGCTCGTGCAGAAGGTGTCGACGGCCTTCGACCCGATCGACATCTACCAGGGCGAGTCCCTCTCGCCGGGCGACATTCTCGTCTTCCGTCTGCCCTGGACCACCTCCGGGCACATCTACATCGTGCGGGACTTCAACCCGCGGACCCTGCAGGTGCAGGCCGTGGACGCCTCGCAGACCGCGAGCACGGTGCGCGAAATCAATTTCAACCTGAGCCTAACGCCCCTGAAGTACAAGATCCGCCGCCCCAGGGCGGGCTTCCTCGCGCTCCGCCTCAAGCCCGTCGAGACCGAGGTCTGCACCTACGGCGACGGCAGGTCAGGCGGCGGTGGGACCCGCGCCCCCGCCTCGCAGCGCGGAACGCCGAGCTCCGGCGACAACGGGCGCGTGAGGGGGACCGCGCTGTGACCCGCGCGCTCGGCACCCTGGCTCTGCTCCTCGCGGCGGCTTTCCTGTCCGTCCCCGCCGCTCGCGCCGAAGCCGGACGGACGCCCGCCTCCCGTGCCGAGCCCCGGGGCCTCGCCCATGAGCGCCTGCGGCTGCGCAACACCTTCAAGTCCCCCGAGGACGTAGTGCGGTACTTCTGCGCCCGCGACGCCTCGGGCTTCGTCTTCACCGGCATGCTCGACAGCGAGCGCCGTGCCTTCACCCTTTGGAAGGGGGTGCCGGAAACCGACGCCTTTTTCGTGGCCACGAAGTACCAGGTGGGCAAGGCCCGTTATCCCACGAAGAGCCCCGATGAGGCGGAGATCACGGTGACCTATGAACTCGCGGGGGTTTCGGACCTGCATGGCACCCGCTCACCTTCGCCTCAGGGCGAGAGAAAAGTGAAGTTCGGCTTGAAACGGGTGAACGGGAGCTGGCGCATCGAGAGCCCCGAGGCCCATCAGATCTCACCGACGCTCCTGCAGGGACGCTTCCCCATACGGCCTTGAGCGAGCGCTAGTGCGTCCGCCTCCTGATCCCGGCCTTTTCCTCGAGCAGGGCGTCCACCCGCTCCTCGGCCAGCGACTGCGCCTCTTCCTCGTCGAGCTCCCCCGCTTTCCCGTGCTCGGGGTCATTCGCGGCGAGCCAGGCGTCCGTGGCCTGCTCCAGGTCGGGATTCGCCTTATCCACTCGGATGAACAACGGGCGCTTCGCGATCTCGATGGCCATCCACTTGTACGGCACCTCCTCCATCGCGCTCATGGAACCCGCGGCGAGCGCCTCCAGCCGCGCAACGTCCTTCGCGTCCAGAAGCACCTGGAGGATCGACGCGATCCCGTCCACGCAGGCGGAGAGGAGGTCCTCGATCGTGGGCGAGCTCGCGGCCGGGTCGAAATCGGCGCTGGCATAGACCGTCGTCGCGGCCATCTTGCCGTCGAACACGAGAGACAGGCCCAGGATCACCTCATCGGCGTAAAGCTCCGCCGCCGACTGGAAGCGCGGACTCAGCCCTATCGCGCGCAGAGCCTTGAGACCTTCGTCGAAATTCGTGGTGAACACCTCGTTCACCATCTTCAGGTAGTCGAGCGGAAGCGAGGTGGGCTTGCCCACCTGTGGTTTTCCGTCGACGGTCAACTTCCTGCGTTCCATCAGATGATTCCTCTCGGCAGCTTGTCGAGGCGGGGTGGCAGCTCCTGAAGGGGTACCGAAACCTCCACCTTGCCCGATTTTCGGTAGACCCCGAGCTTCGCCGTCGCGCCAGGCCGCAGCCTGAACAGCTCGCGCTCCAGATCCAAGGGGTCGGACACGGGCTTGCCGTTCACCGTGGCCACCACATCCCCCACCCGCAAGCCCGCGGTCTCCGCCGGCGCGCCCTCCACCAAGTTGTAGATCAGCACTCCTTTGGCGGTGCCCAGGCCGTAATAGCGCTGAATGCGCTGGTTCATGGCCTCGGCAAGCACGCCCAACCAGGGCCGCGGCACGCGTTTGTACTGCTTCAGATCAGGGATGATCTTCAACGCTTCGTTGATCGGGGTGGCGAACCCCAGGCCGCCACTTTGCCCCGAGCGCGAGAAGATCAGGGTATTGATGCCCACCACCTCACCCTTCAGGTTGAATAACGGGCCGCCGCTGTTCCCCGGGTTGATGGCCGCGTCGGTCTGGAGGAAGTTGTCGAAGGGGCCCACGCCGATCGTGCGATTCTTCGCTGAGACAATCCCCATGGTGACCGTGTGCTGCAGCCCGAAGGGGTTCCCGATCGCGAGCACCGGCTCGGCGATCCGCACGGCGTCCGAATCCCCCATGCGAACGGGCGCGAGCCCGCGCGGCACTTTCCCCGACTCGTCGCGGATTTGGAGCAAAGCGACGTCGAGCTTGGGATCCGTGCCCACGATACGCGCCGGAAACTGCTTCTTGCTGCTCAAGGTCACCGTCACCTCGCTCGCGTTCTCGACGACGTGGTTGTTGGTGATGACGTAGCCCTCGCCGTCGATGAGGAAGCCCGAGCCCACGCTCGAGTTCCGGTGCTCGCGCTCGAGCGGGATTCCCCAGAAGTTGAAGAACTCCTCCATGCCCATGATGCGGTACCGCTCCACGGTCACGGAACTGATGTTCGCCACGCCCGGAAGGATCTTCTCGACGAGATCCGGAAGCTCCGCCGCCTCCCTCAGCCCGAGAGGCACGCTCGCGCTCACCGCCGAGGACGATAGAACCAGGACAAAACAGATGAAACGCAGAAATGGGCGCATGAACCCGGGGTTCTAGCGGCTCGACGCAATGAAGGCAAGGGAGCGGCGGTCAGTACAGATCGGTCTCGTCGTCCATGTCCTTGCGGATGGAATCGATGAGCGACTCGATGTTCTCGGAGTCCCCGTCGAACTCGTCGAGACCTTCATCAAGCTCCAGATCCGTTACCACTTTGGCGAAATCCGCGTCAGAGGTCAGGTCCTGGCGGATCGCCTCGATGTATTTCTCGGGGTATTTCGCCACGAGTTCTTCGATATAGCGGTTCAGCTTCCCCTCTTTGAGGAGCAGTTCCCGCTTTTTGATCCGCTTCCAGTTCTTGATGTAGTGGAGGCGGCAATACCCGGATGAGGTCGGCGAGATCTCGCAGGCCACCTCGCGGCAGATCGTGCTGCCCTCCACGGGCACCAGCCCGGCCTTGAGCATGGCCTGGGTCTTGGCGTTCGAGGAGGCGGCAGCAGCCCCTCCCTTCGCGCCTTTCTTCCCCTTCAGGGCCAGGGGCACGGGCGCGACCTGCGCCGGGGCGGGGAGCGCCTTCCCTTTTCCGGATTTTACGGCGGGCGCCGAAACGGGGGCCGGAACTCGCTTGGAGGCCTTCTTCGCTGCGGGCGTTGGGGCAGGAGCCGCCTTGCCCTTCGCCTTGGATGCTGCTGCCTTCGCGGGCTTGGCTGCCTTGGCAATCTTCGGAGCCACGGCTTTGGCCGCGCCCTTTGCTGGGGCTGCCTTCTTGCCGGCCGGTTGCGCCTTCTTCTTAGTGTCCTTGTCTTTCATGCTCGCTGTGCTCTTCCCAAGAAGCCTGGAGGCCCAAGATGCTAAGTTGGACTTCGGCCGATCATCGGACATCGCCTGCTCCCATCCCTAGTGTGGCTGGACCTACCTGATTCACTGCCCTGACACTTCGGGTGCCATGCACGCGCTTTCCCCGTCAAGCCAAAACCCGCCCCATTCCAGGAAGTTACGCCCTGTCTGAGACTCAGAAAACACTCTCGCCCGAGTTCCCGCCCAAGTCACTCTTGAATTGACGACCCCGGAGGTGAAGAGTAAGGTCCGCAGACTTCGGCTATGAAGATCTTTTTAAGTGAAATCAAAGAGATCGAAAGCGAATACCGGTTTTCCGGCGCGGACGATCCCTGGCTCGTACAGGCCGTCACCGAGCTCGACGAGCGCGATGAGGCTACGCCTGGCCTCAGCCCCAACGCTAAAACCGTGCAACGCGACGTGGACGCGGAGTTCACCCTCCACCAGGTCGACGGCGTCGTGGTGATGAACGGTTCCGTCGACAGCTCACTGCAGCTTCTTTGCAGCCGCTGCGCGAGCCGCTTCGACCAGCCGGTCACTCCCCGGTTCATCGCGCTTTTCAGCCGCGACCCAGCGATGGCGGGCATTCCCGCAAAGCGTGACGCCAACGGCCACCGCCGCTACGTATCCAAGGGAACGGCCAAGTCCACGCATGACCCTGCGGATATGGACCTCGACATCACGTACCTCACTGAGGACTACATCGACGTGAAGGCCGTGGTGAGCGAGCAGGTGCAGCTCCAGGTTCCGTTCCAGCCCCTCTGCCAGGAGGACTGCCAGGGGATCTGCGTGAACTGCGGAGCCGACCAGAACCGGGGCCGATGCGCCTGTGCCCGCCTGGTGAAGGAAAGCGCGTTCGCGGCTCTCGGAAAGTTGAAGCTCGGGCCGCACTGAAGCGGCGCGAGCAAAGCACAGGGGACTATCGGCGATGCAGTACGCTTCGAAAATCACGGGCATCGGCTCTCATTTCCCCCAGCGGGTGATGACGAACCAGGATCTCGCGCGGGAGCTGGCCGCCAAGGGCATCGAGACCAACGACGAGTGGATCGTCGAGCGCACGGGCATCCGCGAACGTCGAATCTCCGAACCCGGCAACCCCAAGGAGACGAACTCCTCGCTCGCCCTCGTCGCCGCCACCCGCGCGCTCGAGATGGCCGGCAAGACCGTCGACGACATCGATCAGATCCTGTTCGCGACCTGCTCGCCGGATTCGCTGGTCCCCACCTCCGCCTGCTGGCTGCAGACCAAGCTCGGCGCGAAACGGGCCTGGGCCCTGGACATCAACGCCGCCTGTTCCGGTTTCGTGTACGGGTTGGCCATAGCCGACACCTTCATCCGCACCGGCCAGGTGAAGACCTCGCTCGTGATCGGGTCCGAGGTCCTGAATCCCATGGTGAACTGGGACGACCGCGGGTCCTGCATCCTGTTCGGCGACGGATCCGGCGCAGCCATCGTGGAGCGCACGGAGGCGGCGAACCCGAGGCGCATTCTTTCCACGCATCTCCACACGGATGGCAGCCTCTGGGAGGTGCTCTACGTGCCGGCCGGCGGCTCCGCCCGCCCGCTTACGGCCGAGCTCATCGAACAGAAGGCGAACACCATGCACATGAAGGGCAAGGAGATCTTCAAGGTCGCGGTGAAGACCCTGACCGACTTCGCCGTCACCGCGCTCGAGACGAACGGTCTCACGATCAAGGACCTCGACTGGTTCGTACCCCACCAGGCCAACCTCCGAATCATCGAGGCAGTAGCGAAACGCCTCGATTTCCCGATGGATAAGGTGCTCGTGAACATCGATCGTCACGGCAACACCTCGGCCGCCACGGTCCCGACCGCGCTCGACGAGGCCGTGCGCGCGGGCAAGGTGAAACCGGGGCAGACCGTGCTGATGGACGTTTTCGGCGCCGGCCTCACCTATGGCGCCGTGCTGGCCCGCTGGTAGACCGGCGAGAGAGAGGAAGCTCAGAGAATGTCGATCGTCGCACTGTTTCCCGGACAAGGCGCCCAGCACCTGGGCATGGGCAAGGCCCTCTTGGAGAACTTCCGGCAGGCGCGCGTGATCTTCGAAGAGGCCTCTGACGCAGCCCGCCTGGCCCTCCGCAAGCTTTGCATCGACGGCCCGGAGTCCGACCTCGCTCTCACTGAAAACACGCAGCCCGCGCTGCTCACCGTTTCTGTTGCGGCCTACCGCGTGGCCCGCGAAGAGCTGGGCTTCCGCCCCGCAGCCGTCGCGGGTCACAGCCTCGGCGAATACAGCGCTCTCGTGGCAGCCGGCGCCCTCCAGCTCGCCCCCGCAGTGGCCTGGGTGCGTGAACGCGGCCGCGCCATGCAGCAGGCCGTCCCCGTCGGTGAAGGCACCATGGCCGCCGTGATGGGCATGGAAGACCTTTCCGTTGAGGCGCTCTGCGCCGCCGCGCGCGATGAGGCCCGCGCCCGCCGGAAGGATGGCCGCGAAGCTAGGGCGTTCACCGTGGATGCGGTGGTGGAGCCCGCGAACTTCAACTCCCCGGGCCAGATCGTGGTGGCGGGTTCGGTCGACGCCGTAGCCATCGTCCTGGAGCTCTTGAAAGCCGGCGATCCGCGTTTCGCCGGCGGCAAGGCGATCCCGCTCGATGTGAGCGCGCCCTTCCACTGCCGCCTGATGAAACCCGCCCGTGAACGCATGGAGCGCCTCTTCTCCGACGCGCCCGCAGGAAATCGCCCGGACAAGCTCCAGTGCCCCTATGTCCCGAACCGCACCGCCAAGCTCAGCATGGACGAGTCGCGTGTCTTCGCGCTCCTGTCCGAGCAGGTCGATCACCCTGTCCTCTGGAGACAGAGCGCGGTGCATCTCATGCACGGCGGCTTCCAGAAGGCCGTGGAGTTTGGGCCGGGGAAGGTGCTGCAGGGCCTGATGAAGCGGATCGCGAAAGCGGAAAAGGTCGAGATGAGCCTCGTCGGCATGGGCGACAAGGACAGCTTTGATGCCCTGACCCCTTGGCTGAAGGAGAACATGAAATGACGGAACGTAAACCCCTGGCCCTCGTCACTGGCGGCTCACGCGGGATCGGCGCCGCGATCTCGAAGCGCCTCGCCACGGATGGCTTCCATGTCGCGGTGAACTTCTCGTCGAACGAGGAAAAGGCCCGCGCGGTGGTGGACGGCATCATCGCGGCTGGCGGATCGGCGGAGCTCTGCGGCTTCAGTGTGGCTGACTCGGCCCAGGTGGAAGCCCGGATCGGCGCGCTCGCCAAGGAGCGCGGGCCGCTTGCCGTGCTCGTGAACAACGCGGGCATCACGGTCGACGGGCTCCTCATCCGAATGAAGGACGAAGACCTCCGTAAGACCCTTTCGGTGGATCTCGAAGGCGCGATCTTCTGCACGCGCGAAGCCGCGAAGAGCATGATGCGCGCGCGCACGGGGAGCATCATCCAGATCGGCTCGGTGGTGGGCGAGAGTGGCAACGCGGGCCAGGCGGCCTACGCGGCCGCGAAGTCGGGACTCATCGGCTTTTCAAAGGCCGTGGCAAAGGAACTCGCTTCGCGTCAGGTGCGCGTAAACGTCGTCGCCCCGGGCTTCATTCAGACAGACATGACGGGCACACTCAATGACGCGCAGAAGCAAGCCATTTTGTCGACCATCCCCGTCGGCTACCTGGGCGAACCCGAGGATATCGCTGCGATCGTAAGCTTTTTAGCCTCGGCCTCAAGCCGATACATCACCGGCCAGGTGATCGGCGTCAACGGCGGCATGTACATGTGACTTGAAGGCTAAACCAAACAAGGGTAAGCCCAAGCATTCAGAACCCAAAGGAGCAGTGAAAATGTCGGAATCTCTCGAAGAACGGGTCAAGAACATCATTTGCGACCAGCTCGCCGTCGAACCCGAAAAGGTGACCGCAGAGGCCTCTTTCATTGAAGACCTCGGTGCTGACAGCCTCGACATCGTCGAACTCGTGATGACGATGGAAGAAGAGTTCGACTTGGACATCCCGGACGAAGACGCCGAGAAGATCAAGACCGTCGGCGACGTCACGAAGTACATTTCGGCGAAAGCCGCCACGAGCTGATCGCTCGTCGCGTCTCATGCACGGCGCTTCCGCAGGCACCGGAGCCCCTCGCAGGGTAGTGGTCACGGGAATCGGGGCGGTGAGTCCGTTGGGACTCACGGCCCGGGACTCTTGGACCGCGGCCCTGAGCGGCCGCTCTGGCGCCGCCCCAATCACCCAGCAGGACATGGCGGGGTCTCCCGTCACCTTCGCCTGCGAGGTGAAGGAGTTCGCGATCGAGAAGAAGATCGGGCCCTACCGCCCAAAGCCCGGCTCTGAAATCACCGAGATCCTGAACCGCAAGGAAGCCCGGAAGATGGGCCGGTTCATCCATTTCGCGATGTCGGCCGGATACGAGGCCTACGGCGATTCAGGGCTCGACGCCATCCGCGAGCGCGTGAAGGCGGAACGCTTCGGATGCAACATTGGCGTGGGCATGGGCGGTCTCAACGAGATCGCCGATGTGCACAGGGAGCTCCTCGAGAAGGGCTACCGTCGCATCACCCCCTTCTTCATCCCGCAGGTCATTCCCAACATGGCCTCGGGCGACCTCAGCATCGCGCTCGACCTGAGGGGCCCGAATCTGTGCAACCTCACGGCCTGCTCGTCGAGCGCGCACGCGCTGGGTGAGTCGGCTGAGATCATCCGCCGCGGCGACGCGGACCTCATGCTCGCGGGAGGCACGGAGGCCGTAATCGGGCCCCTGGGCATCGGCGGTTTCGCCGCAATGCGGGCTCTCTCGCAACGGGGCGACGCGCCCGAGAAAGCTTCGCGCCCCTTTGACGTCGACCGCGACGGCTTCGTGATGGGCGAAGGCGCGGCCGTCATGGTGCTCGAGGAATACGAACACGCCCGCAAACGCGGCGCCCGGATCTACGGTGAGCTCGTGGGATACGGGCTGAGCGCCGACGCGTACCACATGACCTCCCCTTCCGAAGGCGGCGAGGGCGGTGGGCGGGCCATGAAAATGGCCCTGGAGCGCGGAAAGCTTCGACCCGAGCAGGTCGGCTATATCAATGCGCACGGCACCTCCACCCCGGCGGGCGACGCCGAAGAGGCCCAGGCCGTGGCGCGTTTGTTCCCCGAGGGACGCAAACACCTGCACGTCAGCTCCACAAAATCGATGACCGGGCACCTGCTGGGCGCCGCGGGTGCCATCGAAGCGATGTTCTCTCTTCTCGCGGTGCATGAGGGGCGCATCCCGCCCACCATCAACCTCGATCGCCTGGACCCCAAGTGCGCTGAGACCGGCCTCGACTTCACCGCGCACCGTGCCGTGGAGAAGCGCGTGGATTACGCGCTTTCGAACAGCTTCGGTTTCGGCGGCACCAACGCCAGCCTGATCTTCGGCAGGGTTTGACTCTCGGAGGATTTCTTGGAGGATCAGGCGCTGGGCCTGTGCCATACTGCGGGCCATGCCGCAGCTCCTGATCGCCTCAGACCACGCCGGCTTCGCGCTCAAGCAGACTCTTCAGAAGCTCACGCCCGACCTCAAGTGGCGTGACCTCGGGCCCACCGATGAGGGCCGGGTGGACTATCCGGATTTCGCTGAGCGCGTGGCGCGCGAAGTGGCGGGCTCGAACGGGAGCGCGCTGGGCGTGCTCGTCTGCGGGAGCGGGATCGGCATGAGCATCGCCGCGAACAAGGTGGCGGGCATCCGCGCCGCCGTGGTGGAGAACCCGGTGGCCGCGCGCCTGGCGCGCGAGCACAACGACGCCAACGTTCTCTGTCTCGGGTCGCGCTTCCTGGCACCCGAGTACGCGGCGGAAATCCTGAGGGCCTGGATCGGCGCCCGGTTCGAGGGCGGCCGCCACGCCGACCGCGTGAGGAAGATCGCGCAGATCAAAGGCTGAGAGTCAACGCAAGGAGCCCCGCATGTCGCCCACCTCTTCCCGCATCACTCCCGGATTCGAGCAAAGCCTCCGTGAGACGGATCCAGACCTGCAGGCCTCGATCGACCGGGAGCTGCACCGGCAGGAAGAAGGGCTGGAGCTGATCGCGTCGGAGAATTACGTGAGCCGCGCTGTGATGGAAGCGGCGGGCTCGGTGCTCACCAACAAGTACGCCGAGGGCTACCCCGGCAAACGCTACTACGGGGGTTGCGAGTTCGCCGATCAGGTGGAGACGCTCGCGCTCGAGCGGCTGAAGAAGCTCTTTGGCGCGGCCGCCGCGAACGTGCAGCCCCATTCGGGCTCGCAAGCCAACGCGGCCGTGTACATGGCGCTCCTTCAGCCGGGCGATACGATCCTGGGAATGGATCTCAGCCACGGCGGGCACCTCACGCACGGCAGCCCCGTGAATTTCTCGGGCAAGCTCTACAAGGCCACGCACTACGGGCTCGACCCCGCCACCGAGCGGCTCGACATGAACCGCGTGCGTGAACAGGCCCTCAAAGACAAGCCGAAGATGATCGTCGCGGGGGCGAGCGCCTACGCCCGCATCATCGACTTCGCGGCCTTCGGCGAGATCGCCCGCGAGGTGGGCGCGCATCTGCTCGTAGACATGGCCCACATCGCGGGACTCGTAGCCGCGGGCCTGCACCCCTCGCCCTTGCCCCACGCCACCTTCGTCACGAGCACGACCCACAAGACGCTTCGGGGCCCACGTGGTGGGATCATCCTTTCGATGGATCCAGATCGGATGGTGGCCGCGAACAAGATCATTTTCCCGGGCATCCAGGGCGGGCCGCTCGTTCACATCATCGCGGCCAAGGCCACGGCCTTCGGGGAGGCGCTCAAGCCTTCGTTCAAGGTCTACCAGCAGAGCGTTGTCGACAACGCGCGCGCGCTGGCTGAAGGCCTCATGGCCCAAGGCCTTCGCCTCGTGAGCGGCGGCACGGACAACCACCTCATGCTCGTGGATCTGACCTCCTGGAAAGACGGCAGCGTCTCAGGGAAAGACGCAGAGGCCTGGCTGGGGCTCGCCGGGATCACCGTGAACAAGAACACCATCCCGAACGAGAAACGCTCGCCCTTCGTCACGAGCGGAATCCGCGTGGGCGTGCCCGCGATCACCACTCGGGGCATGGCCAAGGGCGAGATGGCTCAGGTGGCGAAGTGGATGGGCGAAGCCCTGAGCTCCAAGGGCGACGCCGCCCAGCTCAAGCGCCTGCGCGGCCAGGTGGAAGAGCTTTGCGGGAGATTCCCGCTCTACGGGTTCCTGCGCGCTTAGGCTCGGCTCAGGCCCCGTCCAGTTGCGGCGTTCGGGGGGCCTGAGCCTTCTCCCCAAGCCTCGACACCGCGGGCATCAGGCCTCGGAGGGCCAGGACGGCCCGGAGAGGGATGGTTGTGGCGCAGGATGCGCCCCCGCACGCGGAATGAGGCTTGGGGAGAAGGCTCAGGCCCCCCGAACGCTACATGTACCAGCGCAGGAATGCGGCGCTGAGCTGGTTCCAAACATGCTCGCGGTTGAAATGATCGAGGATATCGCGCCGGGTGAGCTGTTCCATGTACGGCCCGTCCGCGTCCATCTCGGCTTCTAGCCTGCCGCGGACCTCAGGGTCGTCCGTGAAGATCACGGACTCCGATGACCACTCCTGACCGCGGTGATCGAGATTGTCGCTGCCGTACACCACGTATTTCCCGAAGATCCCGCCCTTTCGGTGCATGGTCCCGTCCTGGTCCCACATCCAGATACGCCCCCCCGCACCCACGATCTTCTGGGCCGTGTAATACGTGCCCAGGATCACGATCGAGGTTTCATCCGTCGAGCGCGTGGAGTTGGTGAGAATGTCCACCTGCACGCCCCGTTTCACGGCGTCCACGAGGGCGCGCGTGAAACGGGGCGTGGGGACGAAGTACGGAGCGTAGAGTCGTATGCGTTCGCCCGGTTCCACCGCCCGGATGGCGCGCTCGTAGGCGTCGAGCAGAGGGCGGCGGTCCGAGAAAAGCGGGTTGTTGTGCAGCGACACCACGCGCGAAACCCCGCCCGGCGCGCTGACGGGCTGGCAGGGCTCGAACTCGTCCGGGCCGTAGAGACGAAGGTGACGCTGGCGCGAAATCCGGCCATAACCGCCAAACCTCGCGCGGATGTCTTTGTCCCGGGACCGCGCCCAGGAATCCGCGAATCCGCGCTGGAACTCGCAGGCCGAGGGGCCTTCCACGAGCATGTCCATGTCGTACCAGATGCCGGAGGTCCGCCCGGACACGTCGTAGTTCTCGCCGAACCCGCTTCCTCCCAGAATGACGGCGCGGCCATCGGCGATCATCAGCTTCTCGTGAAGCACGAAAGGCGCGGCGGTGACCCCCCAGGCGACAGTCGGGGCGAAAAAGAGGATCTTGATGCCGCAGTTTCTCAGGCGATCCGCCTGGCCGATCATCGATTTCGTGCCCATGTTGTCGGCGAGCACCCGGACCTCGAGTCCCTCGGAGGCTCGACGGCAGACCTCGACGAAAAAATCATCGTCGTCGAAGGCGCCGTTGGAGTTGAACTGGTAGGCCGACACGAAGAGGGTCCGCCGGGCGCTCCGGAGCAGATCCTTCCTCGCCTGCATGAGCGTGGGTCCGTCTGGTAGCGGCGTGAGACGATGACCACCCAGCGACTGATCGTGGAACCAATCCGACATCGCGGGCAGAATCGGAGACGGCGGCTGCGGGCGGCGCTGCCCGCCGGCCTCAGCGGAGCCCGCACCCGACAGAGCGAGTCCCAAAACCAACACCGCTTTCCACGAACGCATCCCGAGCTCCTTCCGTGCTTTCGCAGGGCCCGAAATAGCGCGGTTGACTAACTGAGTCAATAAATCAGACCAAATTCATCAACTTTAATTTTGAGATCTCCAGATTAGTAAACACATTTAATTAACACTCCCTGCGATTGCCTGCGGTTGCCCTGGGGGAATGCGTCGGGTACAAGCGGGGCGTGGTCTGCCCCTTCTGCTCTACTCCCGAAACAAAAGTCATCGATTCACGCCTGAATCAGCCGGGCGACATTGTGCGTCGAAGGCGGGAGTGCGTGCGCTGCGATGGCCGATTCACCACCTACGAGCGGGTCGAGGAGGTCATGCCCTTGATCCTGAAGAAGGACGGGCGGCGGGAGCCCTATGTGCGCGAGAAACTCTTCGGCGGCGTGCAGAAGGCCTGCCAGAAACTACCGGTCACGACTCAGCGGATCGAAGCCCTCATCCAGAAGATCGAAAAGAAGATCCAGAGCTTCGGACTGAAAGAGCTCCCCTCGCGCACGCTCGGCAATCTCGTTATGGTGGAGCTTCACCTGCTGAACAAGGTGGCCTATATCCGGTTCGCCTCCGTGTACCGTGAGTTTCGAGACGTGCAGGAGTTCGTGGCTGAGCTGAGAGACTCCGACACCCTCGCGCAGGACGCGGCTTCCCTCACCTTCGCCTTCGTGGAGCCGGAACCACCCGAGGCGACACCGTGATCAGCCGCCGCCGGGCACGCGAAACCGCGTTCCAGATCCTCTACCGCTTCGATCTTTCCCGTCAGGAAACCGGCGGCGAAGCCCCTCTCGGCGAAGCTCTCCGCAGGGAGATGGAACATCATTTCGACCATTTCGGGACCCCCGAAGACCTTCGGGACTTCTCGCGAGCGCTCGTGGAGGGAACGCTTTCGCGGCTTCCCGAGCTTGATTCGCTCCTCGAGAAACACGCCAGAAATTGGCGTGTGGGCCGCATGGCCTTCGTGGACCGCACGCTGCTCCGAATGGCCATCTTCGAGATGCTTTATGGCGGCACCCCCGTCTCCGTGGCAATCGACGAGGCCCTTGAGCTCGGCAAGCAGTTCGGCACCTCCGAGACGGCGCCCTTCCTGAACGGGATCCTGGACTCCGTGGCGAAAGAGGCGCAGGCACCGGCCTCCTGATTCGGCGGCGGGCCGGACCGGCAGGCGCTGCCCCCCCGGCTTGTGCGCACCTCTCCTCACCCGGTACACTGGGAACCGGGGGCGCAATGAAAACCGAATCCCATTCGCTGGAACATCTCGACCTGGATGCCGACGCCGCGCTCTTTCAGAGCCGGGTGAGGGGCGTGGTGGCGGTGTGCTTCCAGAACGAGCGCCCCCTTCAGGGGCTCGCTGGCCTCCTGGATTGGCGCTTCCAGGGGCTTCTCTCGAGATACATCCGTCAAGGTGCCGCCTCGGGGCGTCTCGGTGAATGCGTCTACCTCCCGGTTACGCGCAACGAGCACCTCTACCACCTGCTCCTCGTCGGAGGCGGCTCGGCTCCTTCCCCAGGGGTCCGCCCAGCGCTCGGGGAAGAGGCTCTCGCGCCGCTGCGCAAAAACTTGCTTAGCCTCAGGTTGGACCGGGTGGCCGTGTCGCGCGCGGATCTGGGCGGGGGCGATGATTCCTGGTTCTCGCGCTCGCTGAAAGGAGTGCCTTTCTGTCTCGTGCCCTGACCGAGCATTTCGCCTCGGCCCTTTTCATCCGCGTGGGTGCGCTGGACGCGCGCGCGCCTCGCGCCTGGGGGCTTCACCCGGACTCCGAACCCGATTACGGCACCCTGGAGACCGCCATCGCTGCCAGCCTGCCGACCCAGGGAGCGAGCGTTCCGGAGCCATCGCCGAAACCGGCGCCTCGCTCGCTGGAAACCCGTTCAGGCGAAATCGATACGCAGCTTTTCAGCACCCTGCTGCGCGCCCAATGGGGGCGCCGCCGCACGCCGGGCGGCCCCATCATCAAGGGCGGGCTCGACGAGTCGGAGGCGAATTTCAGGGCGAGCGCCCCTCAGCGACTGACGGTGAGCCTGAAACCGAGCGCGAACCCCTCGACCCGCACGGGCACCTCGCCGATCTTCCGCGCGCGGCCGGAAGCCGGCGAATAGGCTGCACGGGTGCGCCTCAGCCCGCACGCGACCGAGCTTCTCGCCGAGGCGGAGCCTCTCTGGAGCGAGGCCGGAAGGTCTCAGCACCCGCGCCTCCTGCGGCTGGTCCTGCTCCGGGATCTCGTGCGAACTCTTCATGCCGAACGCTCGCGGCTGATGTCCGTCCACCAACCCGGCCGGGCCGAGGCGCTCTCGGAGCTTGAGCCCCTGCTGGAATCGCTGCGCCCCGACGCGCTGGTGGAGGTCACGCTCACGGCGCTCGTAACCCTCAAGCTGGGGCTGAAGCGCCAGAAGGCGCGCCCCCCAGAGATCCCCGATTCGCTCGCGGCTCGGTTGGGAGCCGGGAAGCTCAACCGATATGACCGCCTCTGGGAGGGCGAGATCGCGGTCGAGGGCCAGCTCCAGGGTTGGAACTTCTGGAACCTCGACGCCTGGGTGGAGATCACGCGAGCAGAACAGTTCCATCAGGCGTTGGGGCAGAGGCTCTGGCCGGTGGCGGTGGTGCTTTTCGTCGAGGCCGCGCCGGTCGAAGAGGCGAACCCGGGGGTCGAGTCGGATCCGCCACGGTGGCGGGGAAGATGGTACCTGGTGGCACGCCCGGACTGGACGCCCCCATCTGGCCCGCTGCAGAACCTGCCCGGCGGGGACATGGAACCGGGGCGATGGACCGTCCGGGAGCCCTGAGCTATCCTTGGCCGATGCGGTTGGTGGATTTCCTCGTGCTCGTTCTTCAAGCCCACGGGCGGCTACTAGTCGACTTGAAAGAGATCTTCGGCGCCGACCTTCTGCTGCGGATTCTCGCGAACTACAAACCGACGGAGCTCGCGCTCCAGGGCTCGAAGCTCTGGGAGCTCTTTCCGCTCAAGCCGCGGTCCTCGCACTCCCCCTTTCCTTTCGAGACCCTCGAGAAGCCGGTGAAAGAGATGAGACTCAACGAGGACCTGGAGTTCTTCGTGTGGGCCTATCCCTATTACCGCACCTTCGTGGAGAGCAACGTGGACCTGAACGAGACGCTGCCCTTCCAGGATCAGCAGGTGGTATTGGCGCTCGCCGAAGAAGCCACCTCGATGGCAAGGGCCTGGGCGGAAGCCGTGCCCCTTCCTCCGGAGGCGGAGTCCGAGCTGCGCAGCCGCGCGCAGGAGGCTTCCCGCCAGCACTGGGTGCGCTTCCGGAGCGAGCTCTTCAAGCGCAACGGGCAGTCGCCGTTTCAACGCGTCTGAGGGCGGCTCTCAGCCTTTCGCGAACCCCAGCCAGATCATGTAGTCCCGGACCGCAGTCGCGAATTCCCAGTTCGCCTTGAAGCCCAACACCTTCTCCGCGCGCTCGGTGTGCGCGAGGGTGTTGCCCTGGTAGGTCGCGGCGTCGAAGGGCATGTCGATGTATTCGGGTTCGAGCTTCGTTCCGAGCGCCTCATTGAGAGCCGCGACGATGGCGTTGAAGGAAGTGGGCCTGCCGGTGCCGACGTTGTAGACGCCGCTCGGCCCCTTGAGCGCGCAAAGGTTGGCAGCCACCACGTCCTTCACGTAGATCTGGTCGCGCGCCTGCTCTCCCCACTTGAAGAGCTTGGGCCGACGGCCCTCCTTCATCTGGAGCGCCAGATGGTAGATCATCGAGGCGGGCCGCCCCTTGCCGGCCTCGCGCGGACCGAAGACATTGAAGTAGCGCAGACCCACGACGGGGTGGGAGACGCCCGCCTCGGCACCGAGCTCGTCCATGCGCAGCTTCGAGCGGCCGTAGGCCGTTAGGAGCTGCTTAGGCTGATCCTCCTGCATCGGCACCGGGCCGTTGCCGTAAAGACCCGCCGTGGAGGCGTACACGAACCTAGAACCCTGCTCAGCAGCGAGCGCGAGCGCCTCCTGGAACCCCTTCACGTTGCGCTCCAGAACCTCAGCGTCGTTCGGCCAACGGGGATCGGTGATGTCGCCCTGATGAAATACCGCGTCGAAGGG
>JADZFF010000024.1 GCA_020850015.1 Bdellovibrionales bacterium | reverse complement strand
TCCAACCAACGGGTGGTGGGATATGCCTTGGAGTCCCTGGCCACCGGGATGTCGGCCACTGTTGTAGTGGGTCAGACCTCGATGACGAGCTCCAACCTAGGGCTTGATGCGCAGGGACTGACTTTTCCCCGCTCAGTGGCGGTGGATACGGAACGCTTGATCGTGATCGACAGCGGAAACGAGCGCGCCCTCGGCTACTCGGCCGACTCGCTGGAGTTGCCGCCTCCGGTTGCGGCGGATACGCCGTACGGGGACATCGATCTGAACGGCCCCGGAGGTGCGACCTGCCTGGCGAACGAGCTCTCCACGCCCTTGGGCGCGGTGGTCGCGGGGACGCGCCTGCTCGTCGCGGATTCACTCAACCACCGGGTGAGCGTGTGGAACGACTACATCAACCAGGGAGCGGGCGCTTCCGCGGATCTCTTCCTGGGGCAGACCAACGGCGTCACCTGCAGCGTGCCCGGAGCGCCTGCCGCGAACCTGCTCATGGCGCCCGAGGGGGTATGGTCGGACGGAACGCGGGTGGCCGTCGTGGATACCGATCATTACCGGGTATTGATCTGGAACTCCTTCCCCATGGTCAGCGGCCAGGCCGCTGACCTGGTGCTCGGGCAGCAGGACATGAACTCGGCAGTGCTCGATGACGGGGCCTGGGGAATGGAGTTCCCGTCCGCCGTCACCTCGGATGGGACGGTGCTCGCCGTGGCCGACAAGGACAACAATCGGGTGATGATCTGGCATTCCTGGCCCACCCAGAACTTCCAGGAGCCCGACGTGGTGCTTGGGCAGGCCGCGCTCGACGCCACGCTCACCGCTCCTGACGATGATTCGGGAGATGGGATCACCGACGGCGCGCCCTCCGCGCGCACGATGGATGCGCCCACGGGCGTTCTCCTCCATGGCGATCTGCTTTTCGTCGCGGAGCGTGACAACAACCGCGTGCTCGTGTTCCGGGGC
Organism: Bdellovibrionales bacterium; assembly: GCA_020850015.1. Taxonomy (GTDB): domain Bacteria; phylum Bdellovibrionota; class UBA1018; order UBA1018; family JADZFF01; genus JADZFF01. The sequence continues at coordinate 7,397 of JADZFF010000024.1, read as the reverse complement.
ACGCGCCGCTAGGGCCGGCGGATCAGCTCGCCGGGGGCGCGGCGGCGCGCCCTTCGTCCACCGAGCCTTCGGGGTTGGTCTCCGTTCCCGATTCCTCGCGAGCGCCATCCACGGAGTCCTCGTCGGCCAGGTTGGGGCCCGTGTCGGTCTGGGGCGCGGGCCTCGCGTGCAGGAGCTCCCGGCAGCGGTAGCCCACTTTCCCCTCCACGTAGCGCTCGATCTCGGTGTCGTAAGACATGTTGAAACCATGGACTTCATTTCTGCTGTACTCGAGCTCGCCCCGTTCGCGCTTCAGGGCCCCCTGCTCGTCGAGGCTGTAGCGGGTGTGGGTGCAGGCGCGCACCACGGTGGTTCCGCCGTCGGAACGCATGCGCGTGCAGGCGCTCAGGGTGACACCGTAGGAGTTGGCGCTCACGTGCACCCGGTCGTGCACGAACTCGGCGCTGTCCGCGCTCGACGCCCCCGTGCTGGCCGTGGCCACGAGAAAGGTGCCGCCGCCGGACTCGGCGGCCTGGCTCACCTCGGTGCCGTGGGTGGAGAGGTAACCCGGCCGCCGGCGGATGCGGGACTCAAGGAGGGCGTCCACCGCGCGCACGACGGGTTCGGCGAGCGCCTGCTCGCCCATCGAGGAATCGCTCCCGAGGTCTGAGAGCGCCGCGCTGTTCTGGAGGTACTGGTGGAGGCGCTGGGTGAGCGCGGTGTCGAGCTGGAGAGCCGCTTCCGCGTCATCGAGGATGTGGCGATGGGTTAGCAGGTTGCGGGTGCGGATACCGGTGCTCCGCCGTTGGGCTGCCGGGAACTCGTCCCGGTGGTGCTGGGTGATTGAAGTCTCGAGGAGCGCGCAGGACTGGCGCTGCCGGATCACCCATTCCTCCTCCGCCCGGGCGGGACTCGCCGCGAGGAGGACGATCGAGGACACCAGAAGGGAAGCTGAGAACAGGTGGGACATACGCATGCATCCATGCATTGCAGCCCACGGGCCAGGTGCGCCCCCCCGGCCGGACCTCATGATTTCAGGCCCTTCGCGTTTCCTGGCCGTTCAAGGAGTGGACACCGTGGGGGCCGAACGCTGTGGCGGCCGAGACACGGCCCCGAGGGCCGCGAGGGCCTCCTCGCGGGCGGCTGGGGGGGCGGATACCCTATAATAAAGGAGAGACACGACGTTGGTGTTGTCGAAGATCCAGCTCCGGGCGGCGAAGCGGCGCCGGGCGCCCTTCGTCGGGCCCTCGGCGATCCCGGTGGCGAAGCGCAGCTCCACGTCGGCCTTCCCCTCGGGCGACTCATGCCCCGCCACGCGCTCCACCCAGCTCTCACTGCCGGCGGGCAAGGCCCCGGCCGCCACGAGCGCCTGCTGAAGGGCGATGGCCGGGTCGCGGGGCAGGCCCTGGAACTCCACGAGCTCGGCGGACCAGCCCGCGCGCGCGCCCTGCCCCTGCGCGGAGTGGATCACGTGCTCGGCGTCCTGGCTCGGCCGCGAGGGGCCGGTTTTCCATTCCGTGTCCGCGCCCGGAACCTTCAGCGCGAGGGGCGCTTCTTTCCATCGGAGGTCGGCGGCGAGCGCCGGAGCGGCCAAGAATCCCAGAAGGAGGATCATCAACTTCGAGTGTACCGCCTGGATCGGCGAATTCCCTCAGAATTTCCCGCCCTGCTCGTCCGCGAAACGCAGGCTCAGGCTCCGGTACTCCGGCGCGTCGGCGTACCGTTTCATGATCCACTCTCGCACGAATCCCTCGGCCTCGACGCGCGCCGACTCGCGCACCACGCCGATCGCCTCGCGCGCGCGCGCTTCGGCGAGCCGCGGGATCGCGCGCTGCAGGCGGTCGGTGGCGCCGCGCTCGTCGCGGAACAGGCTGCCGTCCACGACCTCGTTCCGGAGCGTGGCGAGGTCCACGCGCGGCGGAAGGGGCGTGAGGGCAGGGGCGGTGACCTCAAGGCCCTTCGCGCGCTCCGCTCCTTCGGCTCCCTCGGCCGCCTCAAAGCGCCAGCCCTCGCGCAGGCTGACGGCATAAGCGTACTCCACGACGGCGGTGATGCGCACGACGACGTCCGGGAGCCTAAGCTGGTTCCAGAGCGCGCGCACTCGGTCCGTACGCTCGAAGACTTCGCGCTGGGTCATGCGCACAAGCACGAGATCGCGGGTGCCCTCCACCTGCACGGCCGTGGAGTGGAAGGCTGTTTCGACTTCGCGCTCGCCGAGCGCGTCCGCGAGGAAAAGCGCGCGCCCCGTGGCGCCGAGTTTCGCGCGAAGCCAGAGGGCGGCGCCTTCTCCCAGCGGCAGGACGCTCCAGACGAAGGGCAGGCCGCCCAGCAAAGTCACCGCCAGGCAGATGAGCACCAGGCGCTTGATGCCCGGGGGGGCGCGCTCGAAGGCCGGGTCTCGGATGTCGTCCGGGTCGGGCATCAGTCTTCCAGGAGCAGGGTTCCCGTCTCGGAGGCCGCGGCCCGGCTTTCGGCCGGAGCCAGCGGGGCCTCCCAGGGCGAGCGCGGCCCGGTTTCATCGGGCGAGGCCGACGCAGTGGTCACCGGGGCTCCCCCGGGCAGGGCCATCGCGAGCTCGCGGATCCACCGTTCGCGCCAGGCGCCGAATCCCTCGGGGCCCGAGTCGTTCCGGAAATTCTCGAGCGCCTGCGCGCCCAAGCCCAGGTACTCAGTCAGGAGCCCCGCCGCGTCCGCCGCCACGGGCGCGCCCACGCGATCCGAGGAGCCCAGCCTGCCGTTGCCTTTCGTGCGCAGGCGCGAACGCGAGCGCAGCATCCCGGGCTCCACGGCCGGCCCAGAGACGATGAGGGGCGCGAGCGCCTCCTCGCGGTGAAGCCCGCCGTGGCTCGTCACTCCCGCTCCGAATCCCCATCCCTGCGCGTGCAGGATCAGCAGGTCGCCCACGCGCGGAGAGCTCGTGTGAAGGTGCGTGCCCACCAGCGCCGTCACGTTGTGGTAGTAGTGCCGCCTCCGCACGCTGGCCTCGTTCCACTCGCGCCAGGTGCCGAAGGTCCCGGGCGGCTCGCCCAGGCCGCCGTAGCCCAGGGGATCTTTCTCGGACTCGGGGTCGCGCGCATAGCGGAACACCCGCTCGCCCGTCGATTCGTCGAGACTCACGGTGATCATGCCGCGGTTGTCGAACCGGTCGATCACCAGGATCTCCATCGGGTTCGGCGGCGGCGCTCCCGGAACGATGAGCTCGTTGCCCTTTCGCGCGAAGATGAGGCCCACGGCCGGGCTTTCCCTCAGAGAGGAAATGAGGTCGCTCCCGCCGTCGTCCGGGGTGGGGTCGTAGGCCAGGATCTCGTCGAGCGAGGGCCGCGTCTCCCAGGAGGGCGAGCCCATGGCCTCCGAGGGCAGGAACAGCTCGGCGCGCCCGGGCGCGGACTGGGGGGCGGCCACGGCACGCACGTGCTGGTCGAAATAGCCGCGCCTGAGCGCCAGATCCGGCGCCGGAAGACTCGGAGCCGCGGCCAGGCGCTCGGCTTTCGCGCGCAGGGCCCGGCGCCCGGGCTGGGCGAGCTCCTCGGGCGCGCGCTCCAGTGTCACGAGCACTTGGGCGTTCTCGCGGGTGCGGCCCCGTTGGGGCGCGAGCTCCAGCCGCAGCTCGCGGGCCAGGTCCTCGGCCAGGGTGCGCCCAAACACGCGGTCGGCGCGGGCGGCGGTCTCGGCGCGCGTCTCGGTGGGAGTGAGGCGGCTCCGAGTCTCGGCCACGCCGTGATCGCCCACGATCACGAACAGCGTGCTCTCGAAAAGCGAGCGCTCGAGCGCGCGGCGGGTTCCGTAGGCGGTGATGGCGCCGGCGGCCTCCTCGCTCCACTGGATCGCCCCGTTCTCGCCGAACCGCGCCTGGCGCAGGCCCTGGATGAGCCGGCCCAGCTCCAGGTCCGCGTTGACCAGCGAGAGCACGGAGGCGGCGTCGGCCGGAAGGCCCGACATCGCGCCGAGCGTGTCCGTGCGCGTCTCGCGCGAGGGAAGGGAATAGAGATTCAGCGTGGGAAGGCGCACGCAGAGCTCCTGCGCCCCGGGCCGGATGCGGGTGAACTGCGGCAGCGGCTCGCCGCGCGCCTGGAGCTCGGCCGCTTTCCGGAAAAGAGGCTCCCAGGGATCCGCGGAGCGCGCCTCGGGAGCGTTTCGGCGCAGGCAGTAGTTGCGCTTGCGGTCCACGCCTCCCCGGTCGGAGCCCTTGGGGCGGCGCCCATGACTCACGCCCCGGGCGTCGGCCCATCGGCCCAAGGCATCCAGGCTCACCACCGTGAGCGCGGGGGCGGAGCCGCCCTCCACCGCCGAGCGGAGCTCCAGGAGCACCGTGTCCACCACCGCGCCCGCGTCGGCCGTCGCGCGCTCGGGCGGGCCCGGATTCCGCTCGGAGCCCGAATTGAGCACCCGCTTCGCCGCCTCGGCGGGGCCGAGCGTGCGGTGGTATCCTGGGATCGCGCCCGCGACCCTCCCGCCTCGGGCCATGACCAGGTCGGCGACGGTGGGCTCGGAGAGCGCCACCGCGCGCGCGATCTCCTCGCGGGGATCCAGGAGCGGGCCCGTGAAGCCGAGCTCGGAGCGGTCGAAGGACGCGTTGGGGCCCCACTGGGAAGCCCGGCGGCCCGTCAGGCTCTCCAGGAGCCGTTCGGCGGGCTCGCCCGTGCCCAGATGCGACACCGCCGCGTCGCCGGACCAGCGTCCCCGCGCGAGCAAAAGCCTGAAGTGAGGAAGATGACCACGCGTGAGCAGGAGGCGGAACAGATCCGGGCGCACGGCGCCCAGCTGCACCAGCAACACGTGCCGCTCGGATTGGGCCGGGCGGCCCATCTCGGCCAGGAAATTCCAATCGGGCGGGCCGACCGGGGCGGCTTCGGCGGCGGGAGCGGTTACCGTCTCGGCCGCCGGTTCCGCCGCTGTCTCGGCCTCAGTCTCCGGCTCGGCCTCCGCGTCCGCCTCTTCCGCGACGGCCTCCGTGGGTTCGGCCGCCTCGGCCTCTTCCGCGACGGCCTCCTCCTCCAGCGCCGCCGGGTCGCCCCCGGATTCGGCCGCGGCGTTCGGAGCGGATTCCTCAGCCGCCCGCTCTTCGGGCGAAGGGCTGAGCTCGGCCGGGTCCGGCCGGGTTCGAGCGCCTCCGCAACCCGCGCCGGCGCTCAGGATCAGCGCGAGTCCGAGAGTGAGAAAGGGCCGGAGAAAATTGCGCATCAGAAGGAGGTGGTCAGTCACCGCTCGATGGTACCGAAAACCTGCTCCGTGGTACACCGGGGGCATGTCCGCCCTGAGCGAAGCGCTGCTCCGTCCCAGGATCCTGCTGGTCACCGGCAAGGGGGGAGTGGGGCGCTCGGCAGCGGCTGCCGGGTGGGCTCGGGTGCTCGCCGCCCGGGGCATCCCCGTCCTGCTCACGGAGGCTCCGCCGGAAGACGGCAAAGAGGCCGACGGGCATCCTCCCTCCGCCCTGGCACGGCTCTTCGGGCGCGACCGCCTCCCTTCCGAGGTGGAGCAGTGGACGCCGGGGCTGAGCCTTCGGGCCTTGTCCGCCCGGCGGGGGCAGGAGCGGTTTCTGGGCCGTGCCCTCCACACTGAGACTTTGGCCCGGGCCGCCCTGGGCTCGGAGGCCATCGGACGCCTGCTCGACGCCGCGCCCTCGCTTCGGGAGCTCGGAATTTTCCACGACCTTCATCTGCTGCTGAAGGATCTCGACCCCCGCACCCGCGTGATCATCGACATGCCGGCCACGGGGCACGCCCTCGCAGCCACCTCGGTGCCCCGGCTGCTGCGCCGGCTGATTCCGGCGGGGCCGTTGCATGAGTCGCTCGGCCATCTGGAGTCGCGGCTGAAGGACCCGGACTTCGCCGGGGCCCTGGTGGTGACGCTGCCCGAGGAGCTGCCCGTGACCGAGGGCCTCGAGCTCGCCGGCGCGCTCCGCGAATCCGGCGTGAAGGTGGCGGCCTTCGCGATGAACCGGGCCCTGGAGCTCGGCCTTCCGCCTGAGGAGAGCGACGCGCTCTGGGCTCGGCTGAGCGCCCGGCCCGCCCCGGGGCGCGAAACCCTGCGCCGCGCCCGTGAATCCCACCGCGCTCGCGAGATCCTGGCCCGCGAGGCTGGCGCGCCGGTGGCGGAGCTCGGGGAGTCCATCCTTCCGGGCGACGAAGCCGTCCTGAACCATCTCATGGCCGAGTGGGAGCGGGCGGGATGGGGAGAGGGGGAGGGGGCTCCGGCGCCGTCATGGGCTCCGTCTCCGGCTCAGCCCCTGGCACCAGTGGCGGCGATCGACGCCGAGGCGGAGCGCTTGGCGAGGGCACAGCTACGCGGGCTCGCGGCCACGCGGACGATCATCGTCTGCTGCGGGGCCGGCGGGGTGGGCAAGACCACCACCTCGGCCGCGCTCGCCATCGCGGCGGCCCGGGCCGGGCGCCGGGTGCTCGCGCTCACCATCGACCCCTCCAAACGCCTGGCCCAGTGCCTGGGCGTGGAGCGGAATCCCAAGGCGCCCGTAACGCTTCGCGATGACCGCGCGCGCGCCTTCGGTATCACCGGGGCGGGCCGGCTCGACGCCTGGATGCTCGACCCCCGCCAGGTGGCCGACGACGCCGTGGCCCGGATCGTCCAGGACCCCGAGGCCCGCGAGGCGATCTTGCGAAATTCGGTGTACCGGCATGCCACGGCGCTGGTTTCGGGCATGCAGGAGTACACGGCCATGGAGGCCCTGCACTCCTTCCTCAAGGACGGCCGCTACGACCTCGTGATTCTCGACACTCCGCCCTCCCGCCACGCGCTGGATTTCCTGGAGGCGCCTTCGCGGCTTTCGGCCTTTCTCGACGGGAGGATCTTCCGGCTCTTCCTTCCCAAGGAGGGCGGCTTCGTGCAGCGCGCGGCCTCAACGCTCGTGCAGCAGGTGCTCACGGCCGTGTTCGGCCGCGAGTTCGCCACCGACCTCGTGGGCTTCCTGGGATCGGCCGCGCGCCTGCTCCGGAGCCTGAAGGGCGACGTACTCGGCGCTCGCGAGTCGCTCGCATCGCCCGACGCCGCGTTCCTCGTCGTGAGCTCGCCCGCGCCGGCGGCGCTCGAGGAGGCGCACTATCTCCAGGGCCGACTCGCGGCCATGGGGCTTCCACTTCAGGGCATGATCCTGAACCGCAGCCTGGCGCGGCTCGCGGGCGTGGCCCCGGAAACCTCGGGCCCGCTCGCGCCCTGGGCCGTACGCGAGGCGGCCGAGGCCTCGCGGCACGCGGAGATCCTCGCGGGCCTGCGAAGCACGGGCGGGGGCGCCTGGGCCCTGGCCCTCCCGCCGGCCTCGCGCCCGGAGGACGAAGGCGGAACCCTGGCGGAGCTTGCGGACGATCTGTTAGGCTAAGCCGCATGCTGGGTTGGATTTTAGGTTTCAGCATGTTGGGCAGCGCGGGCGCGCTCGGCGTGGCGTCGATTTTCCTCAAGCTCGACCC
>JADZFF010000023.1 GCA_020850015.1 Bdellovibrionales bacterium | reverse complement strand
CCTTGGGCAAGACCACCAGCAAGGAACCCGAGCGCAGGGTGATTTCGCACCGCCCCGCAAGCGCCTCGTTGCTCAGCCCATGGGAGGAGCCCGCGAGCCGGGCGTTTCGAAGCGGGTACCTCAGGCCTCGAATCGTGACTCCCCGAGCGACGCCCTGAAGCGCGAAAACGGATACGCAGGTTCCGGCCTTCAGGCTCAGCCTCCAGGGACCCCAATTGGGCGAGACCCAGTGGTAGTCCTCGGACTCCGCGGTCAGGCGCATCGCACCGACCGCGGGATGAGATCGGAGCGCGTACGCGTGGAGCTCCAGCAGCGAGGCAAGGTGGTGATCCGCGCGTCCTCCGGCGAATCCCACCAGGCTCAATCTCACCGAGCGCGCCTTCGCTCCCTTCAGGAGCCTGGGAAGCGCGCGTAAAGCGTGGAATAGGTCGCTGCGGTCCTTGGAAGCCACGAGGGTAAGCCGGGCCCCGGCCGGGAGCTTCTCGGCAAGGGACTTCCGTCTCAGGCTGTCCCAGTCGCCCACGCCGAGATCGGCGCGCAGGCCGGCCCGGGCGCAGTGATCAAGGCCACCGTCGACGGCCATTACGCGCGCATCGCCCGCCACGGCGCCCGCGGCCCGGAGCAAGGCCGCGCCTTTCCGGCCCGGGGCGATGGAAGGACCGACGATCAGAATCTCCATCGCGGCCTCAACCGCTGAGACGGGTGAGCGCCGACTCGAGCTCGCGCAGCTTCCCGACGAGCTCGTTCTCGCGGCCCTTTTCCTTGGCCACGAGCTCTTTCGGCGCCTTCGCCACGAAGCTCTCGTTCGTGAGCTTGCCGCGGATGAAGCTGAGATCGCCCTGCACGCGCTCGATCTCCTTGCGCAGCCGTTTCGTCTCTTCCTCGACGTCCACCAGGCCCTTGAGGTCGACGTGGAGCTCGAGCGCCGGGTTCGTCACCGGAATCACCGCGATCGTGCGCGGCGCCCCCCCGTTGCCGTTCACCGGGGCCTTTTCCAGAGCGCTCAGCCGCGCCATGGCCATGATGTCGGAGCGGAACAGCTGCACGAAGGCATCCGTGGCCGTGCGGGGCGCGACGTAGCAGGCCGCGATTTCCTTGCTCGTGGGAATCCGGTTCTCGCCGCGGAAATTGCGGAGCGCCTCGATGATGCCCTGGAGCGCGGCCACGGTCTTCTCGGCCTCGGAATTCGCGAAACGCGGCTCCGGCTGCGGGTACTTCTGCAGCATGAGCGACATCACGGCCGGCGCGCCGTCGCGCTCGCGCGTGGGGCTGTTGGCCGGTTTCTTCCAGGGCAGGCTGAGCCAGAGCTCCTCGGTGACGAAGGGCATGAAGGGATGCATCATGCGGAGCAGGCGCTCAAGCACGTAGTGCAGGGTGATGAGCGTCTGTTTTCGGGCTTCGCCGCCCTCTTTGAAGCTCACCTTGCTGAACTCAATGTACCAGTCGCAGAGCTCGTGCCAGCTGAAGTCGTAGATGGCCTGCGCGGCTTCGTTGAGCCTGAATTCCTCGAGCCCCTTCGTCACGGCCCCGTTCACCTGCTGAAGCCGCGAGAGCACCCAGCGGTTCACGGGCAGAAGCTCCACCTTGTTCTTGAGGAGCCAGCTTTCGGCTCCGCCCTGAGGCTCGGCCACCGCGCCCTGGGCCACCTGGAGGTGGAAGAATTTCGTCGCGTTCCAAAGCTTGTTGCAGAAGCCGCGGTAGCCGGCCACGCGGTCGAGCGAGAGCTTGATGTCGCGGCCCTGGCCCGCCATCGCGAGCAGGGTGAAACGAAGCGCGTCCGCGCCGTGCTCGGCCATGACGTCGAGGGGGTCGATCACGTTCCCCTTCGTCTTCGACATCTTTTCGCCCTTCTCGTCGCGCACCATCGCGTGCAGGTAGACCTTGCGGAAAGGCACGTCGCCCGTGAAGTGCAGACCCATCATGATCATCCGGGCCACCCAGAAGAAGATGATGTCGAAGCCCGTCTCGAGGATCGAGGTTGGGTAGAAGGTATTGAGCGCGGGCGTCTTCTCGGGCCAGCCCAGGGTGCTGAAGGGCCAAAGACCCGAGCTGAACCAGGTATCGAGCACGTCCTCGTCCTGTTTCAGGCGATCGGCGTCCGCTCCGCAGGACCCGCAGGCCGCGGGAGCCTCCACGGCCACGGTGATCTCCTGGCAGGTGCTGCAGTACCAGGCGGGCACGCGGTGCCCCCACCAGAGCTGGCGAGAGATGCACCAGTCGCGGATGTTGTACATCCACTCGAAGTAGGTTTTCTCCCAGCTCTTGGGCGAGAACTCGATCTTGCCGCTCTCCACCGCGGCGATCGCGGGCTTGGCGAGCGGCTCGATCTTCACGAACCATTGTTTCGAAACGAGCGGCTCGGCCGGCTGGCCCGTGCGGTCGCAGAGGCCCACCTTGTGCGTGTGCTCCTCGGTCTTCTCGAGCCTGCCGGATTCCTTGAGGTCGGCGATGATGCGCTCGCGGGCCGTCTTGAAGTCCATCGCGGCGTAAGGGCCGCCGGCTGCGGTGATCTTGCCGTCCTTGCCCATCACGGAGACGAGCGGAAGGTTATGGCGCTTGCCGATCTCGTAGTCGTTGAAATCATGCGCAGGCGTGATCTTGAGCGCGCCCGTGCCGAACTCGCGCTCGACATAGGTATCGGTGAGGATCGGGATCACGCGTCCCAGGAGCGGGAGCTTCGCGTGTTTGCCATGGAAGGCGGAGTAGCGATCGTCTTCGGGGTGCACGGCAACGGCCGTATCTCCCAGAAGGGTTTCGGGGCGCGTGGTGGCGATGGTGAGGAAGGCCTCCTTGCCGTCGGCGCCCGCCACGGGCGTGCCGTCGGATTCCACCACCGCGTACTTGATGTGCCAGAGGAAGCCCTTGCGCTCGGTGGGCACCACCTCGAGGTCCGACACCGCGCTCTGCGAGACGGTATCCCAGTTGATGATGCGCTCGCCCCGGTAGATGAGCCCGTCTTTGTACAGACGCACGAAGACTTCCCGCACGGCGCGCGAGAGGCCGTCGTCGAGGGTGAATCGCTCACGCTTCCAGTCGAAGGAACAGCCCAGGCGGCGAAGCTGGCCGGTGATGATGTGCGCGTGGTCTTCCTTCCACTTCCAGGTGCGCTCCAGGAACTTTTCGCGGCCCAGGTCATGCCGGGTGATGGGCCGCCCGCCGGCCTTGCGGCCCTCGTCGGCGAGCGCGCGCTCCACCATGAGCTGAGTGGCGATGCCCGCGTGGTCGGTGCCGGGCTGGTAAAGGGTGTTGTCGCCCGACATGCGGCGCCAGCGGATCAGCGTGTCCTGGATGGCGTTCGTGAGAGCGTGGCCCATGTGCAGGTGCCCCGTGACGTTCGGGGGCGGGATCATGATGCAGAAGGACTTCTGCCCGGGCGCGCTCTCGTCGGCGGCGTCGAAGCAGCCCGACTTCTCCCAGAACTCGTAGAGCGAGGCCTCGAACTTCGCGGGCTCGAAGGAGCCCGTGAGCTCGCGCGGCGGAAGCGCGAGCGCCGGAGCCGAGGGGCGGCGCGGGGCGCTTCTGGCGGGAGCTTTCTGGGGCGCGGCCTTTCGGACGTTCTTTTTGGCGGCGCGTGCGGGCTTCGTGGCCATACGCAAGGAAATCTAACACGTTGGCCTAAAAGGGAAAACCGGTTAAAACCGCGACCGTGGTACGCGCAGCCTCACCCGCCCCCATCGTACGGCTCTCGATCGTCGTGCCGACCTCGAGCCGCCGCTATGATGTGCCGTTTCCAGAGCTGCACTCCAGGCGCGCTCAGGCGGAGCGCAGCCTCTCGCAGCTGCTTCTGGCTCTGGAGAGCTCCGATCCGATCGGCACGGAGGTGATCCTGGCCTCGGACGACGACGAGGCCGCGGCGCTGCACGTGGAGTCGGTTTTCGCGAACGCGATTTCGGCGCAGCGCCTGCGTGTCCTGCGGCTCGAGCGCTCGCGGGATCCGGCCGTAACGCGCAACCAGGCCGTGGCGCTGGCGCGGGGCCACTACCTGGCCTTCGTCGACCTGGGCGACTGGTGGCATGCCGAGCGACTTCGGGAACTCGAGCCCCACCTGGGCCGGGCGCGGTTGATCGTGGACGCGCGGGACCACGCTGGCCAGAGCTCCGACTGGCTGCGCACCTTTCTGTCGGGCAACTGGTCGGTGCCGAGCTCGGTGGTCGTTCAGCGCTCCCTCTTCGAGGAGATCGGCGGGTTCCCGGAACGAACTCTAGGCTCCGAGCAGTATGAGTTCCTGCTGCGGGCGCTGCTTCGCCTGGCCGAGTCGGCCGAAACGGATCGCCTGGTGATCCTGCGGGCTGGGCAGATTGTGAACGAGACCGGGTTTCCGCCGGGGCAGACCCCCCCCATCCTTCAGACCGTTTCCCGCACTCTCCGAGGCCTTCGCGAGCGCATTTCCCTTCTCACGGTGCTCAGAGCTCTCCCCAAGCGGCACCGGCTCCTGGCCCTTCGCGCCCTGCTGGGCCAGCGTCGAATCGAGGGCTAGTTGAGGGATATGGTCAGAAATGAGTGCTCTTTACACTGCAAGTGTGATACGACGCGTCAAATTTCCGAGTGCCTGGTCGGCCTATGGAAGAACCCTATCGAGGATTCGTTATGAAAAAATCTTTTATTTTCGCAGTCTTGTCGATGATTGTTTCGGTCGGCGCGATGGCTCACCCGGGGCACGGCGGTCATCATGGGCATGGACACGGACACGGACACCATCCGGCTCCGACGCCGGTGTCTTGTAGCACCTGGTCGAACGGCAAGTCGTTTTCGTCGACGGGCTTTGACCTCGTCGCGGCCCGCAACTCCACGATCCATGTGTGCCGCCAAACGCCTTACACGGACGACCTCGAGTGCGAGTACAACGTTCAGTGCGGCGGCGCCGGCGCCGTGGCTCCTGTGCTCATGTTCCATGCCTGCAGCACGAGCAGCAACGGCCGTCGCTTCGACCTGCAGACCTCGAACCCGGTCTGGGGCCGTAACCGCGTGGCCCAGCTCTGCCAAGCCAACCTCTTCACGAACCACCACGAATGCGCGGCGCGCGCCCATTGCCAGCCGGTGGTGGTGTCGGGCCCGGTGAACCCCGGTCATCCCGGCCACGTGAGCCCGAACCCGGGTCACATGGGCAGCGGCTACGTTGGCCCCTGCTTCGGCCGATGCGTGCAGGGCTCGAAGTGCACCGACTTCTGCCCCACCTTCCCGGGCGGCTGCAACTACCTCGAAAGCCAGAACGTCTGGCGCGTGGTGAGCTGCCAGTAAGCGAGGCAGGAGCCGAGCTTCCATGGGTCCAGTGGACCCCCGCGTAGCAGGATGCGGAGCGGAGGCGAGGCAGGCCTAGACCTAACGCATCTCAGATCCTGAAAAAACCCCGCGATGCCGCATGGCGTCGTGGGGTTTTTCATTTTAGCGCCGCTCTGCGTGGTAACGCCCCTCTACCTTCGACAAAAACTTTGAGAGGAGTCGATACGTATGAGGAAGATTCACGCTTTCGCAATCGCCGCGCTGCTCGTGGCCGGCACCGCTTTCGCCCACAACGGCCCGGGAAATCCGGGCTATCCGGGAAATCCGGGAAATCCGGGCTACCCCGGTAACCCCGGCTACGGCTCAGTGAGCTGCCGTACCTTCAGCAACGGCCAGTACTTCGCCGAGACCAGCATCGGTGAGTACGATGCCCGCCAGCGCGTAGTGCACCGCTGTCAGCAGAGCTGGGGCACGAGCGACCTCGAGTGCCGCCGTAATGTGACCTGCACGGGCGCCCCGAACCCGTACCCGAACCCGAACCCGTACCCGGGTCCCGGCGGACCGGACTACGCTCGCCCCTGCTACAACCAGTGCGTGGTGGGCGCGAAGTGCTCGGACGGCTGCCCCTGGGGCGGATCCTGCAACTACCTCAGCTCGCAGAACGCCTGGCGCGTGATTCGCTGCAACCATCCCTGGATGTAAGCAGTCCACCAGACAGAGAAGTCGGCCCCCGGGGAAACTCGGGGGCCCCACGCCCCCCCGGAAGCTCGTTGCAAATCCCGGCGGCCTTTGGTCACTGGAAGCATGAGTCTCGCGCACCCTCAGCTCGCCACCGCCCTCGAGGCCTCACAGGCCGCCGCCCGTTTCCTCAAACAGAGATTCGGCTCCTCGCATGTAGCCCTGAGCCGCGAGGGCCGCGACCTGAAACTTCAGATAGACCGCGAGGCCGAGGCCCTGGCGCTCGAGGTGCTCGCGAAGGCCACGTCGTTCCCGGTGCTCGCGGAAGAGAGCGGGCTTTCGGGGGCGGTCGATACCGGTGCCCTTCCAGGCGGGCCAGTGTGGATCGTGGACCCTCTCGACGGCACCTTCAACTACGACCGCGGGCTGCCGCTGTGCTGCGTTTCGATCGCGCTCTGGGAAAACGGCGCGCCGGTGCTCGGAGTGGTGCAGGATTTCTGCCGCGACGAGATCTACTCAGGAGTCGTGGGCGTGGGCGCCTGGCTGAACGGAAAGCCCATGCGGGTTTCCGGCATCACCGATTCAGCCCAGGCGGCCATCGCCACCGGGTTTCCGGTGGCGCGCGGCTTCGACGAGACTTCGATCCGTACTTTCATTACGCGTGTTCAGAAATTCAAGAAGCAGCGCCTGCTCGGCACCGCCGCGCTCGGGCTTGCGCAGCTGGCCGCTGGCCGCGTGGACGTTTATGCCGAGGAAGGCGGGCGCCTGTGGGATGTTGCCGCGGGAGTGGCACTCGTGCTCGCGGCCGGCGGGCAGGCCGAATGGGTCCCGGGCGGCGCGAAGCCCTGGATGGGCGATCTGCGCTGCGCCTCCACGCCGGAACTCTACCGGCGGCTCATCGGTTAACCAGATTCCAGAGAATGGCCGACGCGGCCGAAATCGGAAGCACCAGGAAGGCCCGCCCCTTGGGGCGGTTGAACTCCAGGGGAACGAGCATGGCGACGCCCAGGCCTGTCAGGATCCACGGTGCCTGGTCCTGCGTGAAGTTCGGGGCCAGGAAGGCCGCCGACCACAGGATCCCCACGAAGGTGGTGGGCAGGCCCACAAAGACGCTCTTGCCCGGCAGCCCCTGGTGCACGTTGAAGTAGCCAAGGCGCGTGACGGTGGCGAGCACATAGAACGAGGCCGCCGCCCACCAGAGCCACTGCGCCCCGTCCGAGACCGGGAACGCCAGCACCCGCAGCGTAACGACGGGAGCGGCTCCGAAGGTCATCACGTCGCAGAGGCTGTCGAGCTCCACGCCGAACTTGCCGTGGTTCGCCGTGCGTTTGAAGAGCCGCGCGAACTTGCCGTCGAACATGTCGAAAAGCGAGCACAGGCCCAGGCAGGCCCCGGCGAGGTGCCAGTCGCTCGACGCCGCCGCGTGGATGGCCGCAAGGCCAGCCGCGAGCGCCACATAGGTGAGCAGGTTCGGGAGAGCGATGTAGACGAAGGGCGACGGCGACGCGCTACGGAAGATGGGCATGACTCCAGTTTAGAGCTTCGGCCTCAGAAGTACAGCCGCGCGCCGAAGTGGAGTTGGGTCGACGAGCGCTGGGCCTCGGCGCCCCCGGTGTAGGTGAAGTCGGTGATCCACTTGTACCCGCCGTAGAGGCGAAGGAACTTGAAGTCGATGAAAGCTCCCGCCCCCCAGTCCTGCCCGCCGTAACGGGAGGAGCTGTTGTTCGGAGTGGAGGTGTAGCGATGCTGAAAGAGGCCCTCGAGGCCGAAGTAGCGCGCCAGATAGAAGTTGGTGGTGACGCCGAACATGGGGCTCCTGGCCCCTTCTGCCGGCCCGCTCAGGTGGCTGCGGAGGCCCCCCTGAAGCGTGATGTTGGTGCCCTGGGCCTGAAAGCCGAACACGCGGAGCTGGAAGAGCGCCTGCCAGTAGGCCGCGTCTTCCACGTTCGAGTAGTCGAGCTGAAGGCCGAATATGGAGGCAAATGCGCCGAACTGTCCGTTGATCCCGCTGACCTGCGACCCGCCCACGGGCGTGACGAAGGCGTAGTCGCCGCCGAGGTGG
Organism: Bdellovibrionales bacterium; assembly: GCA_020850015.1. Lineage (GTDB taxonomy): Bacteria > Bdellovibrionota > UBA1018 > UBA1018 > JADZFF01 > JADZFF01. The sequence continues at coordinate 12,805 of JADZFF010000023.1, read as the reverse complement.
AACTCATAGGGGCTCGGCGAATTCATCGCAAGCCAGAGGTCCATCATGCGCATGCGGTCGCGGGTGTCGAGCCAGTCGGCCAGGCTCCACTTCGACTTCTGCTTCTTCTCCTGCTTGCGCACCACGAACTCGTAGACGTCCTCGGCCTGAGCCTGAGGCGCCGAGAGCGAGAGCGTGAAGGTGACCGCCGCAAGGAAGGCGGCCACCCTCGCCAACAGACAGGAGACTTTCCCGTTGAGCTGCATCACACCATTAGACTCTGCATTCCACGGGCCGCCCATGGGTCGATCGGGACACTCCGCGAAGGGATGGCGCTATTCCGCGGGATTGCGAGACTTCCCAGGGGCCAGTGTGCTGAGAAATGCACAACGCGTTGCATAAATTACCCACTTCTCGGGGCGCGGATCAGGGCGCCCGGCCCGCAAGCAAGGGGGCAAGCCATTTCCTCACCACCTCGTCGTGCGAAACCGCGTCCTGGAGGAAGCCCGCCCGCAGGCCCTGCCACTCAGCCGCGGTGAAGGTGTCGGGCGGGAGGCAAGAGGGCTCGCCCACGGGATTCGAGCCGCAGGCCTCCTGGTACTGGATGCACCCCAGGAAAGGCACTTCCGCCTCCTGGAGCCGTGACTGCAGGCAGGCCGTGTCCTGGAGCGTGCCGCCGCCGGGAGTGGAGACATGCCAAAGGCGGCGGCCGGGCTGGCGCGCGAAGGCCACGAAACTCTCGCGCGGGCTGTAGACCGCATCGAGCAAGAGGAGTTCCAGAGTGCGATCCAAGAAGACGCTCTGGCCTACGAGCGCGGAGAGCGCGCGGTAGGCGCCACTGTGACCCGCGAGCGTGATCCGCGAGGGCTCGCCGCCCTCGACAAGCCCGGCCTCCTTGAGCGCGGCCATGAGCTGCGTGACGACGGCGCGATATCCGGCCCCGGATCCGAAGGCGGCTTCATGCTGGTCGGTTTTGGGGCCGCGGCTCAGGGGAACGATCATCACGGCCTTGCGCCCCGAGGCGGCGAGCGCCTGCGGGAGCCTGAAATCGATGAGGTACCGCCTCAGGGTTCGATGGCTCGCGTTGTTTCCGTGGAGGTAGAGCACCATTTCCAGAGAGGCCGGCCGCTCCCAACCCGGAGGAAAGATGGCCGCGATCTCGTTCGGATAGGCGGGCACGCGCCCGAAGCAGGCCTGCGCGCCGCCGTTAGCCTGCTCGCAGACGAAGGGAGCCTGAACGGACTCATCCTCGCCCGCGGCGGCGGAGTGAGCCGCCGCCGCGAACGTGAATGCCAGCCCGAGCCCGAGCGTGCGCCCGAGCGTGCGAATTCCGGGCGATGGCGTCAAGCCGGGGCCTTCGGCGACCAGCTGTTGCACCAGCCGGCCGCGGCCACCACGCCGCTCGGGATGAGCGTGCACTTGCCCCAGGAGCCGTTGGCGGCCGCGTAGAAGCTGCAGTTCAAACAGCTCTGCTTCGCGCCTTCCTCGCCGGCGCGTTTGGGCCACTTCGCGGTGTCGACTGTGCTCGCCGCCTCGTGATAACCCAGGGCCTTGGCCGTGGCATCAGTCTCGGCGTTCACCGCAGTCATGCCCGCGGGAGGAGCCTCCGAGGCGCTGCCGCCCGCCCCGCCTTCGTCCTTCTTGCAGGCCTCGAGCAGCGCCGCGGCCGGCACGACCACCATCGCGACAAGCGCGGCCTTCATGAAACCACGGCGGCCCGGTTGGGCTTCGGCGCTGGAGCGGAAGGAGTTCAGAAAACGAAGAAGCGAGTTCATGGATGTCCCTTTCGTCTGTGTGGCAATGAACCGCGACCTCGGGCCCCCGAGCCTTCGGCACCGCCGCATCCACCTGATTCGGAGTTCGTTCCATCATTAGAACTCCGATGGTGGCATTTGGCAAAATCCCTTGCGCCCCCTCCGTGCGCCGGGATTGAATGATGGCTGATGCGAACACGAGTGCTACGCGGCGCCCTTCTGGGCGGGCTTGCGGCCTATTCCTGGGTGACGATCTCCTGGCTCGTGCTTCCCTTCCACGGCTGGACGACCACCCGCTTCGAGCACGAGCCGGTGGTCGCCGCGCTCCTGCGAAGCCAGGCGCCCAGGCCCGGCCTCTATCTCCTACCTCATCCGATCTCGGCGCCGAACACGGAGTCGGAGCTGGCTCATCGCGAGCTGCGTGAGCGCGGGCCCTCCGCGTTCGTGGTGGTGAACCCAGGGGCGCCCACGGACCCCGCGAGCCCCTGGCCCTACTTGGCCTCGCTCGTCCTTCATCTGGCGGTCGCGGCGGGCCTCAGCTTCGCCATGGCCTACGTGCGCCCGATCGGCGCCCTGCGCCTCGGATTGGGCTGCGCGGGAGTAGTAACTTCCGGCGGGTTCCTGTTGCTCGGCCCCCTCGCCTGGTTTTTCGGGTTTCCGCTCGGCTACGTCGCGCTGGCGCTCGCGGATCTCGCGCTTGCCTGGAGCCTGGGCGGGCTCATGATCGCGCGATTTGCGGGGCCTGAGGGCGCCTGATCGCGAAACGGCCGGCCAACGCGCGGAAGACGCGGGCTGGGATCCATCTCACCAGGTGGAAAATCACGGCCATCGGCCGCGGATACACGAACTCCGCCTTTCCCTTCCGCACGGCTTCGGTCATGAGCCGCGCCGCCTGCGCGGGAGTGAGCAGGAACATGCGGTTCGGCACGTCCTGGTTGATGGGAGTGTCGACGAAGCCCGGGAGGATCGTCGTGAACTGGATCTCGGGGTGCTCGCAGGCCATGCCCTCCATCGCGTACTGCACAGCCACCTTAGTGGCGCTATAGAGCGAGGCCCCGGGGAGCCCGCGCATCGCGGCAGCCGACGAGATGCCCACCACCACTGGGCGGCTCCGGGCGATGCTTTCACCCCGGACGCGGCCATCGCGCGCGGCCGGCACCATGCGTTCCAGACTTGCTCGCACGGTATAGATGAAGCCCTTCAGGTTCGTGTCGATCATGGTCTCCACGTGGTCCCAGCGCCAGCCCTCGAAGGAGCTCTCGCCACCGACCCCGCTGTTCACCCAGGCCACGTCGATGTGGCCTGCCTCCCGCGCGAACGCCGCCACCGCCGCCTCCACCTGTGCTCGGTCGCGCACGTCACACTTGAGCACAGTGAACCTAGATGGCGTGTGGCTCAAGGAGAGCGCGAGCTTCTCCATCTCCTCGATTCGCCGGGCGCAAAGCCCGAGGTGAACCCCGTACGGGGCCAGGTGTTCCGCCACCGCCCGCCCCAGACCCGAGGACGCGCCGGTGAGAAGAATCGTCTTACCCTGCCAATAGCTCTTCGCGCGCGACATACGCCTGGTTTACCACAGGCCGTGGAGAGGGTGGGGGGCCGCGACTCGTACGTAGTCAAATGTCGCCTTTGAAACGCACATTAAGGTGGGGAAACCGGCCGGACCGGCCTGAACTCATGCCCCTTCCGAGCGCCAGCCCGGTGGCCCGACGGAAAATCGGATCCCAATGTGCGTTTCAAAGGCGACATTTGACTACGGACAGAACTTTGCTGTGCACAGACCCATCCCCTCCCGGCCGCGCTCTATTGTGTACCTGTTAGCGAAGAGGCGCCCGAAATCACCAGGTGTACGTGGCGCGGAGGAGGACGCTCACGACGTTTTCGGAGACCTCACCTTCGATGTCCTCGGGCCACTGATAACCGGTGGATAGGTAAGCCTCCGCAGCGAGGTCCCACTGCCGGCCCAGGCTCGCGACCGTCAGTACCGCCGCATGGAAGGATGGCGCCGCCGTGCCGTGGTACGTCTCCACCCCCGGAAAAGGCGCCGCCCACCCCGGGCCTCCGACAAGTCCGCCGCGAAGGCCCAGCGCGAGGTGCTCGCTCGCCTGAAACCAAGGCTCGACCGCCGCGCCCGCGCGCAAGCCTCCCGGAAATGATCCACCCAGGCTTCCGCCGGCGCCCAGGCGCCCCACCAATGCCCATCTCTTGCTCAGCTGCCGCCGATGGTAGGCCATGATCGTCGGCGCGAAAAAAAAGCCGTTCACCGACCCATATCCCAGCGACCACCTCGCTGAGAGGCCCGTGGTCTGTTCGCCGGGAACATGCTCAAGCTGCCAATCCACGCCCAGCGGGACCGGCAAGAGCAGGAGGTTCACGTTTTTCCAAGGCGCCACGCGGAAGGCGAACGGCCAAATCCCGAAAGCGAATTCGTCATACAGGTCCGATTCGGCCAGATTCCAGAGGGCGATCGTCTCCCACTGGGCCAATCCCACCGGAAGCGCCATCGGACGCTCGATCTCCGCCCGGGGATACTCGTCGATCACCGGCGCGGCCGAGCAGGCCGTAAGCGCCACCATCAATAGAGACAGTGCTCCGGCGGAAAGATGGCGTCGCATCCGGAGAGTTTAGGGCGGGAGTTCACTCCCCGCAATCGACGAAGATCACGCCCCGGCCCTGCGTGAACGCAACATTCTGTTGCGCTGGCGCCCGCTGCACCGGCACCAATCGCTCAAACGCAACGTTTTGTTGCGTTCAGGCAGGAGTCCCGCGCCGCGAAAGGGGTGCCCCATCACGACCTCTCCGGTGGGCGCAGCACTGCCGCTGTGCTAGTTTCCCCTGCGTATGCGCGCCCTCCTTCAGGTGAAAAACCTCCAAAAAGCCTACGGCGCGAAGGTTCTGCTCTCCGACGAGACCTTCGCCGTGAACGAGGGCGAACGTGTGGGCGTGATCGGCCCGAACGGCGCTGGCAAGACCACCTTCTTCAAGATCCTCATCGGGCAGGAAGAGTCCGACTCGGGCGAGGTGGTGCGCGCGAACGGCATGCGCCTGGGCTACCTCGCGCAGGAAGACCGCTGGGAGCCCGGCGAGACCCCCGAAAGCTACCTCACGCGCCACTGCATCACGCCGATCTGGGACCTCAAGGCCCTGGGCAAGCGCCTGGGGCTCGACGAAGGGCGCATGAGCGCGCCGATCGAAAGCTTGAGCGGCGGCTACCGCATGCGGGTGAAGCTCCTGCGCATGATCGGCACCGAGCCCGACCTCATGCTGCTCGACGAGCCCACGAACTACCTCGACCTCGAGACCGTGCTCGTACTCGAGCAGTTCCTGCTCGAGACTCGCGCGGCTTTTCTGCTGATCTCGCACGACCGCGAGTTCCTCAGGCGCGTCACCGACCACATCCTGGAGATCGAGGGTGGCGACGCCACGAAGTACCCCGGCTCGCTCGACGACTACTTTGAGCAGAAGGCCCTCGTGCGCGAGCAGCTCGAGAAAACCGCCGCGAGCCAGGCCGCGAAGCGCCGGGACGTGCTCGACTTCGTGGCCCGCTTCGGGGCCAAGGCGACGAAGGCGCGGCAGGCACAGTCACGCATGAAGCAGCTCGAAAAGATGGAGACCGTGGAGCTGAAAGCGCTCCCCGTGACCGCGCGCATCCGCCTTCCCGCCCCCACGCCCACCGGAAAGCGTGTGCTCGCGCTCGAGAACGCCACCCTGGGCTACGCCGGGGGCCCCGACGTGCTCCGGGGCGTGAACGCGGTGATTCAGCGCGGGGAGCGCTGGGGCGTGGTGGGCTTCAACGGCGCGGGCAAGTCCACCCTTCTCAAGACGCTCTCGGGCCAGATCGGCGCGCCCCTGGAGCTGCGAAGCGGCGCGCGCGAGCTCGGCCACCAGGTGAGCGTGGCCTACTTCGCCCAGCATGTGAGCGAGGCACTGAGCCCGGACGACACCGTGATCGCAGCCATGGGCCGGGGCGTGCACCCGAGCGTGATCCCTCAGGACGTGCTCGACCTCGCGGGGTCGCTGGGATTCTCGGGCGACACCGTGAGAAAGCCCGTGCGCGTGCTCTCGGGCGGCGAGAAGTCGCGCGTGGCCCTGGGCCGCGTGCTTCTGCAGCGCGCCCCCTGCCTGATCCTGGACGAACCCACCAACCACCTCGACTTCGACACCGTGGAGGCCCTGACCCAGGCCCTCTCCACCTTCGAAGGCACCGTGATCCTCGTAAGCCACGACCGCGCCTTCGTGAGCCGCGTGGCCACGAAGATCCTTGAGGTGCGCGACGGCCGCGTAAGCACCTACCCCGGCACCTACGAGGAGTACGTGTGGAGTCTCCGCAATGGATCGCGGACCGAGAACGTGGACCGCAGCTCGGACGGCCCTTCCGCGGCGGGCCGGAGCGCGCCTCGCGCGAGCGGAACGCCCGCCCAGGAAACGCGCTTCAACTTCAAAGAGGCTAAGAAGGAGCTCCAGCGTCAGGTGCGCGCGGTTGAAAAGGAGTGCGCGAAGCTTGAGGCCGAGGTCGACCGGGCCTCGCGCGAGATCGACACCCTCAACGAAAAGCTCCCCACCGTCTCGGGCCCCGAGGCAGGCGCCACGGCGCGGGCGCTGGGCGAGGCGCAAGGCCGAGCCCAGAAAGCCGAAGCCCAGTGGTTCGAACTGCTGGAGCAGAAGGCGGCGCTCGATGGCCAGATTGCGGCCCTGGGCTCCGACTCCTAACCTCTCTTCGGTTCAAGAATAACGTATCAAACTGCACAGGATCTGCGAAACTCCAGCTCATTTCCCACTAATTGATAGCAATATAGTCAACTATAATGCATCGCGTTGACAACTCCTGACTCTCTGAATAGACCATCGGCGTACAGCAACTTTAACCGAGTTCGAGAGGGAAAAACTCATGCTCCGGATTCTTGCGACCCTCGTGGCCCTGACCCTGTCAGCTCCGGCCCTGGCCGACACCATCGACTTCAGCGATGAAGTGCTCACGCGCGTCGCGTCCGTTCAGAACGGCGTGGAGCGCCTACGCGTGTTCCTGAACCGCCACCTCGTGGTGGAGCGCACCTCGAACGCCGGCACTGACGTGGGCGTGGACGGCGGTGACGTCGACGTGGTGCTCGAAGAGCACTTCCTTCGCGAAGTGGTGAAGGGGGGCGTTCGCGGCAAGATCGTGGCCATCGAGGGCGATTACACCAGCTCGTTCTCGGGTTACTGCAGCAGTTCGTTGCCCGCCCCGAAAACCGTTTGGGTGACCTTCTCTCCCAACTGCGCCGACAAAAGCTGCGCCTTCGGTTTCGGCCGCGCCTACACACAGGCGAACGGTGGCTACTACACCAAGCAATGCGAACGCGGCTTCGATCCTTCGGGCCGCTTCTACCTGGTCTCCGTTCCGGCGAACACCAAGTACACGCAGATGAAAACCTTCAGCAAGAAGGGGCTGATGAAACGCCCCATGACCCGAGTGGAAGCCTCGAATCGCGTCTTCGGCGGCGTGCACCTCACGAACAAACCCAAGTACTCCATCCGCCTGCAACTCGACCTCGACGAGTTCCGCCGTGTGGTCTCGGAAACCAACTACTATCCCGGCGTTGACTAAGCCCAACCGAAAAAACCAACTCAGGAGAACGAAAGAATGAAAACGAAACTGATGACGGCCCTCGTGGCCAGCGTAATTGCGGCACCGGCCCTGGCCGACACCGTGGACTTCACGGACGAAATCCTCTCGCGCGTTCAGAGCGTGCAGAACGGCCAGGAGCGCGTGCGAGTTTTCCTGAACCGCAAGCTGATCGTGGAGCGCCGCTCGGACGCCGGCACCGACGTCGAAGTGAACGGCGGCGTGGACGTGGTGCTCGAGGAGCTCTTCCTCCGCGAGACCGTGGCCCGCGGCGTGCGGGGCAAGATCGTGGCGATCGAGGGCGACCTCACGTCGAGTTACACCTTCGGCGCCTGCGCCGGCCGCCAGTACAAGACGGTGTACGTGACCTTCAACCCGAACTGCGCCGACAAAAGCTGCGCCTTCGGCTTCGTGCGCGCGCATCATGTCAGACAGGAATCCGAGTGGGTCGCCGCGGAAGGCTACAAACCCATTTGCAAGGTTAGGGAAGTGTCAAACGATGGCTGGTACTTCCTGGCCTCCGTTCCCGCGAACACCAAGTACACGCACATCCAGACCTTCAGCAAGAAGGGCCTGATGAAGCGTCCCATGTCTTACTACAACAACACGGACTTCATCGGCGGGATCTACGCAACGAAGAAGAACAAATATTCCATCCGCCTCCAAGTGGACTCGGACGAGCTCAAGCGCGTGATCGAGGAGTCGGTGAACCACCCCGGCGTGGACTAAAAGGGGTCGGAGACCTTTTTGCGTAACGACGCGTTATTGTCCGAAGTGAGGGCGGGGAGCTTGACTCCTCGCCCTCCTTCGCTACCTTTCCCTCCATGAATCCACCGCCCCTGGGCGCCGTCGGAAACGGTGCCGCCGCCCCTTCCTCCCCGCTCCGCATCGCCTTCACCCCCAACCTGAAGCAAAACGCCTCCGAGGCCGAAGCCGAGTTCGACACCCCGGAGACCGTAGAAGCCATCCGAGGCGCCCTGGCGGAGCTTGGGCACACCGTGGACCTCGTGGAAGTCAGCGGGCCGCCCGCCATGACGATCGCGAAGCTCGAGGCCCTGAATCCTGACCTCGTCTTCAACACCGCCGAAGGGCGCCTGGGCCGGTACCGGGAGGCCTTTTATCCCGGGATCTTCGAAAACCTGGGGCTCCCCTTCACCGGCTCGGACGCCTACGTCTGCACCGTGACCCTCGACAAGAACCTCACCAAGACCCTGCTTGCGCCGCATGGCATCCGGATGGCGCGCGGCGCCTTCGTGCAGAAGGCGGAAGAGGCCCTGAAGCTCGACCTCCGCTTCCCGGTGATCCTGAAGCCCAACTTCGAGGGCAGCTCCAAGGGCATCACGCAGGACTCGGTGGTGGAGAACCCCGACACTCTGAGGCAACGCCTGCGCAGCCTGCTGAAGAGCTACCCGGCCGGGATCCTGATCGAGGAATACATCGTGGGCAAGGACGTCACGGTGCCCTATCTCGAGGCCCTGCCCACGAACGGGGGCGTGATGACGCCCCTGGAGTACGTATTTTCGGAGAACGTGAAGAGTTCGCGAAAGTACGTGATCTACGACTACGCGCTCAAAAACCAGGACTCCGACCATGTGGACGTACGCCCCCTCACGGGCTACGGCCCCGACACCGTTCAGGCCCTGCAGGAAGCAACGAAGAAGGTGATTCAGGTTCTCGGCTGCCGGGACCTTGGGCGGGTGGACTTTCGGGTGACGCCGGAAGGCGAAATCTTTTTCATCGAGATCAACGCGCTTCCGAGCCTGGAGCCGGGCGCGGGAATCTACGTGGCCGCGGGGCTTGCCGGTTTTGCGACTCCCCAGTCTGTGCTCGGCACCGTGATTCAGAGCGCGCTCGCCCGGAACGGGCTGCTCGACCGCAACCGCAAACCCATGAAAAAGAGCCGCAAGGGCCTGCGCGTGGGATTCAGCTACAACGAAAAACGCATCACCCCGGGGCACGACCCCTCCACCGACACCGAGGCCGAATATGACTCCCCGAAAACCCTCGACTCCATCCGCAACGCGATTCGCGCCATGGGCCACGAGGTCGTCGACCTCGAAGCCACGGCCGAGCTCGCATCCGTTCTCCCCACCGCCGACGTCGACGTGGTTTTTAACATCGCCGAAGGGATCAAGGGCCGGAACCGCGAGTCGCAGGTCCCCGCGCTCCTGGAGCTGCTGGACATCCCCTACACCGGTTCGGATCCCGCGACGCTCGCTCTCACCCTGGACAAGGGCCTAGCGAAGCGCATCGTGCGGGACATGGGCGTGCGCACGCCGGCCTTTTTTTCCATGAGCTCCGGCAAGGCGAAGATCCCCCAGAACCTGCGCTACCCCCTCATCGGAAAGCCTGTGGCCGAAGGAAGCTCCAAGGGAGTGATGCCCGCGAGCGTCGTGAAAAACGAGGCCGAGCTCCGCGCTCTGGCTGAAGAGATCACCAAGAAGTATCGACAGAGCGCGCTGATCGAAGAGTTCCTGCCTGGACGCGAATTCACCGTGGCGCTCCTGGGCGAGTCACGCCCCAAGGCGCTCCCGCCCATGGAGATCGTGTTCACGAACCCGAAGGATGAGTTTCCGGTCTACTCCTACGGTCACAAGCTCGAGTCGAACCAAGAGGTGCGCTACGAGGTGCCCGCCAAGGTCGACCCGCAGCTCTTGCGCAAGATCGAGCACGCTGCGCGTGCGGCCTTCCTCGCCCTGGGCTGCCGCGACGTGGCCCGCGTGGACCTGAGGCTGGATGCCGACGGCGAGGTGAACTTCATCGAGTGCAACCCGCTCCCGGGCCTCACCCCCGGCTGGTCCGATCTGTGCCTGATTTCCGATTCGGCAGGGATCCCCTACCAGACACTGATCCATGAGATCCTATCCCCCGCGATCCGCCGCTTCAAAGAGAAGAAGAAGCTCCTGATGCAAGGAAAACAGAACCATGTCGGATAAGACCGCGGGCGAAGGCAAGTTCCCCCACTCGGGCGGAGCGGCGGGCATCGCGCCCTCGGGCACGCGCAGGCGCGTCCGCGACCTGGGGCTGAAGCTCGGCGTCTTCAAGCCGGGCCGCTTCAACGCCATCACCGATGTGCCGGGCGTGCGCGTGGGCCACAGCACCATCATCCGGGGCAGCGGGAAGCTGCAACGGAAACAGGGCCCGGTGCGTACCGGCGTCACCGCCATCCTGCCCATCGAGGGCGACGTCTACCATGACCGCGTGGTGGGCGGCGGCTTCGTGCTGAACGGCGCGGGCGAGGTCTCGGGCCTCACCCAGGTGATGGAGTGGGGCCTGATCGAAACCCCGATCCTGCTCACGAACACCCTTTCCATGGGCTCCTGTTCAGAGGCCATGGTGAAGTACCTCACCGAGAAGCACCCCGAGATCGGGCAGAAGTACGACGTCGTGCTCCCGCTTGTCGGCGAGTGCGACGACTCCTGGCTCAACGACATCGCGGGCCGCCACGTGCGCTCCGGGCACGTCTTCGAGGCCATCGAAACCGCTGCGAGCGGCCCCGTGCGCGAAGGCTGCGTGGGCGGCGGCACCGGCATGATCACCTGCGATTTCAAGGCCGGCATCGGCACCTCCTCCCGCCGCCTTTTCATGGAGGAGGGCGGCTACAACGTGGGCGTGCTCGTGATGAGCAACTTCGGCGAGATGAAGGACCTGCGCGTGGACGGCGTGCCCGTGGGCCAGCTCTTGGCACCCAAGTTCGCGCACCTCCCCAAGCGCAAGGACAACTACGGATCCATCATCGCCATCCTCGCCACAGACGCCCCCTTGGCCACGCACCAGCTCTCGCGCCTCTCGAAACGCGTGGCGCTCGGAATCGGCCGCATGGGTTCCTACGCCGCGCACGGCTCGGGCGAGATCATCCTGGCTTTTTCCACTGCGAACCGCGTGCCCCGCGAAACGAAGCGCATGGAGTACCGAATGCGAGTGCTGCTCGACGAGCGCATGAACGGCATCTACGAGGCCACCGTCGAAGCCACCGAAGAGGCCATCCTCAACGCACTCTGCATGGCCGACGACATGGAAGGACTAGGCGGACACTTCTGCCCGGCGATCCCGCTTGATGATCTGGAGAGGGTGCTGAGGCAGCATCAGAGGATTTGAGGAGAGTGGGGCTTAGCGGGCCAGTGATCTGCTAGCGGACTTGCTCTGGCCACGCTTGAAAACCGAACGTTCCCTAACAAACCTATCAACGCGAGCGACCAGAAAGAACACAAACGCAAGGAGGGCCCCCGAAGTCACGAACACAACAAAGAGTTCCATACTTAGGCTCCTTTCCTCCGCTCTAGGATAACACCCAGCACAAAAAAGAGCAATGTGACTCCGGTCACACCGAGTACATAACCTACTGAAATTCCATCGTCTTTCTCAAGCAGCTTCTCCACCAGGGCAAAGACCCAAACCAGGACTGCGGCCTCCCTGAAGAAGTCTCCGCTCATCTCCCCTACGCTGCGATTCTTTTCACTCATGATCAAATCCTATCGGCTAGGCAGGACCTTAGACAAGAGCGTCTTGTTGCGAGCCTAGCTGAATACCCTCTTCACCCAAGCCCCACTCCAGTTCCTGAACCGCTCAACGTACGAGTACGCCGCCGGCACCACCACGAGCGTGAGCACGGTCGACGAGATCAGCCCGCCGATGATCGCGATCCCCATACTCGTGCGCTGCTTCGAGGCCTCATTGAGGACGATGGCGATGGGAAGCATCCCGGCGATGAGCGCGATCGTGGTCATGAGGATCGGCCGAAGCCGCGTGCGCCCCGCCTCGATCAGGGCCTGCGCTGAGGGCATGCCCTCCACCACGCGGCGCTGGGTGTAGTCTACGAGCAGGATCGAGTTCTTGGTGGCGATCCCGAGCAGCATTACGCAGCCAATCATGGAGAACAGATCGAGCGAACTCCCGGTAACGAGAAGCGCCATGAAGGCCCCCACCGCCGCAAGCGGCAGCACGAGCATGATCGTGAACGGCGTCACGATACTCTCGTAGAGCGAAGCGAGCACGAGGTAGATGAACAGAATACCCAGACCCATCGCCACGAGCATGCCGATCATGAGTTCCTGGAAGTTCTCCGCCTGTCCCGAGAAGCGGTAGCCCACGCCCGGCGGAACCTTGATGTCCCCGCCCGGCTTCAGCCAGGCGCCGATGTCGGACATCACTCCGCCCATGCCGGGCCCCTTGGGCGCGATGTCCGCCGAGATCTGGATGTAACGCCCACGGTCCTGCCGGTTGATGGTGGAGGGGCCCGTCGTCTCGACGGCCTTCGCAACATCGCGCAGCCGCACCAGGGCTTGGTTGATGTTCGGCACGTAAGTCGAGTCGAAGCCTTCCTTGAGGTTCCGCTGGTCCTCGCGAAGGCGCACGCGGATGTCGTACTCGCGGCCGTCCTGGCGGAACACGGCAGGGGTGGCCCCCTCGATCAAGGAGCGAAGCTCGGCCCCGGCCGTCAGGGTGGAAACCCCAAACTGCTCAGCCCTGCGGT
>JADZFF010000022.1 GCA_020850015.1 Bdellovibrionales bacterium | reverse complement strand
CAGGCCACGGAGATCTTGAGCTTGTCGACGTGGTCCCAGCCCCCCACGTCCTGCACGAGGTTCTGGGTCTCGATATCCACCACGAGGTAATGCCGGTTTCTGAGGAAGAGGCTGGAGGGAACGATATCCTCGGAAAAGGGCACGCAGGAGCGGTGGCGCCAGAAGCTGGGGTTCAGTCGAATCCGGGTGGCCGTGGAGGGTGCGCTCATGGGGATCCTAAGCTCGCGTCCGGAGCCCGGCTCTGTCAAGGCGAGGGGGCCCGGGGGAAGGGGCAAAAGTTAGTTGAGTTCTTTTGTCGTTTCCGCTAGCTATCCCCGATCCGAGAGACCCCCCCCATGCTCTGCGTTATTCTGTGAGCCGGGCTGTTCCTGGCGTCGCAGGCAGTGATACAGTGGCCCGACCGGGGAGATGTTCAACGGGAGAAGCGCATGCAGCAAGAACGCAAGGAAATCATCGTTCTGTCCAGAAACGCGGATGGGACTCTCCGGATCTTCGGGCCGAATTGGATGGAGCGTCATAGTCACGTTCATCCGATTACCCCCTTGCTCGTCTGGGTGCCCTTTATCGCCTTCCTGATCTGGAACTCGGTGGCTGTGCTCGACTACACCTGGCCCGAGATGGCGCTGATTGGCGCCGTCGCCCTGTTCGTCTGGACCTTCGCTGAATACGTGCTTCACCGTTGGGTTTTCCACTTCAAGCCCTGGAACGAGAACTCGCGCAAGGTTTCCTACCTCATCCATTGGGTTCACCATGACGCCCCGGCGGACAAGACCCGCCTCGTGATGCCTCCCGTCGCCGGAATCGTGCTTGCTCTGATTCTCTACGGGGTATTTCGCCTGGCGCTCGGAGCCTCGCTGGTGCAGCCTTTTTTCGCGTTTTTCCTGATCGGCTACCTGGCCTACGACTACACCCACTATGCCGTTCACCACTTCCGGCCCCGCACCTTCATCGGCAGGCACCTCAAGAAGCACCACATGGACCATCACTACGCCTTTCAGGAGTCGAATTGGGGCGTGAGCTCGGCTCTTTGGGATCATGTTTTCGGCACGACGAGCGCGAAAGCCCGCGCGCGCGCGCGCCGCACAGGGGCCACGGGCGAGGGCGCCTCGCTCGACACCCAGTCCACCGCTTGAAGAGACCGCGCGCTTGGCCCCCTTCACTCGGGAGTCCGTAGGCCGCGCCGCAGTGACTGCGGCGATCTTCGGCCTGTTCCTCTACGTCTCGTTTCCTTTCCTGATCCCGGTCACCGTAGGTGCCGTGGGAGCGGTGCTCGTGATGCCGGCCCACCGATGGTTGATCGAACGTAAGTGGCGATCCGAGCTCGCTGCCGCCGCTCTCATGGTGGGCCTTGGAATCGGGCTCGTGCTTCCCGCCGCCGCGGTTTCCGTGGCGGGAGTTCGCGCCGGGCTGAAGCAGCTTCGAGCCCTTCATGCGATCCACCAACAGGCCGACACCGCGGGTTACGTGAGCCTCACCGACCGCATGCTCGATTTCCCGGCGGTACGCCGGCTCCTGAATTATCTCCAGGAGTGGTTCGACTTGCAGCCGGACGAGGTCGTGGCCAACCTGCAGGAGCTATTGACCACCGCGGGTATGCGCGCGGCCGACGGGTTGGGCGATTTCCTGGCCAGTACCCCCCGTGCCGCGGTGGGAACCGCGATCGCGCTCCTGAGCCTGTTCTTCTTCCTCGTGGACGGGCGCAAGCTCGCGGCCTTCGTGAGGAGCCACAGCTTCTTCGAGGCCGAGCAGACCGAGCGGCTGATCCGCTCGTTCGGGAGCATGTGCCGCTCCGTGGTGATGGCCACGCTCGTCTCGGGCGCGGCGCAGACCCTCCTGTTCACGGTGTTCGCGGCGATCGCCGGCACGCCGAACCTGGCGCTCGCCTCGATGGGGGTGTTCATCTTCAGCTTCGTTCCGCTCGTAGGCACGCTCCCCGCGACCCTCAGCGTGGTGGCCTACCATGCCTTCTCGGGTTCCACCGGATGGGCCGTCTTCCTTGCGATCCTGGCCTTCGGGGTGACCCTGCTCGACAACGTGATCCGCCCGCTGATCCTCAAGGGGGCCGGCAACCTTCATCCGCTGCTGGCCTTCGTGGCGGCCTTCGGCGCCGTTCAGACCATGGGTGCCGCGGGCGTATTCCTCGGGCCCATTCTCGCCGGGCTGTTCGTCGTCACGTTGAAGATCTTCCTCGAGCGCGAGCCCGGAAGCCGCGCGTACTGACGCGGATCGTAGCCTAGGCCGCCTCGCTCTGGCGCGCGAACCCGCCCAGGGTGACGCGGAACAGGTGCATCCGATCGCCGACGCCCTTGAGCTCGGCGCGGAACTTTTCCACTCGCACCCCGTCTTTCACGTTCTGGAGCGCTTTTTGGACCATGGGCTCGAAGAACACCGCTTCGGAGATCACGAGCTCCTCCGAGCCCGCGGCGCCCTGGATGCGGGCGGCGCGGTTCACGGTGGAGCCGAAGTAGTCCAGCCGCCCGTTCTGGGCGATCACGATGCAGGCGCCCTGGTGCACGCCGATCTTCACGAGAACTTTCCGTTCGGGTGGCGCCTGGGCGTTTCCGCGCTCGAAGGTTTCGAGGATCTTCAGCGAGGCACGGACCGCCGCCTCCGGGTGCGTGAACGCCGCCATGACGGCGTCGCCGATCGTTTTCACCACGGCTCCCTGCTCCTCTTTCAGCACGGCGAACATCGCGTCGAAATGCTCCTGCACGAGCGTGAAGGCCGGGGCGTCGCCCTGACGCTCGTACATCGCGGTGGAGTCCTTCAGGTCCGTAAACAGCAGGGTCACGCCGGAGATGCCGAGCTCCACTCCGGGCCTGAGGACCTCGCTCGCGAAGAGATCGCGGAAGTCCTGGAAGGTGGTGAGCTCGTGGGCGGTGAGGGCGAGCTCACGCTCCTTCAGCCGCTCGAGCTTCAGCGTTACGGGAGCTTCGAGCGCGTTCGAAACGGTCAGCGAGATCGCGGGGCCGAGGGTGTCCGGAAGGGGCAAGCGGAGGGCGCCGTTCAGGGTGAGCTCCGCGTCGGATGCCTGCGCCGCGTCTGGCTCGACGGCGAACTCGCGGTCCTCGGGCGCGCTGAGCGAGCGCCAGCGGTACTTCCCGCGCGGCAGCTTCAGCGAGATCCGGCGCCGCTCGCCCGGTCTCAAGGGAAACTGCGCCCAGACGTGGCTGGTGTTGGACGGGCTTCCGAAGCAGAAGTCGCCGTCTTTGAAGGCGCGCACGCGGGGGGAGGGGCGGAAGCTCACCTCGACGTTGCGGTCGAAACCGGCCTCATAGTCGATGTTGCAGCTCTCGCAGTGCACGGAGGACTCGAGGCCACCCAGGCCCTCGGTTTCGAGTTTGGCGCCCTTGCAGGACGGACAGAGCACGTTCCAGCGAAGCTCCAGGAATCCTTCGCGGGTGGCGAGCAGGAGAAAACGTAGGACCTCGGGGAGCGGCCGTCGGAGCGCCAGCGCGAGCTCGCGGGGCCGGATCCTGCGCGCGACGAGCTCGGGCGACTGCAAGACGTACTGAGCGATGCGCCCCGGCAGCTCGAGGTCGGCGGTCAGAGGGGCCCAACGATCCCGCAGGGCCTGAACGGCGGCCTGAAGCTTCAGAGCGTCTTTGGAACCCGCCGGGGCGTCGAGGGGTTCCAGTCCGGGGAGGTGGGTCATCGCGGCGTCGCGGGCCCCCAGGCGGGCGTCCACGGCCCGGTAGTGGCTGGCGAAGGCCTGAAGCTGCTTCGTCATGGTGCCTTTCAGGGGGAGCGGCCACCGGGGCACGTAATCCATGAAGACCGTGATCCGGGTCTGGCCCCCGCTAGTCTCCTGGAGCTGCGAGCCGAACTTCAGGTACCTGAAAATGCCCCGCGAGTAGAAACGCTCCACGTGCAGGTACTGGGGAGTCTTCCACTCGTAGGGGAGTTCCAGGTACTCGGCCGGGAATCCCCCGAGCCTGGTGCGGCCCACGAGCGCCGTGCCGCCCGTGGGCAGTGGCACGAACTCATAGCTGGCCGGGGCCATTCCCGTGCGCTTGTTTGCCTCGTTGGTGTTCGCGACGTAGGGCCACAGCTCCTCGGGCAGGGAGCGCAGGTCCACCGTGAGCGCCACGCGCCTGACGCGTTTGCGCAGGTCCTCTTGGTGCTCGGGCGATAGGAGAGCGGCGAGGGACTCCATCGCTCGACTCATCGGCGCGATTCGGCGAGGACTAAAAGAGGAAGGGGCCGCGCCTCGCGGCACAGCCCCTTCTCCATCACTTTGGAATCGTGGGACTAGTTCCGGTTATACTCCGGGTGCACCGAGTAGAAGATCTGGTTCAGGATCTCGGCGTTGCGGAACTGCAGACCCCGCTCGTTGTCGATCTGCGAGGCCGACACCAGCGAGCTCAGGGCCGGAACCTCGAGCTCGCGGGCCGGGACGAGGCTGATCAGCATGCCCAGCCCAGGGGATTCCTTGGTCAGGTTCGCGATCTGGATCTTCGTTTCCGTGACCATGTCGCGTACCTGTGCCTGGAGCTGGGGGATGCCCAACTGCTGGGCCATCTCAGCCATGGCCTGGATCCGATAGGTCAGGGTGATGATCTGGAAGATCACGCCTTCGGCTTCGGCCAGGGTTCGGGGGCCAGCGGACTCGGGAAGCGTGGCGAGCTCGGCCTCGATCTTCCGCTTCAGCCGGGCCAGCTGCGCCTCGCGCAGGATGGCTTCGAACTCCGCGATGACGTGCGCGCGAACGCGGTCCTGCACCGCGGCCTCGGGTGTTCCCGGGGTCACGGCCTCTTCGCCGCTCTGGCCCGAGGCCTCGGCCGCGGCTTCCGCCTCGGCTTCGGCCGTGATCTGGGCCACGCGGGCCAGGATCCACGTCTTGAAGTCGGCCCGGATCTTCCCGCGCACGCTCATCACCTGGTCGAGGGTTCCCACGGAGGTCATCAGGGCCGAGCCCACCGCCGCGTCCTCGGGCGCCCAGTACTTGAGCGTGGTCGCCGCAGAGGCGTTCGCGCCCGTCTGCGCCACGGCGGTGATGCCGTTCGGCGGGCGGAACCCGCTCATCACGCGGAAGTGCGCGCTGAGGTTGTCCGCGGCCTCAAGCCCGTTGATGTCCAGGCTCATGATCGCGCCGATGAGGCCATAGATCCGGATCATCTCGGTGAGATCAGCTTTGTAGGTCAGGGGCAGGTCGAGCAGGCCCACCGGCGTATCCGCCTGGGGAGTCACATTGTTCGAGAGGATCTCGGACAACAGGCTCAGCGTGGGCAGATCGGTGGGCTTCTCGGCCTCGATCAGCATGCGCTCCACGTCCGGGTATGACAGCCGGATCGACACGCGCTCGTAACGGGGGAAGCCGAAGCTCCGCTCCGTCAGCATCAGCAGCGCGATCACCTTGTCGTACTCGATTCCGCGGACCACCAGGCGCTCGTCCTCCATGTCCTGGAGGATGCTGTTCAGCGCCTTGCGCTCCACGGGGATCTTCCCGCCGTTTCCGACGCTCTCTTCCACGAAGCGGTCGTTCGACGTCGCGGCGTAGCCGGGGGCGTCGGGGTTGCGCACCACGCTGTGGAAGAAGCGCAGCCCCTTGGCGATCGCCGGCACGTAGGCCTGCACGAGGGCTTCCACTTCGGCGTCCGAGCCGCCGTTCTCGGTGAGCTGGTAAAAGGTCTCCTCCAGGAACTGACGAACCTGGATGAAGGAGCCGAAGAGCCCGCCGATGTAGTTGCCCATGTCCCACCAGCCGAAGCGCAGGCGGTTGTTGGGCAGGTTGCGGAGCGTGTAGTACGCGCGGTAATCGAGCACCGCAGCGTCCACGATCTCGCTCGGTGTGGCGCCGCGGTCGAAGCGCCGGCACAAAGGCGATCCGTCCGCGTCCTCGTCGGAGCAGTACATGTACTGCTTCAAGGGGATCACGTCCTTCACGTCGGAGCTGGTCAGACCCAGCCAGGAGCTCAGGCCCAGGCCCTGCTTCAGGGTGTCGAGCGTGAGGTACTTGCCCGCGACGGTGGGGATTCCCGCAGCGGCCGCGGCTTCGAGCACCTGCGGGTGAAGCTCCACGAGGCCGGCGTAGGCCGCGCGGATGGCGTTCACGTCGTAGGGGCCCATGCCGTCGTAGGTCTCATGGTCGGTCTGGCTGTATTCCATCACCGACGTGTAGTCGCGCGTGGAGGTATCGCTCTCGTCGAACTTCCAGTTCGCCTGGTCGAAGGAGGCGATGAAGTTGTGACGCAGGCCGAGGTTGTGGCCGATCTCGTGCGCGAGCGTCGGCTTGTAGAGCGACATCAGGATCTGCTGGTCGGTCAGGTCGTCGATGTTGCCTTTGACGCTCGGGACCTGGGCGCCCTCGTGCACGC
The DNA here is from genome assembly GCA_020850015.1 of Bdellovibrionales bacterium. GTDB lineage: Bacteria > Bdellovibrionota > UBA1018 > UBA1018 > JADZFF01 > JADZFF01. The sequence goes on along the minus strand of JADZFF010000022.1, from coordinate 14,517 downwards.
AGATCTGCGCGTCACGCATGCGTTCCATCACCCGTGAGGCCACTCGCTCGCGCGAGGTGCGGCTGCGGAGCTCCGCCATGGCGCGCGGGGGGATCTGGCCTTCGAGCAGGGTCACGAGCTCCTCGTTGATCCGGAGCGAGAGCTGGCGCGAGTTCGCGGCGTTGCCGTCCGTCATGGCGCGGTGGAGAGCCTGATAGAGGGCCACGCTACGCTGCGAGCGGCGCAGTTCGTTCAGGATCTGCTCGCGGCGCTGGCTTTCGGAGGCGCGGCCGAGGCTCTTGGCGAGCTCGCCGCGGGTTTTCAGCGTGTCGCCGATGAGGCGCGAGAGGCTCTCTCGCGACAGAGTCTCCACCGGTTGGTTCACCAGGCCCGGCCCGGAGATCGTGGGGCTCAGCGTGGCATTCTGCAGGTGCGAAGCCGCGCGGCCGAGTTTCAGCGAGGAGTTGCGGATGCGCTCCACCAGGCTCGCCGCCTGAGCGGGGACGGCTGCGCCCGAAGCCAGGCTCGGGATCATCGAGGCGGGCGAGGGCACAGAGGTCGCGGGCGTGCCGCCGGACTCGGTACCGGTCTCGCCGCCGCCCGGGGCTGCCGGGAGGGTGGGCGTGGCCTGGGCCAGGTACTCGCGCTTCGCGCGCTCGGTGCGGCGGAGCGAGTTCACGCTCTGGAGCATGTTGCCGCCGTAGATGAACACGGAGGCCGCCTCCACCGCGCCGGAGCGCGGGTTCGGGTGGGCGCCGCCGAGGCCGAGGAGCGGCACGTCGGTCTGCTTCTGCACCCAGTAGAGGTAGTTGCGATCGAGGTCGCCGATCTGGCCGGGCTCGATGTCCACGCCCTCAACCTTGAGCTCGAGGTAGTCGCCGGAGCGGGCCATGGAGGTGCCGTCGAGGGCCTGGTGCATGGCGCGGTTCCAGTCGGCGATGACTTCGCTCGTGGCCTGGATCACGGCTTCGCGCAGGCTGCCGTCCGCCGGGATGCCGGCGAGCACGTAGGTGATCTTGCGGCCGTTGCGGAGGTTGAAGATCGCGGGGAGCGGGATCTCCGTTCCGTCCAGGTGCGTCTGCCCGTACTGGTCGGGCCGCTTCTTGGAGTAGGTGAAGAGACCGAAGCCCAGTTTCTTCTGCGCGTCGTAGGGGATATCGAGCAGGGGGACCTCGTCGATCGTCTCGTTCAGGCCCTTGTAGCGCTTGAAACTGATGCGCTCCTTGAAGGTGAAGGAGGTCTGCACGGCGTCGAAGTAGCCGAGGCAGAAGTCGGCGCAGCCCGCGGCCGGGCTGGCCGGGTAGGTGCGGGTCACGCTGAGGCTCAGCATGCCGGCGTTCTGCAGGCGCTGGTCCACGTCGGAGATGAGCTCCTCGCGGGCGCCCGTGAAGCACTCCTCGATGCCGTAGTAGTCGAGCGGCGAGCTCACGTTCGGCATGCGGTTGTCGGACCAGCTCACCCGGGCGATGGCGCCCGAGGCCGTGTGGTCGGCGTGCACGTAGCGGGGGCGCGTGAGCGCCTGGCCGGTGGCCGAGGTCATCACGGGGCGGAAATAGCTCGCCGGGATGATCATCAGGGTCTCGTTGTCTACCGGAGTGGTGCCGGGACGGCTCACGAGCGGAGCCGCGCGCACCACGCGGATGGATCCTTCCTCAGGGACGAAACGAACGATCTCGAGCGCTCCGGAGGCGCCGGCGAAGGTGTAGGCGAATGAGTTCGGGCTGTCCTGAAGCGTCCGGCGCATCAGGTATTCGTGGCCGCGGAGCTGGTCCACGACGAGCGTATCGCGCGAGTCGAGCACGAAGAGGTCGTCGCCGCGCACCACGGTCTCCGGGGTCACGTTCGGCGTCACGCGCACGAGGCGGGCGCTGTCGGGGTTGTTGGTCACGCCGATGTAGCGGATCGTCGGGGCGCGGGTTCCGTCGCTGTCCACGAGCGCGCGCTCGGCGAGCACCCCCGTCACGGGGACGCGGTACCTCAGCACGACCACGCAGTTTTCGCGCTGCGACTCCGGCAGACGGGCCTTCAGCTCGTCCGAGCAGCTCTTCAGGGCTTCGTCGCCGCCGCGGCGGATGACCGCGCGGTCTTCGTCGGTCAGAGTGCGAGAGTCGGAGGTCGTCACCTCGAAGAGATTCATCCTGTCCTGGTCGAGCTCGGTCAGGAACAGGGGGTCTTCGGCGAGCGGGCCTTCGGCGGACGCCGCAAGCGGGGCTGCCACGCGGATCTCGAGATCGCGCGCCAGTGCGCTGCGCGTGATCAGGGCGCCGTCGATGCGGCTGCGCAGGTAGATCTGGCGCGACTCGCTGAGGTTGTCGGAGGCCAGCGCGGCTTCCACCATCTGGCGCTTCGACGCCAAGGGGGTGATCTTCACGTGCGTGGCGTCTTCCCAATCGGACTCGGTGAGCTCAAGCGCGCTGGTTTCCTCGCGCAGGTCGTTCAGGGTGCGGGCCACCTTTCCGTAGGACTCGATCTCCACCTGGAAGAGGGGCACGAGGCTCTGAACGCGGCCGTTCTCGAGGTTCACGCGCACGGCGAGCTCGTTCTCGATCGCGGTGGCGTCGGCGGGGTTCGTGATGACTTTGAAGGCCGTGACGAACTTGCGGTTCACGTCCAGGCGGACGTCGTAGCGCGATTCCGCGCGGCCGGAGATGAAGAGGTCCTCGAAGAGGCCTTCGAGCTTGTTCGCGCCGCGCACGTTCGCGACGCGGTAGCTGCCCGCTTCCGCTGATGCCCGCATGGAGTCGGGGCTCTCGGCCAGGGCGCTTTGCTCGTTGCCCGTCGTGACGGCGATGCCCGCGGAGCGCAGGGAGGAGATGGAGAAGATCTTGTCCTCCTCCTTGTAGTTGAACTCGGCCGGCCGCTGCTCGGTGCAGCCGGAGAGGGCCACGGCCGCCAGCAAGGCGGTCAAGGCGGGGTTCAGCCGGGTCATCGTCGTTTTCGTCGCCATAATTTTCCTCTTTCCCTTCGCGTCGCTCACAGGCTCAGGCCGAGAGACGTGTAAATCGTGGAACTGCGTTCATTGAAAAAGCTGATGTTCGAGTCGAGGCCGTTCGCAGCGAGCGCGCTGCCCGCGTTGTTGTGGCCCACGGCCAGGCTGAATTGCCCGGTGGCCTGCCAGGAGAGCTCCTGGTTGAAGTCGAAGCTCTGCGAGGCCGTGCTGCCCCGATAGGACCAGCCCTGCGCCCGGACCATGGCGAGCTCGGCGCGCAGGCCGTAGGCCACGGGGAGGTCCCAGCCAATCACGCCCATGGCGCCGACGCGGGGGCCGACGTTGGATCTGCCGGTCGTGGCTGTCTCGTACCGGTGCAGGTTGTGGCCCAGCGTGAGCTCCAGGAGCCCGCTCACGCCCGTCAGGCCGGCGCGCGAAAGATCATAGGTGAGGCGAGGGCCCACCGAGGCGCCCAGGATCAGGCTCTGGCGCGCGATCGCGTCCTTATGGAAGGGCAGGGTGAGGGTCAGGCCGGGCGTGAAGGTCAGGAAGGGGTTCAGTTCCCAACCTTTGTAGCGGGCGGAGAGCGTCGTGCGCGCCACGGTGAGAACATCTTCGGACTCGGGGGCGATGGGGTGGCTGAGGTCCATCCGGCCCGAGAGCGTGATGCCGACGGGGAGCTTGTAGCTCGGGATGAGGGTGAGGCTGAGGTCGGCCGAGTGGTCGGGCGTGCCGGGCTCAAAGAGGTTCGAGGAGGCGCCCAGGGAGCTCGAGAAGCCCCAGGGAGAGGGGGCTGGCGCGGGCGTGGCGGCGGCGGCCGCCTTCTTCTGACTCTTCCCCTGTGGCGCCGCTTGGGGCGCGGGCGTGGCGGCCAGAGCCGTGCTCAGGCTCAGGGTCCACGTCAGGATTAGGGTCAGTAGTCTACGCTGCACGATCGCTCCTTCCAGGATCAGGGTCCGGGATTCGGCCGCCAGCCCTAGAGCAGGTTGCATGCCACGCAGCGTCATAACACGTTGCGTTAGAAAGATGGGGTTTTTTGAGAGACCAGGGCCAATTTGCACCGCATGAGACTGTCCAAGCCCTGAACACCCGACAGACTGAGTTGGGTAATCTTTTCAGTCCAAGGGGGCGGGAGCGTAAAGGAATTTCAGCCAACCTTCCCACGCCGGGGAGCTCTGAAAGAGGCGAGAGCCGCGGTAGCTCGGGGCCTGGGAGAGGTACTCGGATTCCGAAACGGGCAGCCAGAGTGAGACGGCCCTGAACCAACCGGGGAGGAAGAAGGGGTCGGAGGGGTCCTCGTAGCGTGTGCCTCGCGCATGTTCGAGCACGGTGCGCTCCAAGGCCTGGCGGAGCTCCTCCAGGTCTTGGCGGAGGGCATCCGCCGTGGGGCTGAATGCGGAGCCGGGAAGCCAGTCGGCCTCCTCATAGAGGTGCTGGAGCAATAGCCCCAGGAAGAGCCCGAAGTCCTGGGCGCCGCCCAGGAACTTGGGCGCCCGCTCCACCACGAACTGAAGATCCGCCGCGCGCAGCGGATCCTCCTGGAGGTAGGCGAGCAGGGCCAGGCCGAACTGGTCGAGCGCGGGCAGGAGCAGGTGGTTGAGCTCTGAGGAAGAGAGCGCGCTCATGGTGATCTCGCGTATGGCCTGGGGCGCGAACCTCGATTGCAGCCCGCCATTGAAGGATGCTCTGAACACCTTCGGGATCATGCGCGCGAGCAGGTAGCCTTCGTCGCGCACCTGAAGCGACTCGGCGAGGCCGGCGAATCGCCCCGTGTTTAGCTCGAACAGCAGCCTTCGGTAAGGAAGCCCGAGGAAGTTCTGCACCTGCGTCGATCCCACGATGAATCGCGCCGCGGGCGCGAGCTCGGCCGCCACCTCCACCATCTGCATGAGGCAGGAGTCGGCGGCGTACACGTCGATGGGCCGGCCCTCGAGCAGTTCCTCGCTCACCGAGCTGAGCGAGCGGCGGAGCGCCGGAATGCTGAGGTAGCCGCCCTGCGAGGCCTCGTAGGCCGTGCCCTTCCATCCGCGCCCATGGCCCCAGACCACGACGAAGGTGCGCTTGGCGGGATAGTTCGCGAAGCCCCAGCGCAGGAACTCGCGGAACCGCGCCTCGTGGGCCTCGGGCGGCAGAGGCCCGGATTCGGGAAGCGTCTCCACCACGGGCGACTCCACCGAGGCCGGGGTGGAGGTCTGGAAATGCGAGAGGTCCCAGGCGTCCGAGTAGGGCTCGCGCGACTGGAACATGTGGTGCCGGCGGATGCCCTCGGCGTCCGGACCGTCGAACTGGACGACGAGATCCGTGCGGAGGGTGGAACCCGCGTTCACGCGGCCGCTGCGGTAGCCGGCCTCCATTTCATAGAGGTCCCAGTAGGCGTAAGGGGCCAAATCCGGGCTCGCCACCATGTAGACGAGCATCGTCCATTCTTTCAGGCATCCTGCGCGATCGAGGGGGCGCGAATACTCCTCGTAGGGCAGGCCTGATCCCGGCTGGTAGTGGTGCGAGCCGGCGGGCAGCTCGGCCCAGGCCGCGCGGCAGTCGGGAAGCGCGCCCCGGGGGGCGGCCTCGGCAGGCAGGGCCGCGCAGCAGGCGAGCACCGCCGCCGCGCGAGCCAGCCACCGATGGCCGCTCCCCAGGATCATGCGCTCAGAGTCCCGCGCGGGAGAGGCCGATGAGCGTCTCCACGATCTTGCCCAGGGGCTGGCCCCGGCGCGATCCCGTGCGCGCGGCCGTGCGCCAGGAGCTGTTCATGGTCTCGGCCCCGGACCATCCGCCTTCGGCGAAACGGTCCGCGTAGGCGCGGGCCTTAGTCCCCGCCGGCGGCAGCCAGAGGAAATCGGGATGCTCGTTGCCGTACCACTCTCCACCCACGATCCGACCCTGGGAGTCGAGCTCGAGGTCGTAGTAGTAGGTCACGGAGCGGAGATCGTCGTCGTCTTCCTTGTTCGACATGGCGTGGTTCGGGCTGTTCTCCACCACATAGGTCACTTCCATGGCGACGCCCACGATCCTGCGGGCGCTCTCGGAACGGTACTTGCGGAACACGTCGTTCGTGAACTCGCTCACGCTCACGGTGGCCTCTTCGAGCGATTCAGTCTCCACGTCGGTCTTCGGGTTGAAGTAGGCGTACTCGTACGCCACCACGGGCTGGTTCCAAACCTCGTAGTCGAAGGTGGCGTCCATCACGAAGCTGCGCTTCGAGCGGGCGATCTGCTGCACCACCACCTGGTGCCAGGTGCCGGGGTTGGTGTCGAAACACTCGCCGCTCGTATTGCGGCCGTTCTCGTCCTGGGCCGGATCCTTGTCGTTGCAGCGGCCGCCCACGAAACGGGAAGGCGTGCGCACGTTCGCCCAGAGCGAGGTGGCGAGCGCCTTGATGTCCGAGGGGTAGAAGTTCAGCCGGGTCTGCCCGTCGGCGGCGAGCACGGTCACGGCGTTCGTCGGACGCTCCAGCATGAAGGCCGCTGGGGCCCAGCCGTGGCAGAGGCCCATCCAGGTTTCCACTTTTCCGTACTGAGTGAAGTATTGGCGGCCCGGAGCCCAGTTGGACTCCGTGAAGCTCAGGTCGCGGTCGCCCACGAGCAGGTCGTACTTCTCGGCGGGCGAGAGCGTGTCAACCGACGAGGAATTCGCGCCGGCGAGGATCTGAAGCGCGCTCTTCTGCGCCACGTAATCGGCGTTGCGCTTCCAGCTCTCCGATTCGGGGAAACTCTCGTCGGCGTAGCGGTTGCCGATCTGCCCTTTGTAGATGGGCCAATAGTCGTCCGACCAGGGCGACACCGGCAGGCGCGCGGAGCGAAGCCCGTCCATGTCTCGGAGGCGGGTGATCATGGACTCGGGGCGGTCGACGAGATCCTCGGCGCGGTCGTCCGCTCCGAACGGGGCCTTACCCGGCTGCACCTCTCCCAGGCAGACCGGTACGCCGTCGCGCTCGGTGCAGAACTGCTTGCGGCCCTGATCGCGGGCCGTGATGAAGGCGCGCGCGTCGACGGCTTCGATCCCAAACAGGGTGGTGATCGGCGCGCTCTGTCCGTTCGCGAGGGTCTTTTCCGGGTGCCGGTTCATGAAACTGGCCGGGTCGGATCGGAAGGCCTGGAGGTCGGCGCGGATCTTCGCGGCTTTCACCGGGTCGAGCGCTTGGGCGGCGGGAGCCGCGCAGAGCGCGAATAGGGTCAGGGCGGCCATCGGGCGAATCAGGGTCATGACATTGCTCTCCTCAGGGGGCTTGGGACGTAACGATTGTTGCGGGGTGTTATCACGAAAATGCCGCATCGCACGAAGAAGAAAAATAGCGCAGCGCGTTGCGCAAAAGAGGAGATTCGAACTCAAAAAAGCCGAAGGGCCGCGCTCCCTTGCGGAAGCGCGGCCCCTCAAAAGAGTCAGTAGCCCGGACTTACCAGTACTTTTTGTTCGCGAAGGTCTCTTTCAGGGACTTCGGGAACGACCAGCGCGGCTTCTTGGAGGCCGGGCGGGCTTTCACGGTGGTGGGTTCGCCGGTGAAGGGGTTCACGCCCTTGCCGGCTTTGCGGGCTTTCACATCGCGGCGCACGAGCGCGCCGATCACGGGGAAGCGCACGCGCTCTCCGCCCGCCGCCACTTTCGCGCCTTTTTCAAAGGCCACTTCGAGGGCTTTCTTCACGTCGGTGCGCTTCAGCTTCACGGATCCCGCGCGGGTCACCGTCGCGGCCTTCGCGATGCTGTCATGAACTTCATTGATGAAAGAATATTTCGTTTTCGCCATTTCGTTTTTCTCCTTGGTACGTATTTGAAGTTGTAGGGCCGTTTTTACGGGCCCGCAACGTGTTTTTTTTAGATGCGCGCTTTTTCCCGGGAAATGACGCGTCCTTTCGGTCACTCTGAAGGGGCATGAGGTCACCGTATCGATTCGTGCTCTTCGACCTGGATGGCACCCTTGTGGACACCGAGCGCCAGGCTGCCGAAGCGGTGACGGAGTCTTTCCGCGGCTGGGGAATCGCCGCGGATCCCGCCGATGCGGCTTTAGTCACCGGCCGCAAGTGGGAGGCGGCATTCGAGCTGATGTTTCCGAAATATCTGCTGCCCGTTCCCGAAGCGGAGGCCGCGGCAGCGATCAAGTCGCGATATCGCGCCATTCTCCGCGAGCGGGGCTTTGATGCCGTGCCCGGAGCGGCCGCCGCCGTGCGCGATCTCGCGACTGAATTCCCAGTTGGCGTGGTTTCGGGCTCGGACCGCGAGGACGTGCTCGCGGCCCTGGATTCCCTCGGCGTCGGCAAGCTCGTGAAGGTGGTGCTGGGCTCCGAGGATTACGTCGGGAGCAAGCCTGATCCCGCGGGATTCCTGAAGGGCGCGGCGATGCTTGGGATCGAGCCGAAGTACGGGCTGGTTTTCGAAGACAGCGTCGCGGGGATCGCGTCGGGGATCGCGGCCGGCATGTCGGTCGTGGCCATCACCGGCACGAACTACCTCGGGCAGGAACAGAAAGGCGCGGTCGCCGCGATCCCGAACCTGGTTCCCGTCAACCGCGCTTGGGTGCGGGGCCTTCGGCCGCGCGCTTGAAGCGCTGGAGGATGTCTCGCAGCAGATCCAGGAACGCGGTGCGGTTCGCCTCATCCACCTCCACGAACTTCACGCCCACATGGCGGTGGAGATTGCCCGACTCGGGGTCGATCTCGTCCAGGATGCGGCAGATCCTCCCGAGCACGGCCACCTGCACGGGAAACCAGCCGCGCGGGTCGAGGATCATGTCCAGCCGCTGGCCCGGGCCGAGCGAGAGCGCGAGCTGGTTCTGCGTCGAGATCAGGATCCCGTTGGGGCTCAGGTTCTCCACGTTGAATACGATCGGGCCCGGGTCCGTGATCGTGTCGTCCGGGTCGAAGGGCCGCCCGATGACGTGGAGGGGAAAGGTCTGGATGGCCTCGCGCGCAGGGATGCGGGGGTACTTCCTGACGTACTCAGTGGGGTAGAACCCGAAACGGGCAACCTGATCCTGGAGCTGGGCCTTCTCGGCCGGCTCCAGCAGCAGACGAAGCCCCAGGTGCTGGCTCTGGAGCGAGGTCTCGCGCATGAGCTGCGCCCGCACGAGCAGGCTCACTGGATCGGGCGTGAGCGTGGTGATGCTCAAAGAGACTTCCTTGCCGAAGTGCTGGGCCGGGGAAAGCGGATGCCAACGGAGCCCCGTGATCCCGTAGACGGAGATCTTCTCGTTGGGGAAGTCCAGCTCGTGGTCGTCCAGCCCAAAGGCGAGGTCGGCACGAACGAAGACGGGAGACATCATGGCTTCAGGATAGCAGGTTCGTCGGATAACAGCAGGGCGGACTCCGGTCCCACCACGAACACCGCGCCCGGGCGGTCGGTGGAGAGGGCCAGCCAACGGCCCTCGAGCTCGCCAAGCCAGAGCTCCCGCCGGCGGCCTAAACGGTCTTCGAGCGTCACCGATCCTGGCCGGCTGGCCCTGAACCGGGATTCAAGCTCACCCGGCGGCTCCACCACCTGAACCACCGCCACGTGGAGCACGCGGCGGAGCCAGTTTTCCGCCCGGGAAGGATCCAGCGATTTTCCATCCTGCCCCGTCCAACCGCCGGGGCGGCGCTCCCATTGAAATGTCTTTCCATCGGCGCGGCGGCGTCGGGCCAAAACGACGTCGTCCAGGCCGGCGGCGAGCACCCAGGGATGGCGGATATCCTCGAAGCGGCCGTTGCGGCCCAGAAGCCCGAAGGCGGAGCCCGAGGCCGCCACGGCCCCCGCGCCGTTCAGCCTCGCGAAGCGCGAGCCGCTTCGGGCGTTTCCGGCGATATCGCCGATGCGAAGCTCCCAGGAAACGGAGCCGCAGCGCGCCTGAAGCCGCCAGAGGGGCTCCTTGAGCCCGAAGGCCGGCTCGGCCACGGGATCCGGGATCGAATCCACCTTCAGCGTGCCAAGCGCGTCGAGCAGGTGCTCCACCCAGGAGGAGTTGGCGCGGCGATCCGAGAGCGCCTCTACGGGCTCCGACCCCAGGATCCACCAGGCGGCCTGCGCGCCTTCAGTGCGTTTCTCCAGCCGGGCCGACCAGCGGTCGCCCGTGACGCCGTCGTGCTTGCGCAGGTTCAGCGAGTCGCAGGCCCTGTAATCATAGGCGGGCAGGAGCCTGGAGCCCGTGATCGGCGGCGGTTCCGCGCGGCACGAGGTTAGGAGTACGGCTGTGCAGAAGCCGAGGACGAGAGTGCGGTGAAGTGGGGACACGCGTTGACATCCTAGGGAGAGGACACTAGCGTTTCAAGGCCGATGTTCGACGGAACCCCATCATTTCTGGAAATGTTGAAAGCCGGGGGCTTCACGCTCTACGTGCTCCTCATCTGCTCGCTCGCCACCTGGGGCGTGATCTTCGAGCGAGCCGGGCGCCCGCGCGAGGTTTCGCGCGGCCTGGCGGCCTTTCACATGGAGGCCATGCGCAAACTCATGCAGTCGGACCGCGAGGGGCTCAAGGCGCTCTGCCGGAGCCGGCAGGACCTCCCGACGGCGGCGCTCATCGACGTGGCGCTCGGGCGCCTCGGCTCGCCGGACGCGCGTCTCCGCGACAGCTGGCGCGAGGCCGTGGAGCGCGAGCGGCAGCGCTCGCTCCTGAGCCTGCGCGGAACGCTGTGGGTGCTCGGCACGGTGGCCACGGCCGCGCCTTTCATCGGCCTATTCGGGACGGTAGTGGGCATCCTCCAGAGCTTCGGCGATATTGCCCGCACCGGGAAGGGCGGTTTCGCCGTCGTCGCTTCGGGGATCTCGGAGGCGCTGATCGCCACGGCCGCGGGCATCATCGTCGCCGTCGTGGCGGCGATCGCCTTCAACCTCTTCCAGGTCCGCCTGAGCTCGCTCAATCTCCGCGTGCGGCACCAGGCCGACGAGCTCCTGGAGCTGGTGGCGTCGCCGGCTCCGGGAGACGCGCGCCATGGCGCTTAAGCTGCTTCCGAACGACGGCTCGGGCGCGGACGAAGCCGACGCCGAGATTCTCTCTGAGATCAACATCACTCCGTTGGTGGACGTGGTGCTCGTGCTCCTGATCATCTTCATGGTGGGGAGTTCCGTGATGTCTCAGCTCGGAGTCGACGTGGACCTTCCCGAGGCGAGCCCCGCCGTGGCGCAGGAGCAACCCGACGGGGTCGTGATCACGCTCCTCACGGGCGGAGCCGTGCGCATCGCCGACCTGACGGTCCCCGCGGGGGACTGGCCGAGGTTCGAGGCCGGGCTACAGGCGGCGTTCAAGGCCACGCCGTCCCGGCTCGTGATTCTGGAGGGTGACCGCAAGGCCTTCCTGGGCTCCGTGATCGAGCTGATGGACCGGGCGCGAGGCGCGGGCGCCGAGAAGTTCGCTCTGGCCGCGCAATCGGCGCCGGAGCGCTAGGCTTCGCCGTCGCTCCCGATCGCCTCGACCGGGCAGGCGTCCATCGCGGCCTGGGCCGCCTCGAGCTCCTCGGGCGACTTAGGCTGGGCGTGCACGAAGGAGTAACCGCTCTCGTCGTTGCGTTTGAAGCTCTTCGGGGCCTCGGTCCGGCAGGCGTCGCAATCGATGCACTGGTCGTCCACGTAGAACTTCCCGGGAACGTTGTCGGGCCACTTGTTCGACTTCTCAGCCATGAACGAACTTCTGACTTAGGCAGGTGCCTTTGTCAATAGCGAGCCAGGCCGTATACTGGCGAAAGCATGGGGAAAGCCAGCCGATTCAAAGTCATCGTGAGCGACTGCCATCTCAGCGCGGGCCGCCTCTTCGAAGGACGCCTGAATCCGCACGAGGATTTTCGATTTGACGGTGAGATGCGGGATCTGATCCGGCACTATTCCACGGGCCGGTACGGCACCGCGGAAGACGGCGCCCCCGTCGAGGTGGAGCTCATCCTCGCCGGCGATTTCCTGGACTTCCTGAACGTGCCCTACCATGGGGAGTTCGAGGACGAAGTGACGGAAGAGATGGCCGTGTACAAGGCCGAAGCGATCCTGCGCGGGCACCCCATGGTGTGGGAGGCCTTTCGCGCCTTCGCGGCGCTCCCCGGCAAGACGATCACCTACCTGATCGGCAACCACGACGCCGATCTGGCCTTCGCGGCCGTTCGGGCCACGCTGATCCGGGTCTGGGATCCGGAGGGGCGCTTCCCAAGCCCCGTCGTGCGCATCCTCCACGACACGGACCGGCTGCACTACCCGGAGGGGGTGGAGGTGCGGCACGGCCAGCAGCTCGATCCGGGGAACGACCTCGATTTCGCGCGTCCCACGTTCCGCGCCCGGAAGGGCCGTAGCATCCTCAACCTGCCCTGGTCGAGCATCTACGTGCTCAAGATCATCAATCCCATGAAGTGGGAACGAGAGTGGATCGACAAAGTGCGTCCCGCCAAGGCCTTCATCCTCTTCGGCATGCTGCTCGACCCGGTGTTCATGTTCCGCTTCCTGGTGTTCTCCACCACTTTCTTCCTGCGCACTCGCCTCAGCGCGCGGGGGAGGGCCCGGTACAGCGTCCGCCAGTTCATGACGAACTTCCGCGCCGAGGCGCGGTTCTTCCGAAACCTCGAGGACGAGGCGAGGCAGATCCTCGATGAGTCGCCCGGGGTGCGTACGGTGATCTTCGGCCACACGCACTACCCGATGGACAAGGTCTATCCGGACGGGAAGCAGTACATCAACACGGGCACCTGGACGCGCATGATCAACATGGACATCGCGAGCTGGGGGCAGGGGATCCGCCGCACCTTCGCCCTGGTCGAGCTGATGGAAAACGGCTCCCGTGCCGAGCTCAGGCAATGGAACGGCGAAAGCGGCCCGCATTCGCCTTTCAGCGCCTGAGCTGGCACGGATTTGACGCGGGTCCCGCACCCGGTCCGTTTTGACCCATTGGCCCCCCTCTCCGGGGGTCTATAATTAGAGACGGATGGCGGGATTCAGGCGAAGGATCGCAAGCGCGGGGGTGTCCGGTCGGACACGGCTTCGCCGCGGCCGCCTGCTCCCGCTCCTGGTGGCGGGAGCGTTGTCCCTGCAGGCGGGTTGCACGGATGAGGAAGAGGGCGGCGGGAAGAGCTGCGACAAGATCTCGGGCACGCCTTGGACGCCGAGCGTGGTCGGGGCCTCGTCCACGAACCACGATGCCGCGGTGACCCTCACGAAGCAGACTCTTACCGGAACGGCCGAGCTCGTGGGCTTGGGGCAGGGGCTCGACTGCTCCGCCATCACGAGCACCTGCCCGGACACGCGCTCGCGGCTCGAGTCGGTTTCCTTCGCCGTGGGCGACGTGGGCGCGAACGGCTCGATCTCGCTCACCGCGCAGGCCGTGAATTTCGACTCGGAGCTCAGCGGCGACGCCTACCCCGTGCTGGTTTCGCTCGTGGACCCGAACGGCAAGGAGTACGTGAACCTTCCCATCGATCCCGCCGAGGACTGCGCCGAGGAGGGCCTCTTCGTCTGCTCGGGGGGCTCCTGCTCCGCGAACTCCGGCTGCGCCCCCGCCGCCCCGAGCGCCTTCCAGAACTGGACGCACTGGCGGCAAGGCAACATTCCCGCTTACGGCTCCGCGAGCCAGAACACCTTTCCGAACTGCTCTTGGGCCGCGGGGAGCCCCACCTGCCATTTCGCCTCGGGCGGAAATTTTTTCGATGGCGGCAAGATCCCCCAGGGCACCTACGTCGCCAAGTACGCGCTCGTCACCACGCACTATTCCAAGGTGTCCGAGTACTACACGGGGTATCGGGTGACGGTCGTGCAGAAGGCCGATACCACCGCGGCCACTCTGCCGCCCACCGCGGGCACGAACGGCGCGGTCGACATCAACGTGATCCTCGTGGGCGAGACGAACATCAAGGCCTCGCGCACGGCCAAGGGTGGCGCGAACCTCAACGCCCTCCTGCAGCACGTTCATTCGCACTACAGCTCAGGCACGACGGGCGCGGGCATCAAGATCGGCACCGTCTCGGCCTATGAGTGGGGCTGCGACGAAGACGTCTCGACGGACGGCGAGGACTACGCCGTCGTGGATTTCTCCGATGTCGGCGACATGTTCTACGACGGGAGCAAGCTCGTGGCTTCGGCCTCGGCCGGCAAGGCCGTGAACGTGTTCCTGGTGAGCGCGATCTCGCACCCCACCTTGGGCAACGCGATCCTGGGCGTGGCCGGAGCCATCGGCGGGCCGCTTGTGCACGGCACGGGATCGAGCGGCGTGGTGTTCAAGAGCTTCAACAAGATCGACACCTTCAACGCCGACTGCGACCCCGGCGGTGCGGCCTGCGACTCTTCGGATCAGGAGGCGGACTTCGTGGACTGGGGCGCGACCGTGAGCCACGAGATCGGCCACTACCTTGGCCTGAACCACCCGCAGGAGCGCTCGGGCGCGGCCACCGACCCCATTCCTGATACCCCGACCTGCGGCACGGACACCATCAGCGGAGAGCCGACGGTGACGATCAATTCCTGCGAGAACGCCGCTGACTGCGCGGGCAGCTCCTGCGTCCGGAACGGCGTGACCACCTTCTGCCACGACGTGGTGGAGTGCCAGTTCAACCACGTCATGTGGTACACGACGAAGGCCTACAACGAGGCCACGGACGCGGGCGACGGCAATCTTTTCTCGCCACAGGCCGCCACGGTCCTGAACTACAGCCCCTTCATTCAGTGATGCCCCTGCAGCT
>JADZFF010000021.1 GCA_020850015.1 Bdellovibrionales bacterium | reverse complement strand
TCAACGGATAAAAGGTACTCCGGGGATAACAGGCTTATCTCCCCCAAGAGTCCACATCGACGGGGAGGTTTGGCACCTCGATGTCGGCTCATCGCATCCTGGGGCTGAAGCAGGTCCCAAGGGTTTGGCTGTTCGCCAATTAAAGCGGTACGCGAGCTGGGTTCAGAACGTCGTGAGACAGTTCGGTCCCTATCTGTCGCAGGTGATGGACAAGTGAAAGGAGCTATCCCTAGTACGAGAGGACCGGGATGGACAGACCTCTAGTGTGCCAGTTATCACGCCAGTGGTACAAGCTGGGTAGCTATGTCTGGAGAAGATAACCGCTGAAAGCATCTAAGTGGGAAACTTCCCTTGAAACAACTTTTCCCGGGACGTAAGTCCCCCCAAAGTCCCCCGGTAGACGACCGGGTTGATAGGGTGGGTGTGTAAGTGCAGCGATGCATTTAGCTGACCACTACTAATAGGACGGGAGGCTTAATTATTTACTCTCCCCTATTCACAGACTTCCAAGCTTTCCTTGCTAAGAGGCATGCGTGGATGGATGTCTGAATGGGTGAGGCTCCAAATCGAGAGTCCGCTTGTCATCTTGAACTCATGTTGATGGCTCGCTCTACTCAGTGAGTTGCAAGTTTTTACATTTCACTCGATCAAGAAGATCCCCAAAATTTATGTCTGGGGCCCGCCGGGCCTTAGGCGACAAGTTGGGGGTGTCTACAGCGGCGGTGTTCCACCTGATCCCATTCCGAACTCAGCAGTTAAGCCCGCCTGCGGCGAAGATAGTGCCAAACGTCTTGGTGCGAAACTAGCGCGATGCCCCCATTTTTATTGGCCCCGCAACAGCCCTGAGTTGTCGCGGGGCCTTTTTATTTCTTGAAATGGGTAATTTGCCACGCATCAGGCTTCGAACCGCAGCTTGGAAATGAGAAGTCTTTCGAGGCGTCCATCGATGGTTTTGGGTGATTCCTGAGTAATGGCCTGTATTTCGCGCACCAATAGGCGGTGTACAGTTTCAGCAAATCGGATCATCCCTTTGGCCGGAGCGAGTTCCCGTTGCCGCGCGAGAAAAAGGTATCCCTCCACTTTTGCGAGCCCAACAGGTCCATCATTGCGAAGGATCGCTTCAGCCAATGGCTGAATTTTGGGCCAAGGAGTACGGAGCGGAAGTGCGCATTCCTCATTGGAGAGAAGCGCGTAGATGCGGTCGAGTTCCACCTCTTGAAGGGGAGTTCGAAGGCCGGACTGTGCCGCTGAAGCCACCGGCATCCAAATTGCGCTCTCCTGACGACCGACCCTGAGAGGGGCCGCTCTTATGGGGACGAGTCGAAAAAAGTGAAGCACGCTGCCGCCGATTGAACGCTCCTCAATTCCAGCGATTTTGCACCTGCCGTGTATCCCATAGAAAACCGTGTCTCCAACTTGGAACACCGGGGTGGTGCGTGAATCGCCTGCAGAACTCGGGGCAACAGGCTTTCCCGCGCCACTGAGTGGATCGTTTTGAGTGGCGGTTGAGATTTGACCAGTGAGCAATTGATTGATTTCCATGGTTGCCTCTCAGGGGCGCTAGGGGATTGTGAGCGAACCTTAACGAGGCTAACAGAGAGAGAATGGCGCAGCAACGAACTCGGCGAGAGATCGTGCTTGCCAACGTCAGGAAATTGATGGAGTTTTGGGGGCATTATGGGACGCGGTCGCAAGCAGAAAACCAGGAAGACACTTCAACGCAATGGCCAGCGGAAGAAAAAGGCGAGGCTTAAGCGCCGCAGTGAGGCTGTGCGCAAAGCGCGCAGCGCTTGACTGAGCCGAGAGGCAGGCGGTCTCGCATACTTTTTTCCGAGCCTCATCAATCAATAGACCAATAAGGTAGTGCGATCATTCAATTGTGCCTTTGTGAGGGCCTATTGGGTGGCACCGAAGTTGCGCCAAGCACTTGGCGCTCTGCTGGGAGTTTTTTGCCGATTTTGCGATCGGCCCAATTACCGATAATCTAATTCTGGTGATTCTGGAGCGGAAAAGACCTTGATTGCAGAAGGCTTTCCACTGCCAAAGGGGATTCGCACGTCGGCTGCGGTGCCGCTGAATATTTCAGACGGAAATTCCGATCCGGCTAAGGATGAGCCGTGCCTCAAGAGTCGTGGGCACACGGGCGCGGGCCATGTGGGTTTAAGCGCCTAAGGGGAAAAAGCAATATGTGGAAAAAATCTTCGGGTCAGTGGGTGTTGTCGCGAATGCGTGAGAGCCGTGGCACCGCATGGCTGGGGACCTGGCTGGTCATATTTTCCCTGATGTTGCCGAGCCTCTCGCCCGAGGCGGTTCGCGCGGAGGATGATGACGAGGCGGTGCCTCAGTCGGCGGCACAGGCACTTCAAGAAGAGAGGCGCGAAGTAGAGGAAGAGATTAGGACAATTCGGAATTCTGTTCGAGATCATCAGCGGCAAATACGTGAGCTTCGCGAAGGTGCCGGAACGTCCGAAGAGGGCGGCGGCGATCTGACCGTAGGCTGCAGCGAGTGCCATCACTCGCAGGGCGCATGCTCCGAAGACATTTGGCGGAGAGTTGGAGTCGCGGCCCCCGCAAGCGCCGACTCCTTCGGTGAGCGGCCTGAGCAGACGACATGCATGAAACTGTACACGCGCGTGCGTGGCAATGTCGCCAGGATCGCTGGCATGGGGGACACGGGGCCGGCGTGCGCCGATCTCATCGAGTCTTGCGAGGCCGCGAGAGTGGATCGCGCGATTCGTCGTCTCGAGGCGCAGATTCGGACGCTCGAGGCACGAGTGACTGGGCTCCGCGAAATATCATCCGATCTGCAGAGGCAGATCCAGGAGGAACGTCGCAACTGCCCAAACTGCGAAATGCTTGCGGCAATGCGCCCTCGGGAACCGGGATGGGCTGACTACCTGATGGGTGGCCTGCAGATTCTGGCCCCTGTTGGAATGGGTATTGCTGGCATGGTGCATCAGGGCAACATGATGGATGCCTATGGCGGCATGTATTCCAACTACCTGCAGCAGTGCGCCCAGGTGGGCGTTCCTTGTCAGTCTCCCGGAATGATGGGCGGGGGCATGGGCGGCTTCGGGTACGGCGGCATGGGCGGGGGCATGGGCGGCGTTGGCTTCGGCGGCGGCATGATGGGCCCCTTCGGCGGCGGCATGGGCTTCGGTGGCGGCATGATGAACCCGTATGGCGGCATGGGCGGCATAGGCCTCTACGGCGGCATGGGCGGCGGCATGATGAACCCGTATGGCGGCATGGGCGGCGGCTGGGGCATGCCCTCCTATCCCATGGGTTGGGGCTGGAATAGTCCGCTTGCGATGTATGGCGGGGCAGTCGGCGGCGGCATGGGCATGGGCATGGGCGGCGGCTACATGAATCCGATGTCTAACCCTCAGTACTACTCGATGATGCAAGCATCCATGCAGCAGCAGCAGCAACAAATGCAGATGGCCCAGCTCCAAATGCAGAACCAAATGACGGCTCAACAGCAGGTTTACGAGGCCCAAATGCGCCTTCAACAGACGGTCATGGGCATGTACTCCGGAGGGTACATGGGCGGCGGCATGTATGGCATGGGCGGCATGGGCTCATCCTTCGGTTCGGGCGCCCCTGGCCGAACCTTCTGATCGTACTGTCTAAAGTTCTTAACCGGCGCGCCGATGAGTAGGGTGTCTGGCCGGTGAGGTACGAGGTGGGTACTCAAAGGTTGGACCTTGACTGAGGGCCGCGATCACGATTCGGCAGCGCTCTGAGGAGGGTGAAGCCGGGTACAGCGACAACGTGATCGTGGTCCTCTTTTTTTTCTCTCCAGCCTTCGCGCAATTGCTGGCCAACCCCGCCCCCTCCGTAGCATCTTCCTCTCCATGGCTTTCCTGAACCACATCGGCGTCGCGGTCGCGGATATGCCTCGCGTGAAGCGTCTCATGGAGCTCCTGGGGCTCCCCGCCACGCGCTCCGAGCAGGTGGCGAACGAGCGGGTAATGGCGCATTTTTTTGAACTGCCTCTGAAGCAGGCCCATGTGGAGCTGCTCGAGCCGACGTCGACTGAAAGTGCCGTTGCCAAACATCTGGCAAAGCGGGGCCCTGGCATTCATCACCTTTCTTTCGAGGTGGGCCGCGGCAAGCTCGACGAACTCTGCAGGACGCTCGCGGCGGAAGGGTTTCGGCTCGTATACGAAGAGCCGCGCCTCGGAGCCCACGGCATGAGGATCAATTTCCTGCACCCATCTACGACGGGTGGTATTCTCATCGAAATCATGGAACCGGGGGGCCCTTAGGCGCCGGAAGGGCGGCGCAGCTCGCAGGCATGCCGATCCAGCTCACACGCACTATCAAGATATTGCTCGTCGCCAACCTCGTGGCGTTCGTGGTCCAGCATTCTGTGGACCAATTTCTCGGGGGGGATCTTCAGGGCCTCCTTGGATTGGTCCCGGCGGCCTTTGTGGGAAAGTTCCACCTTTGGCAGCTCTTCACCTATCCCTTCCTTCATGCGGACGTCGTTCACTTGTTCCTCAACCTGATGATGCTCGCCTTCGTTGGAGGGGAGCTGGACGCACTTTGGGGCAGCAGGCGTTTCCTGAGCTTCTATTTCTTCTGTTCCACTGTGGCCGGTACCCTCTACCTCTTGTTTCAAATCTTTGTTTCTCACGGGCTACATGTACCGATGGTGGGCGCCTCAGGAGCGATCTATGGGCTCCTGATGGCTTACGGCCTCATCTACGGTGAACGCACCCTGCTCTTCATGTTGCTCTTTCCGATGAAGGCCAAGTACTTCATCTGGATCCTGGCGGGGCTCGAGTTCATGACGAGTGTGTTTTCCCCCTCGGGGGGGCTTTCAAGCGTGGCCCACTTGGGGGGAATGGCAGCAGGATTTGGGTGGCTCTGGGTGACCGCCATGCGAAGGGCAAGAGCCAGAGCTAATAAGTCAGGAACTGCAAACGGAAAGAAACGGAAATCGGGTTCTCATCTCCGGCTGGTGTCGCAGAAACCAGAGGGGTTTGAGGACGATTCCGATGAAAATCCGAAGACTTGGCATTGACAGGCCACTTGCCTCGCATTAATCAGGCCCCATGACTCTTCTGGATGAAGCTGTTCGGGAAAAACTCTACGATGTCCGCGTCGTTGAGAAAAATGTCGATCGCAAGATCGTGGCTCGCAAGGAATGGGACAAGGTCGTGAGCACGCTCGGCCAGGACGAAGACACTGCTTCGTGGATCAGCCTTGAGGAGCTCGCCGCCCAGGAGCACAAGCCTACCGTGGGTAACGTTTACACCGAACCCAAACGTGGGCCCGTGGAACCGCAGGACGAGTAGTCGTTCCTGACATCAGGGGGTGCAACCCTCTGCGCCCGGATGCGCGCCAGGCGCGCGTTATGCCGGGCCGCGCCGTCAGATGCCTTCACCGGCGGAGCCCTTCGCTCCGATCGAATGAAACTGGGAGAGACTCATGACCTCGACCTCCTCGCAGACCGAATCCGTGATCATTTTGGGTACAGGGCCGGCGGGACTTACAGCGGCGATCTACGCTGCGCGGGCGAATCTGAATCCTCTCTGCGTGGAGGGTACGCAGCCGGGAGGACAGCTCACCATCACCACCGATGTGGAGAATTATCCCGGATTTCCTAAGGGGATCATGGGACCTGAGATGATGGGGCTCTTTCGGGAGCAGGCCGAACGCTTCGGTACGCGCTTCGTTCAGGGTGATGTTCGCAGGGTAGACTTGAAAACGACACCCTTCACGCTTGAGACTGCGGATGGGCGCTCGCTCAAAACGAGATCATTGATCGTCGCGACCGGCGCAACAGCGAAGCTCCTGGGTATTGAGTCGGAGAGACGGCTCATGGGCAAGGGCGTTTCGGCCTGCGCGACCTGCGATGGGTTTTTCTTCAAGAATCTCAAAGTGGCCGTGGTGGGAGGCGGTGACACGGCCCTCGAGGAAGCGAGCTTTTTGACGAAATTCGCAGCAAAGGTCTATCTGCTCCACCGGAGGGACGCGCTTCGTGCCAGCAAGATCATGCAGGACAAGGCCAGAAAGAATCCTAAGATCGAATTCATCTGGAACGTCGCTGTGGATGAGGTTCTTGGCGAGAAGGAAGTATCGGGTGTGCGCCTGACGGATACTCGCACCGGCCAGAAGCGGGACCTCGAGGTTCAGGGGGTATTCATCGCGATAGGCCACCAACCGAACACGTCGCTCTTCCAAGGACAGCTGCCGTTGGATCCTGCCGGTTATCTCATCCCGAAACCGGGCTCGACGAAATGCGAGATTCCTGGGGTGTTCCTGGCCGGAGATGTCGCCGATCATTCCTATCGCCAGGCGGTTACGGCCGCCGGGAGCGGATGCATGGCTGCGATCGACGCTGAACGCTGGCTTGAGCATCACGAGGGATAGGCAGATGAAGCCCGAGAGTCCCACTCAAGCCGCACAGCCGGAACTGGACATCAGCGATCAGGTCCGAGTGCGTCTGGAGAAGCTGCGGAAGCTCACTGAGCGCGGAGAGAATCCCTTCAAGAACGGATTTTCGCCAGATTCGACCGCTGCGCAGCTGCACGCTGAATTCGGCGAGCATGCGCGCGAGAGTCTGGAGTCGCAGAGGCTCAATCGCTCCGTGGCCGGCCGGATCATGGCCATCAGGCATTTCGGCAAGGCGGCCTTCGTGAAGCTGAAGGATCGCACCGGCGGGGTTCAGCTCTATGTGTCGAAACAGGACTTGGGGGACGAGGAATTCGATCGCTTCAAGGAATTGGACGTCGGCGACATTGTCTACTCCGAAGGCAAGCTTTTCAAAACCAAGACTGGGGAGCTGTCCGTCCACTCGAATCGCCTGGTGCTGCTGACGAAATCGCTGCACCCGTTACCTGAAAAGTATCATGGCATCACAGATGTGGAGACGCGATACCGTCAGCGATATCTCGACCTCATCATGAGCGAAGAGTCGCGGCAGATGTTCGTTAAGCGGTTCAAGCTCGTCGATGCGGTGAGGGCTTTTTTCCGGGAGCAGGATTTCCTGGAAGTGGAAACCCCGATGATGCATCCGATCGCGGGAGGGGCGACAGCCCGGCCTTTCAAGACCCATCACAACACACTTGATATGGAGCTCTTCCTCCGAATTGCGCCCGAGCTCTATCTCAAGAGGCTCGTGGTGGGGGGGTTCGAGCGCGTGTTTGAGATCAATCGGAATTTCCGGAACGAGGGAATTTCCGTTCGGCATAATCCCGAATTCACGATGCTTGAGTTCTATTGGGCTTATGCGACCTATGAAGACCTCATGAATCTGACGGAGAAGCTTTTCCAGAGGGTTGCGGATGAGGTCGTGAAGTCAAGAGTGGTCGTTTACCAGGGTCAGGAAGTGAATCTGGATGGGCACTGGGAGAGGGTCTCTGTCGAGGAGGCGGTTCTCAAACACAGCGGATTCAAGGACCGAACGAAGATCCGTGACCGCGCGGCTCTGGCGGCGTATTGCGCCAGCAAGAACGGTCACGTCGACAAAGCATGGGGGGCGGGCGGCGTCCTCATGGCGATTTTCGACGAAGAGGTGGAAGCCAAGCTCGTGCAGCCAACCTTTGTCACCCACTATCCATTGGAGGTTTCGCCTTTAGCGCGCAAGACGGAGGCGGACCCCTACCTTACGGATCGATTCGAGCTGTTCATCACGGCGAGGGAGATCGCAAACGGATTCTCGGAGCTGAACGATCCGATCGATCAGAAGGAACGCTTTGTTAGGCAGGCCGAGGCGAAAGCTGCGGGAAACGAAGAGGCCTGTGACGTTGACGAGGACTACGTGACCGCCCTGGAATACGGGATGCCTCCGACGGCGGGAGAGGGAATCGGCATTGATCGCATGGCCATGCTGTTTGCCGACGCGCCGAGCATTCGCGACGTGATCCTCTTCCCCCAACTTCGCAAACGGTAGTATCCTTCAGTCCGTGAACACTCGAGTGGGCCTGGTCTGGATGCTTTTGGGGCGTTTTCTCGCCTCCAATGCCTCTGGCGGATTTCTTTCGTTCATCTCCTGGATCTCCGTGGCAGGCGTGGCCCTGGGCGTTGTTGCCTTGGTGTCGGTCACGAGCGTGATCAACGGTTTCGAGGGAGAGCTGATCCGCTCCGTAACGGGGTTGAACGGCGAAGTGATCATGTACACCCGCGCCGTACCGGTGTCGGACCCAGGTCAGGTGATCGCGCGAATTCATGATGTGGCACCCGAGGCGACAGCGGTTACCGCGTCGCTCGTGGCGGAACTCATGGTTTCCGGCCCTCACGGGGTCGCCGGCGGCCTGCTGGAGGGGGTGGACCTGAGCACAGCGGGGAGCGTGACCGATGTGGCCCGTCGAATCGTCCAGGGGTCGATGCCACAGGCGCCCGACGAGGTGGTGCTTGGGCAATCACTGGCGGAGAAGCTGGGTGTCGCGCCGGGGGGGGAGATTCGTCTGGTGGCGCCTTTCGCGGCGGATGGGGAACCCGTGAGCATCGCGCGTCGGGTAAGCGGCGTCGTGAGGCTTGGGTACCATGAGTATGACTCCAAATACGTCATTGGAACTTTGGCTGGGACTCAGGCCTTTCTCGGCCAGGAGGGCCGAGTGACGACCTTCAAGCTGAGATTGGCACGGGACTCGAATGCGGCCGAGGTGGCTCAACGCCTGTCGGATCAGTTCGGATATCCTTATCGTGCGAAAGAGTGGGCCCGACTGAATCGGAATCTCCTCTATGCCACCCAGGTGGAGAAGGTGGTGATCTCCGTCATTCTTACGATCATCGTGATCGTCGCGGCCTTCAACGTGATCAGCACCCTCTTGATGATGATCCACGACAAGGTGCGCGAAATTGCGATCCTTAAGGCGATGGGATTCAACAGCCAACGCGTGTTCCGGCTCTTCTGCGGCTTGGGGCTGGGAATCGGGCTGGTGGGAACGGTGGCCGGATTGTTGGGTGGCGTGGGGTTGAATCGGCTTCTGGAGCGCTCCGGGCTGCTGGAACTCCCGCCCGAGGTCTATCATCTGGCCTCGTTTCCTGTGCGGGAGCGGTGGGACGAGCTGTTCATGATCGGCGTCGTTGCGGTGACCATCACGCTGGTGGCAGCCCTGTACCCGGCGTTCAAGGTAGCGCGACGCATGCCACTGGAGGGAATTCGTCATGACTGACGCGGGAATCGTGCTTAGCGCGAAAGGGATTGGGAAGAGCTTTTTCAAGGGCGGCCGGGAGGTGTCGATTCTCCGTGAAGTGGACCTTGAGATTCTAGCGGGGGAGACTCTTGCGATCATGGGAGCTTCGGGTGCCGGAAAGAGCACCCTGCTTCATGTGCTTGGCACGCTCGAGCCCCCCACTTGCGGGAAGGTGTTTTTCGGGTCTGACCGCAGGGACCTGTTCAGTCTCTCCGAGAGGGAAATTTCGTATTTTAGAAATCGATCTCTTGGCTTCGTATTCCAGTTCCACTATCTGCTGCCCGAATTCACCGCGCTCGAGAACGTCATGATGCCCGCCCTTATCGCGGGGTACTCGCGCGGTGAGGCCATGCAGCAGGCTAAGGATCTGCTCGATTTCGTGGGTCTGGCCCAGCGACTGGATCACCGTCCTGCGGAGCTTTCCGGGGGGGAGCAGCAGAGAGTGGCGGTTGCGCGCTCGGTGATCCTGCGGCCCAAGCTTCTCCTGGCGGATGAGCTGACCGGCAATCTCGACTCGGCGAACAACGAACTGGTGATGGCCCTTCTGGCCGAACTTCATCGTGCCACAGGCGTGGCTATTCTCCTCGTCACGCATGACGCCAAGGTTGCCCAGAAGATGCAGCGCGTTCTAGTCATGAAGGACGGCGCGCTGACCTGAATCCCAGAAGGATTTTGGGGATTTGTCAATTGACCGGGGTGTGGGCTCCTCCTAGAGATAGGGGGTCGTGCATCCGAGAGCCCTCTTCTTCAGACCGCGTGTGTTCGCGGCCATCCTGCTCGTGTCTTTGGTGCCGGCATGGGCGGGCTCCGCTCGTGCCGAGGAGTTCTCTCAGCAGGCCGAGAGGGCGCTGCGTCAACACGAGGGAAAGCGAGTTGGGAAGATCGAAGTCGCCGGTCTGAAGCGGATCGAGCGCGACGCGGTAATCGGAAAGCTCAATTCGAGGGTGGGCGATCCGTTGAAGCAGAGCCAGGTTCGGCTCGATCTTCAGGCTCTCGTGAAGATGGGGTTCTTCGAGGCGGTGGACATCAAGGCGCTGTCGTCGGACGACGGCGTCGAGCTTCGCATCGAGGTGCGGGAGCGCCCGGTGATCTCGAAGCTGGAGTTCGACGGCAACGAAAAGGTCAGCACTGAGGATCTCCAGGAGGTTGTGAAGGTCAAGGAGTGGTCGATCCTCGACGTGAACTCGGTCCGCGAGGATGTAGGCCTCATCCAGAAGCACTACGAAGACAAGGGGTTCTACCTTGCGAAGGTTTCTTACGACTTGACTCCCGTGAAGGGGAAGAAGGACGAGATCCACCTTACTTACCGGGTGAACGATTACGACAAGGTTGAAATCAAGAAGATCACCTTCCTGAACAACAAAAAATTCTCCGACGAGGCGCTGAAGGGAGTCTTCGCGGAAACCCGCGAAGGAAGCTTCTTCAGCTTCATGAACGATTCAGGGAATTTCAAGGAAAGCGCGTTCAAGACGGATCTTCAGCGGCTCACCTACTGGTACCTGGATAACGGCTACATCAAGTTCCGCTACGAGAACCCGGTGGTGACGGTGAGCGACGACAAGCGCTGGCTGTACATCACCGTCTACGTGGAAGAGGGACAGCAGTACGAGATGGGAGACACCTCCTATAGCGGCGATCTTCTCTTCACGACGGATCAGCTCAGCGAAGGCTTGACGCTCTTGAAGGGCGAGATGTTCGGAATCTCGAAACGCAATGCGGACATCCAAAAGCTCTCCGAGATGTATCAGGATCTCGGGTATGCGTTCGTGAACGTAGTTCCGAAGATGCAGGTCCGCGATGAGTCTCTTACCGTGGACGTCGAATATGTCTTCGAGAAGGGGAATCTCGTCTACTTCGGCGAAATCAACATGGTCGGTAACGCCAAGACCTATGACAAGGTGATTCGCCGGGAGCTGAAGATCCACGAGGGCGAGCTCTACAACGGCACGAATCTCAGAGTGTCGCGAGAGCGGGTGGAGAGGCTGGGGTACTTCGCCCCAGGCGAGGTGGTATTCAATACGATCACTCGCAAGGATCGCGACGATGTGGTGGATATCGAGATCTCGATCAAGGAGCGCTCGACGGGAACCATCACCTTGGGTGCCGGATACGGGAGCGTTCAGAAATTTTTCCTGACCACGCAGATCTCGGAGATCAACCTCTTCGGCAAGGGACAGACTCTGAGCCTCCAGGCGCAGTACGCAGCGAGCAACTCCTCTCGGAGCTTCAACCTCGGATTCACGGACCCCTATGCCTTCGATTCCAAATGGTCGATGGGCTTCGACATCTTCTCCATCCATCTGCCGATTCCGAACCGTTATCTCACTCGCAAGCTCGGCTTCGATGTGCGGCTGGGTTACCCGATCCTCGAGGATCTCTACGCCTTCATCACCTACAAGAACGAGGGGCTTCAGATCAGCGAGAAAGAGGACCCCAGCGAGGACACCTCTCTCGAAGAGGGGGTCTTGTCCTCCATTGTTTGGAGCGCAGTGCGCGACAAGAGAAACAACCGGTTTGAGCCCACAAAAGGCACGTACTTCAGCGCCTCGCTTGAGACGGCGGGTTTAGGGGGCGACAAGAAATTCCTGAAGTGGATCGTCAATCATCGGTATTACACGCGGGTCATCGGCGACCTCGTGTTCAGGAACGCGGTGGAATACGGGCAGGTTGCGCAGACGACTGACCGAGGTATTCCCTCGACCGAGAAATTCTTCCTCGGAGGACCGAACAATCTAAAGGGCTACGAGATCTTCACGGTCGGCCCCGGGGTTCTGGAGGGGGAGGACTACCGTCCGTCGGGCGGCAGCGTGGAGCTGTATGCGCTATTCGAGCTGGAATATCCGCTGATTCGAGAGGCTGGATTGAAGTGGGTGTTGTTTTACGACGCCGGCAACGCGTTTTCCCGATTCCCAGGTACTGGCGGCGAAAAATTCCTGCTGAGGACGGATGCGGGTTTCGGGTTCCGCTGGTTCTCTCCGATCGGCCCGCTTCGTTTCGAATGGGGCTTCCCCTTCGACAAACGCGGATTTGACGACACCAGCGTGTTTCAGTTCTTCATCGGTCCGCCCTTCTGAGCCTGGCGCCAGGGGCATGGCCTGGTGCATTATTGGCGGGCCCATGGTTGAATTCAAAGGGGGGCTGTGGTTGTTTGAATGGGCTTTTCTAGAAAAGGGGACCTCTTTAATGACTCGTAAATGCGGCGGATTGGCTTGGGTGGTGGCACTGGTCATGGCGTGCGGAGTGATTCCGTACCCTGCTGGAGCTGCGGTTGCAGCCGGCGGCGATCTGAAGATCGCCACGGTGAACATGCAGGAGGCGATCCAGTCCTCGGAAGAGGGGAAGCGCGCGCGCACCGAGCTAGAGGGCGCCTTCAACAAGAAGAAGGCGGAGCTTCAGAAAGAAGAATCCGAGATCAAGAAGCTCCATGAGGATCTCCAGAAGCAGAGCCTGGTGATGAATGAGGCCGCGCTCGGAAAGAAGCAGGCTGAGATCCAGCAACGGATCATGAAATTTCAGGAAACCACCGGCCGTTCGCAGATGGAGATCCAGAAAAAGGAGCAGGAGTTGACCGCTCCCATCGTCGACAAGCTCCGTAAGGTCATCGCTCAGGTGGCGAAGGACAAGGGTTACAACTACGTGTTGGAGAAAAGCGAAAACAACGTGCTGTATTCGCCTGAGCAAGACGACCTGACGAAGCAAGTGGTGGAGGCCCTGAACAAGGCCAAGAAATGAACGTTCACCTGGGGCACATCCTCGAGGCCACCGGGGGAACCTGGGTAAATCGGCCCGAGGCCGGTCCCGGTCCGGAGGCCATTTGCGTGGAGGCCCCCGCCGAGCTTGAGCGGGCGGGGCGACTTCACGTCGCATTCTTCTTCTCAAAGGAATACCAGCAGCAGCTAATGAGGTCCCATGCGGGCGTGCTTCTGACCGGCGCCGCGTTCGTGGAGCCGCTACGGGCGAGTGGGCTTCCCCTGTGGAAAAAGTCGGCGGTGGTGGCCTGCGCGGACCCGTATGTCGGGATGGCCCGAGTTTCAGAGCTCTTCGCGTCCGCGTTGACCTTCGATTCGCACTTGCCCGGGGCCCGAAAGGGGAGCGGGTCACGGATTCACGCAGCGGCGGTGGTGGATTCCTCGGCCCGCGTCGGGTCCGACGTAGAGTTCGGTCCCGGTGTCGTGGTCGAGGCAGGTGCCCGGATCGGTGATCGCGTGGTTTTGGCCGCAGGCGTGGTGGTGGGCAGGGATGCGAGCGTGGGGGAAGACAGCGTCCTGTTTCCACGCGTGACGGTCTACGAACGATGCGTGATCGGCCGCCGCGCCAGGATTCATGCGGGCGCGGTGATCGGCGCCGACGGGTTCGGATTCGCGCCGGTGATCCGGGAGGGCAAGCCCGAGAGGCACCAGAAGATCTACCACCTGGGCCGCGTCGTGATCGGCGACGACGTCGAGATCGGAGCGAATTCCTGCGTCGATCGGGGTACGCTCGGCGACACGATCCTGGCAGACCAGGTGAAGCTCGATAACATGGTGCAGATCGGCCACAACGCGAGATTGGATGTCGGCGCGGTTGTCTGTGGTTCGGCCGCTTTGGCTGGCAGCTCAAGCCTGGGGAAATTCGTGTACGTCGGCGGGCTCACGGGGATCTCTAACCGGGTGCATGTGAGTGACGGGGCGAAAGTGGGAGCCGTCTCCCTGGTCAGCAAGGACGTGCCCCCGGGGGGCACCGTGCTCGGCAACCCCCAGCGGGATTACTCGGACCACTTTCGAGCGCACGCTGCCTTGAATAAGTTGGCGGTACGAAAGAGGAGCGCGCGGCCGTGAGCGAGACCCCGCAGTATCCGCTCGGCGTGGAGCGCATCCAGGAATATCTTCCTCACCGTGCGCCGTTTCTCCTGATCGACCGCGTGATTTCCATTCAGGCACCGAGCGATCCCTCGGTGAAGGTGGGAATCGAGGTGCGCGCACGCAAGAATGCGACGTTCAACGAGCCGCACATGCCGGGGCACTTTCCGCAGCGGGCTCTTACGCCGGGCGTGTTGATCCTGGAGACGATGGCGCAGACCGCGAGCATGACTCTTTATCCCTATGTCTGGAGGAATCTGGACGTCTTCAGGCGCTCGTTTCTCTGTATTTTCGCGGGCGCGAACGACTTGAGATTCCGGAAGCCAGTGATTCCCGGGGATACGATGGAGATCCGATCGGTCGTGTCCAAGGTGAAGGGAAGCCTGTGGGTTTTCGGCTGCGAGGTTCAAGTGGACGGACAGAGGGTGGCTGAGGCGGAGATCCTCGCCAACCTGCTTTTGAACGACGAGGCGAAAGCGCTCATCGGTTGGGCGTGATGGGGAGACGGCGATGATTCATGCGACTGCGCAGGTGGATTCGAGGGCGGAACTGGACCGGGATGTGACCGTTGGACCCTGGTGCATCGTGGGCCCCGGCGTGAGGATCAAGAGGGGAACGGTGCTCCGGAGCCATGTCGTGATCGAAGGCAACACCGAGATCGGCGAGGGAAACGTGGTGCATCCCTTTACGGTTCTGGGTGGAATGCCGCAGGACCTTAAGTACAAGGGCGAGAACACCCGACTTGTGATCGGCGATCGAAACGTGATCCGGGAGTCGGTGACGATGAACCTGGGCACCGCGCAGGCCGGCGGCATCACGCAGGTGGGCAACGACAACCTAATCATGGCTTACGTTCACCTAGGGCACGACTGCATCGTGGGAAACCAGTGCGTGCTCTCCAACAATGTGGGCTTGGCAGGCCACGTTATCGTGGAGGACAGCGCGATTCTCTGCGGGCAGACGGGCGTATCCCAGTTTTGCCGCGTCGGCGCGCACACTTATATCGGCGGGCAGTCTGGAATCGAGAAATCGGTGCCGCCCTTCACGATCGCACTGGGTTCGCGGCCCTGCAGCATCAAAGGCGCGAATATCGTTGGGCTTCGGCGCCGCGGGTTTCCCGTGGAGACCATCCAGAAAATCAACGAGGCGATCAAGCTCTGGATGCGCGAGGATGTGAAGAAGGAACAGTGCCTGCTGGAGATCGAGAGCCAGTACGGGGAACTGAGCGAGGTGAAGCAGTTTCTGGAGTTCATCCGGAAAAGCGAAGGCGGCGTCGTTCGCTGAGACTCGAGGGCTCCGGGGGAGCCGTCGCGCATGAGGATTCTCATTTCGGCCGCCGAGGCCTCATCCGATCTGCACGGTGCGGAGCTCCTGAAGGCGCTGAGGCACGCAGCGTCCGATGGCGAGACTGTGGACGCTTTCGGCGTGGGTGGGGCGCGTCTCCAGGCGGAGGGACTCAGGGCCGTGGTGGACGCCAGGGATCTCCTCGCGATGGGATTCACCGAAGTCCTGGCGCGATTACCGAGGATTCTGAGGGGGCTTGCCGGGGTCACACGCGCCGTGACGGAGGATCCGCCAGAGATCGCCGTGCTCATCGACTATCCTGAATTCCACTTCCGGTTGGCTCGCAGGCTGAAACGGCTGGGGGTGCCGACCGTCTATTATATTCCCCCGAAGATCTGGGTTTGGCGCGCCTCCCGGCTCGCGTTCCTTCGGAAACACTTCAGGCTCGTGCTCTGCATCCTGCCTTTCGAGGAACGTCTTTACCGTGATGGCGGACTGAACGCGAGATACGTCGGGAATCCCCTGTTGGATGAGCTTCCGCTGGGATTGACTCGGGAGAAAGCTCGAGCGGCGTTGGGGTTCAGAGCCGGGGATCGAGTTCTCGCGCTGCTTCCCGGGAGTCGTCCCGGGGAGCTGGAGCGACATTTCGAGCTCATGCTCGATGCCGCTGATCTCGCGGCGAGGCAACTGGGTCAATCGGAGCTTCACGCGCCGATCCCCCTGCCGTTGACCTTGGATCCCCGGGAATGGGAAGCGAGGCTCTCGGGCTGGAATCGGAAGCACCCCGATACCCCGCTTCGGCCAAGCCTCATCAAAGGGCGCTCGTGGGAGGTGCTTCGCGCCGCAGACGCTGGAATCGTCAAGTCCGGAACCTCGACACTCGAGGCGGCGCTCCTGGGCTGCCCACACGTGGTGATTTACCGCCCTAGCGCGCTCACTGGCCTGCTTTTCCGTTGGCTGGTTCGATATCGAGGACCGGTGGGCCTGGTGAATCTGTTGGGGGGCTGGAGGCGGGGCGATCGTTTCTTCTTCGAGGAAGTCCTCATGAAGGATTGCACCCCGGCGAGGCTGGCGGCGGAGGCAAGCAGAGTTCTTGCGAACGAGGAGCGCCGCAGGACTCTCGCGGATGCGATCGCGGAGCTTCGCGCACGGATGGGCTATGGCGGTGGGGCGAACGGGGAAATCGGACCGAGCGCGCGCGCGGCGCTGGCAATCCTGGAAGAGCTGGGAAGGGCCCGTGAGAAGCGACTTGAGGGCGGCGAGGTGTCGCCGTGACAAGGATCTGGGGTGCGCCGTGGTATTGGCTCTTTTCACAGGTCTGGTCCGCCGCGAGCGGCCTAGCTCGCGTACTGGCCTCTTGGGGCTGGCTCCCCAGGAGGCGCCTGGCCGCGCGGGTGATCTCCTTCGGAAACCTTCAAGCGGGCGGCGCGGGAAAGACGCCGTTGGTCGCGGCGGCGGCCAGGGAACTCGCCGCCAGAGGAGCGGACGTCTGCATTCTGAGCCGAGGGTACGGTGGCGCTTGGGAGCGCGGCGGCGGCGTGATCGGTCCGGGGGACGGCCCGGCGCGCGCTCAGCTCACGGGGGATGAGCCCGCGCTTCTGCATGACTTAGCGCCAGGAGCCTGGATCGGAGTCGGCGCGGACAGAGGAAAAGCATTCGAGCGGGTCTTGCGCCAGAGAGGGGGGCGTCCTCCTGGAGTCGTCCTGCTGGATGACGGGTTTCAGCACTGGCGTCTTCACCGTGATCTGGACGTGCTCGCCCTGACTTCCCTGCGCCCCTGGCAGACGCTTTTTCGAGATTGGCCATGCCGGGCCCGCTGGGCCCGCCTCGCCATATGGACAAAGGGCGCCGAACCGCCCCCGGATTGGGGGCGGCTCGATGCGAGCCGAAAGGCTCGGGTGGAGTTCTTTCCGACTCTTTTGGATCCCTTGGGCGCGAAGACCACGGAGCCAGTCTCGCAAACGCCCGCTCTTTGGCTCGTGACCGGGGTCGCCGACGCGCATTCTGTGAGGACGGCACTGGAGGATGTGGGAGTTCGAATCCGGAAACACGTGCGTTTTCGGGATCACGCCCGGTACGACGGGAAGATGGTTTTGGATCTGCTCGACGAGTCGGCGGACGCGGGTTGCGTCTTGGGACTCACCGGCAAGGATTGGGTGAAGTGGAGGGAGCACGTGGCGAGGGACCGTTGGGACCAGATCAGGATCTTCGAGCCCGGGATCAGGTGGATCGAGGGTCGGAACGCCTGGGAGACCGCGTTGTGGGGAGGCTGATCGGGTGGATAGCGCGCGCGTTTCTTTCCCTGGCGGCGGCGACATTCGTGTGGTGCCCCTGGTGGGTGCGGAGGGCAAGCGGCGTCGGCCTGGGCGCGATTCTCAGGGCCGCGGGCCTGAAGGCTTCCGTCGTGCGCGAGAATCTACGGCGTCTGCTGCCCGAAGACGACGCGGCCAGCGAGAGAAGTCGCCGACGGATCTTCCGCCAGTCCTACTCCCACCTGGGGCACCTCGTGATCGAGGTGCTGACAGTGCTTGGCCCCATGAGGCGATTGATCGCCCGAAGCGTTGAGGTGACAGGGGCGGAAAAGGTCCATGCCGCTTTGGCGGAAGGAAAGGGCGCGATTCTTCTCTCGAGTCATGTGGGGAACTGGGAGTACATGGCCGGAGCGTCGGGAAAGATGAAGGTTCCGCTGATGATCGTCACCAAACGGCTTAAGCCCGCTTGGCTTCATGAAGCGATCGAGCGGGGGCGGGAGCGTTGCGGGGTGCGGGGAACCTACGAGCCCCGGACCTTTCGCGACGTCCTGTCTTGGCTGAAAGAGGGCCGCGCCGTGGGTTTCGTGCTCGATCAGTACGCGGGCCCGCCGATCGGCGTGCGGGTGCCCTTTCTTGGAGTTCCCGTGGGAACGGCCACTACCGTTGCCACCGTCGCTCGGAGAACGGGCGCGCCCGTGTTTCCCATCGTCTGTTACCGGGTGCCCGGCGGCGGCACGAAGGTGGAGGTGGGCGATGCGCTGGGCTGGGAGGATTGCGGAGATGAGGTTCAGCGCGCGCTC
Source organism: Bdellovibrionales bacterium (assembly GCA_020850015.1). Classification (GTDB taxonomy): domain Bacteria; phylum Bdellovibrionota; class UBA1018; order UBA1018; family JADZFF01; genus JADZFF01. Next base: position 14,756 of record JADZFF010000021.1, on the reverse strand, counting down.
GCGGTGAACACCGCGCGATACGTGGCGATCCTGGAGAGCTATGTGCGTGCCCATCCGGAGCAATGGCTCTGGATCCACCGGAGGTTCAAGGGAGATTTGTCGCCCGTCCGGGCAGGGGAGTGGGAGCAGGGAAGGGTTCGTCGCTAAAGGGAAAATTCGCGACGGCGCGATGTACGCGACGCGGGGCATCGCTCGACAATCCCGAGGGGTTCTCCTACACTAGCCCGGATGTGCCGCGTTCGAAAAATCCTGGCGCCGTTGTTCTTTTTGGCGCTGCCCGCGTGTTCGACTCTGGGCCCGGATCCGATCACGCCCTCCTCGGAGCTTCCCGATGAGCTGCCGCCGGAGCTCGTCCAGAAATTCGAGATTCAGGACAAGAAGGGCGAGCGGCGGCCCATTCCCTCGCCTCCACCGCTTGCGCAGGAGAAGCCGAAAGACGAGACGAAGCCACCTGAGGGGCTGAATCCCACCGTCGCCAAGGTCGCGCCCAGCATTCCCACGCCCACCATTCCTGAGAGGCGGGGCTCCGATCGGGCGGAGGAGGACGAGGAAGAGGACGAAGACGACAAGGAAGACCGGGAGGAGGAAGCCAAGGCCGCGCTCGCGGGAAAGGCGAAGGCGGCGACGCCCGTGGCGTCCCCGAAGGGCGTTGGTCCCTTCAAGTACCGGAAGGTCGCTCGCGACCGGGATCCGATCTGGGTGGGCGAGCGACAGGTCTACGAGATCACCTATTTCGGAATGGTGGCCGGCGAGCTCGCGGTGCAGGCGATGCCCCACAAGTTCATCAACGACCGAAAAGTGTTTTACCTCAGGGGTCACGTCAAGAGCTCGAAGGTCTTCAGTCTCTTCTATCGGATCAACGATACGGTGGAGAGTTTCATCGATCATGAGGGGCTGTTTTCGCACCGGTTCCACATGATCCTCGACGAGACGAAACAGAGCAGGGACTCGTTGGAGCTGTTCGATGCCGAGAGGCAGCAGACCTACATCTGGAACCGAACGAACCACAGGGACAAGGGCTACCGCGAGACCAAGAAATTCAAGCCGATGAAGGAGCCGTTTTCCCAGGACAGCCTCTCGGCGCTCTATTACCTCCGGTTTCTTCCGTTGAAGATCGGGGAGAAGTACAGGGTACCGGTGGTGTCGGAAGGCAAGAACTGGGAGGCCGAGGTTCACGTGATTAGGCGCGAGATCCTCGAAACTGCGGTGGGCAAGGTTCCCACCTTGATGTTGAAACCCTTGACGAGATTCAGGGGGGTCGCCCGGCAGAAGGGCGACAGCTTCCTTTGGGTGACCGACGATGACCGCAGAATCGTGGTGCGCATGCACGCGAAGGTGCGCGTGGGCGGAGTTTCGGCGGAGATCGTGGAGTGGTCGCCGGGCGAAGCGCCGGCGAAAGGCGCAGCGCCAGGGGCGCGGTGAGGCGCGATGACGAGGCAGGTTTCCTCCATCCTGGTTCGCGCCCCGAATTGGATCGGCGACCAGATCATCGCACTGCCTTTCTTCCATTACCTTCGTAAAGCCTACCCGTCGGCGCAGGTCACCGTGGCCTGTTCCAGATGGGTGGAGGATCTGCAGTACCGCGACCTCGTCGACGCCGTGGTTGTGCTTCCACCGGCGGCAGGCCGCTCGATCGCGGAACGCTGGCGCGCCCTGACCCGCGGGATCGCGGCCATCCGCGCCCGCGCCCCGAAGGGGTTTGACCTGGGGATCGCACTGCCGAACTCGCTTTCCTCGGCCTGGCTGCTTCACCGCGCGGGGACGCGGCGCCGGCGCGGGTACGCGGCCGACGGGCGCGGCTGGCTCCTGACGGAGAGTCTGCCCTGGGATCCGGCGCCGAACCGTCACCGCGCCCAGGCCTACGTCGACCTCCTTCCGGAAGACGCGCGGCCCCGGCGCCCGGTTTCCGAGTTTTGGGGTATCCCATCGAGCGACGGCCTCGACGATCCGATCCCGGGCGAGCGCGCAAGTTTCGAACCGTCGATGTCCTGGCCGGGAGCGCGACCGATGCGGGCGCCGCAGCAGCCTTATTGGGTTCTGGCGCCTGGGTCGCAGGCGGCGTCGCGAAGGTGGCCCGTGGACCGGTTCGCCGCGCTTGCCTGCCGGATCGGCGAGAGGACGGGATGGCAGTGCATCGTAGTGGGATCGGGGGCGGATTCGGAGGCGGCGGAGTTCGTCCGCGAGCGCATGGGCGGAATGGCGGTGAAGGATCTCACGGGCAGGGGGAGCGTGAGCGAGCTCTGGCGGATATTCCGCGAGGCGCGCTTTACGGTGAGCAACGACTCCGGGCTCGCGCATGTGGCCGCGCTGTGCGGCTCGCCGACCCAGGTCATTTTCGGCGCCGGAGATCCGCGCCGGACTAGGCCCCTCGGGCCGGGGCCCGTGTCCATTCGGACGAACCCCGTGGAATGCTGGCCCTGCGAAAAGAACACTTGCCTCCTCAAGGGCGATCTGAACACTCAATGTCTGACGGGAATCGAGGCGGATGGAATCTGGGATGATCTCCGCTCGGGGTTCGGCCTTCCCGGTGGGGCCCGCGAGCATGACAGAGACTGAAGTTGACGCCAGCCAGACGGCGGAGACCGAGCAGATCGCGAGGAGCCTTGAGGGGCGCCTGGATGCTCTGGTGATCTGCCTCTCGCACTCTTGGGGCGGGCTTGAGCAAGTGGCCGCCAACGATGTCAACGAGCTGGGGAGGCTTGGGCTCAAGGCTCGGCTGCTCTGCCTGCAGGCGAGCCCGATCCACGAGCATCTCGCGCACAAGCAGGGGGTGGAACTGGTTCCGATCGACTTCCGGCCGCGCGATCATTTCGATTTCGGGATGCGGCGGGAGCTGCGGAGGCTCCGGTCAGAGGGAGTGAATCTGGTTCACATGCACCAGACGGGGTTTCTGGGTTCGGTGATTCCCTGGCTTTGGCGTGATCAGCGGCTGACTCTGCTGGCCAGCCGCCACATCATGAACTCGCACAACAAGCGCAATCCTTATCACGCGCTGATCTATCGCCGCCTCGATGCGCTGATCGTGATGAGCCGGGCGCTTCGAAGGAACGTCGTGGCCACGCACCCGCTTCGCGAGCGCCAGGTGAAGGTGATCCATCTGGGATTGGACTTCGATACCTTCAACCCGGACCGCGTGAATCCGCAGCGGCAGCGCGCCGAGTGGGGCGCGGACGACTCCACCATCGTCATCGGCATGGTGGGGCGGATCGACCCCGCGAAGGGGCAGGCAACTTTCATCAAGGCCGCCGCGGGCCTGATGAAGCGTCTGCGCGAGGGCGAGAAGGTGAAGTTCGTGATCGTCGGGGAGGAGACCCTGGGGAGCACGTCCAACTACGTGGAGGAGCTGCGCCAGATCGTGTCCCAGTTCAGGATCGGCGCCCAGGTCGTGTTCGCGGGATATCAAGAGAACATTCCCGAGATCATGCGCGCCTTCGACATCTTCGTGATGCCTTCGCGGCAGGAGGCTTTCGGGCTCGTTGCGATCGAGGCGATGGCCATGGAGTGCCCGATCGTGATCTCCAGGGGGGGAAGCGCGGACGAGATCGTCGGTGAGCAGGAGTTCGGAATGCTGATGCGTCCCGAGGACGCCTTCGACCTCCAGCGCCAGATTAGGTATCTTCTGGACAATCCCATGGAGCGCGTGAGGATGGGGCAGACGGCTCGGGCCCACGTCATCCGAAACTACGACCGCAAGGTCCGCCTGCAACGCACCCTCTCTCTTTATGACCGCTTTCTCCGGTCGAAGAACTACTGACATTCCGGCGAGATAGCCCTCCTGCCGGGCGCGCATTCCGGGGGGCAAATGTCGGGAAAAACCCTAAAAACATTGGGGTTTTAGGCTTTGACTTCCCCTGGCACGTCCTTTATCCCTTTCGGACGCCCTTCATGGGGCGCCGCGCGAGACAGTCCACTACCGTCGCCTTGCGACGCGGGCGGTCCGCAGCGGGTTCAGAAAGAGAGAAACCCAATTGAATATGGTTCAGAAGCAAAGCGAGTCAGGTCGGGCGAAAGTGTTGCCCAACCAAAAGTGGATGGAAGAATTCGAGTCATTCTCCGGCGCCGATGACGGCGGAGACGAACGCAAGGCCGGTCCAGGCGAGAACTTCGCCGAGATGCTCGAGCTCTCGCAGAAAGAGCGCGAGATGCAGGAAGGTCAGGTCGTGGAAGGCAAAGTGGTTGCCGTCCTCCCTGACCACGTGAACATCGACATCGGCTTCAAGTGCGAGGGGCTCATCCCCCTGCATGAGTTCAAGGATCACACCGGCGCCGCGCACGTGAACGTGGGCGAAGTGATGCAGGTGTACATCGAGAAGATCGAGATCGAGAACGGCTACATCCTCTGCTCGCGCGACAAGGCGAACATCCTCCACGCCTGGGATGAGATCTCGCAGGCCTGCGAGAGCGACCAGATCGTTGAAGGTACCGTGATCGCGAAGGTGAAGGGCGGCCTGACCGTCGACATCGGCGTGAAGGCCTTCCTGCCCGGCTCGCAGATCGACAACAAGCCGATCAAGAACCTGGGCGACTTCGTCGGCCAGCGTTTGAAGTTCAAGATCATCAAGTTCAACAAGAAGCGGGGCAACATCGTTCTCTCGCGTCGCGCCGTGATGATGCAGGAACGCGAGCTCCAGCGCGCCGAGACCTTGAAGAACCTCGAAGAGGGAATGATTTTGTCCGGGATCGTGAAGAACATCACGGAGTACGGCGCGTTCATCGACCTCGGCGGCATGGACGGCCTGCTGCACATCACCGACATGAGCTGGGGCCGCATCAAGCACCCGAGCGAGCTTTTCAAGGTCGGCGACGAAGTGAAGGTGAAGATCCTCAAGTACGATCGCGAGAAAGAGCGCGTAAGCCTCGGCCTCAAGCAGGTCACCGCCAACCCCTGGGACGATGTCGAGTACAAGTACCCGATGGGCGTGAAGGTGAAGGGCAAGGTCGTGAGCCTGAAGGACTACGGCGCGTTCGTCGAGCTCGAGGACGGCGTCGAGGGCCTGATCCACGTATCGGAGATGTCCTGGACGGAGCGCGTGAAGCACCCGAACAAGATCCTCAAGCCGGGCGACGAGGTGGAGTGCAAGGTCTTGGAGGTCGACTCCAAGGCCAAGCGCATCAGCCTCGGCCTCAAACAGCTCCAGGCCAACCCCTGGGACGATCTCGAGGTCAAGTTCCCGGTCGGGACGATCGTGGAAGAAGCTCAGGTCAAGTCGGTCACCGACTTTGGGATCTTCGTGGACGTGGGAATGGGCATCGACGGCCTGATCCACGTGAGCGACATCTCCTGGACCAAGAAGTTCAACCACCCCTCCGAGATGTTCAACAAGGGCGACAAAGTGCGCGCCGTGGTGCTCGGCATCGACAAGAGCAACGAGAAGTTCTCGCTCGGTGTGAAGCAGCTGGAGCGCGATCCTTGGGAAAACATCAAGTCGCGCTACCGCGTGGGCCAGGGCGTAGACGGAACGGTCACCAAGCTCACCGACTTCGGCGCCTTCGTGGAGCTGGAGCAGGGCGTGGAAGGCCTGATCTACGTCAGCGAGATCGCCGATCATCGCGTGGAGAAGCCGTCTGACCTCCTGAAGGTCGGGCAGCAGGTCCGCACGGAGATCCTCTCGATCGAAGCGAAAGAGCGCCGGATCGCCCTGTCGATCCGCCAGCTCGGTCGCTCGGAAGAGCGGGCGAACTACGAGCAGCACGTGGGCGAGCGCAGCCGCAAGTCCACCATGGGCGATCTCTTCGGCGACAAGCTGAAGGCCGCTCTGAAGAAGGACGACGGCGAATCGGACAGCTGATCGCTGGAGTCCGTCAATAACTGAACAATCGGCGGGCCGGGGCGAAAGCTCCGGCCCGCCGTGTTTTTGGGCGCGGCGAACCCGGCAAGATGCGCCCAGCTTGTGGGGGCGTGGCGCCTCGCCGACAATATTTCCATGAGCGACGAGCAGAACCCGCAGCAGCCACGCCCCCCTTACACGTACACGACGCAGCCACAGATCGGGCCACCCGCGACGAAGGGCCTGAGCCCGCTTGCGATCGTGCTGATGCTTTCGACGGGGTTCTTTTTCCTGTTCCTCGTAGTGGTGGGTGCAGTCTTCTTCATGCGTTCGTCCGACGGCTGGGAAGAGGCCTCGGGATCGAAGGGCTCCGCGTCCCTGTTCGAGGGTTCCAAGGGAACCGTGGGCGTATTGGAGGTGGAAGGCGTGATCATGGATTCTAAGAAGCTGCTGAAGCAGATCAAGGAATTCAAGGACGACAAGAGCATCAAGGCTCTCGTGGTGCGTCTCAATACTCCCGGCGGAGCCGTAGCCCCCTCCCAGGAGATCTACGAGGCGGTGAGGCGGTTCGGCGATCCCAGCCGGCCCGTGGTGGCTTCGATGGGGGCAGTGGCGGCGAGCGGCGGATATTACATCGCCGCGGGCACGGACAAGATCTTCGCGAATGCAGGAACGCTCACGGGTTCAATCGGCGTGATCATGGAGTTCGCGAACCTGAAACGCCTCTATGAGTGGGCGAAAGTGGAGCGCTTCGCCATCACCTCGGGCAAGTTCAAGAACGCGGGCGCGGAGTACAAGGACATGGATCCGGAGGCCCGCGACCTGTTCAAGACGATGATCATGGACACGGAGCGGCAGTTCAAGGAGGCCGTGGCTGAGGGGCGCAAGATGACCATGGAGAAGCTGAACCGCGTGGCTGACGGACGGGTGCTCACCGGCGCGCAGGCCAAGGCGGTTGGGTTGGTTGATACCCTTGGGACGCTTGAGGACGCGGTCAACGAGGCTGCGAGGATGGCCAAGATCAAGGGAGAGCCCCGAGTGGTTTACCCGCGCAAGCCGAAGAAATCCCTGATTGAGATGATGTCACAGCCCGAGGAAGAGGTTTCTGGCGGGGGTGGGCGTTGGGCAGACGCCCTCCTCATGAGATTGGCCCGCGCGGTTCTCCGGGAGGGGACGGGCGCTCAGGCCTGGGTGAATCCCGGGCTTTCGGAAAAGGTTCCCGGCGTGTATTGGCTTTGGGCCGATGCCATCCGCTGACGAAACGCAGACCTTCACTCACGCGCATCCTCGGGAAATCGCGGTCCGCCTGGTTCACCAGGTGCTGACCGGCCTCGCTCAGTACGATCCCCTCTTTGAGCAGGCCACGAGGGGAATGGACCCGCGAGCCCGGGCCTGGCTTCGCGAGGTGACGGTGGGAGCGCTGCGATGGAAGGGGCGCGCCGGGTTCATCCTGGGCCGGTACGCTCAAACAAAGTTTCCAAAGGGCCAGCCGCTCGGGGCGCTCCTGATCGCCATCTACCAGATCCTCCAGGGCGACGCGCCTCCGGGAGCCGTGGTTTCCGAAACGGTGGAGTGGTTCAAGTTGAAAGAGGGTGAGCCACCCGCGGGATTCGCGAATGCCGTTCTCAGGAGGGTGGTTTCTGAGCGGGATTATTGGATGAGCGAGAGTGTTCGCCCCGCGGAGGGATCGCCTGAGGAAGCGGATTGGTTCAGCATTCCCCACTGGATGTGGACCCGGATCCTGAAAGCCCGAGGGGTGGAATGGGCGCATGCGTTCGCCCGCGCTTCGATGGAGCGTCCGGCCCTTTGGGTGCGCGCACGTCGCGGGGAATGGAAGCCGGACTGGGCGGAAAAGGGCTTGATCCCGGGAAGCTGGCGCGCCTCGGCGGCGACCGGTGCCGTGAACGAGCTTGCGGGCTTCGCCGATTCCGAATTTTTGGTGCAGGACATCTCAAACCAGCGGTTGATCGAGGAAGTGACCGAGCTCGTGGGCGAGCCCGGCCCCGGGCCCGTGCTTGACCCCTGCGCGTCGCCGGGTGGAAAGGCTGTGGGGCTCGCATGGAAGGGGTTTCGGGTGGCGGCCTTCGAGAAGAACGAGCGCCGGCACCGGCGGCTCAAGGAGAATCTGGACCGTCTGGCGCCCGACCTTGCCCGGCTGGAGCCGTGGGAAAGCTGGGAAAAGTGGCCCGAAGGCGGCGAGCGCGCGGCCGGGGTTTGGGTGGACGCGCCCTGCACGGGGTCCGGCACCCTTCGTAGAAATCCCGAGATCCGCTGGCTGCGTGGGGAGAAGGACCTCGAGAGTCTGGTGGCGATCCAGCGAGAGCTGGTGCAGAGCTCCTGGGAGTGCGTTCCAATCGGGGGATGGATGGCTTACTCGGTCTGCAGCATCTTGGCCGAGGAAGGCGAGGGGTTGCTGGACTGGAGCTCGTTGCGTGGAAGCCGAGAGCTACGCCGCTGGCTGTTCTCGCCCCACGAAGCCCCCTTCGGCGACGGATTCTGGGGCATCCTCCTTCGGCGCGAGGCCTGATCAGCCTTCGGGCGCGCCGAAACGGGAAACCAGCCGGGTGGTTTTCGGATCGATTAGATCGCCGCGATAGAGCGGCGCCGCGTTCACGAGCCGCTCACGCTTCGCGCGTTCGGGTTGGCAGACCAGCACCGTTTTCTCCTGAGGAATGCGTCCGGGCAGCGGGTCGCTGATCACGCGGCGTGCGGCATTGGGCCAGGTGGGTCTCGGATCGGAGGGTGAGGACATCCAGAGGTGGCAGAATTTCAGCCATTGGCGCTCCGAGCCCAGGTACTCCGAGAAGAACTTGAACCAGCGGCCGGGCACGCCGGCGGGCGCCGAGAAGTGGCACCAGTCTTTGCCTTCCGCCATCGGGCAGGCCTCCGCGTGCATGCAGGGGCCCCAGATGGCGCGCGAGCGGGGTTCTTTCCAGAGGCCGGAGTCCAGGAAATCCGCGCGCAGCCCGGCGAGCGTGCGCGCGGTGGTGTCGTGCGCGGGTTCGAGAATGAGCATTCCCCCGCCCCGCATTTTGGCCTGGAGTTCCAGAAGCCAGCGCGTGTCGAATCGGCGGCCCGTGGGGAACTCGTTGAAGACGTTGCCGGCGAGAATGATGCCGTCGCCCCCCTCGATCCCGGCCGTGGCCAACTGAAGCGGCTTGCTGTGGAGATTGAGGGTGACCCGGTCCCCGGGGATCTCGTGAGTCTTGAGAAAGGTCTCGAGCAGCGCCTTTCCGTCATTGAGGATGTCGCGGTCCTGGTCTACCCACTCAAGCCGAACCCTGGGCGAGCCCGCGGCGCGAGGCCAGTTGAAGGCGTGCTTGAGCCAGGTGAGCCAGGCGAAGGAAGCGGTGCCGGGGCCAGCGCCCAAGTCCACGCACACGAGCTCTCCTGACCCGCCGGGAGCGGTGGCCCGTTCCCATGCCCGCGCGATCGCGGGTGGATGAATGGCGAAGAGGCGAGTGAACTTCGCGGCCTGAAAGGGAAGCCAGTAAAGAAGGTAGGAGGAGCGGTATCGTTCCGAGCTGAAGTATCCGGGCTTCGGGCCCGCGGCACCGGTGAAGGCCCGCGGGAGATCCTGGATGCCGTCGCGGAAGAAAGCGGCGTCCGCCTGCGAGAACGAGCCGTCGCGCCAGAGTCGGCCGGGCAGATAGGTTTTCTTCACGTAGTAGGGGGCGGCGTCGTCAAAGAAGCGACGCCAGAGCCCGTCCGGCAAAGGGAATTCCGGACCTCGGGGCGAGGTCCAGGGCTTGCGGGGCACGGCGGGAGCGGGAGTCGCTGCGGGCGCCTTCACGCGCGAGCGCGGGTGCGGGGATTTTTTTGCCGGGCGCCGACGTGCAGGCATCTCTGGGTCTCCGAAAGTTGTGGTGCGGGCGTGTTACACTTCACTCCGGAGGTCTGGGGGAATGGACCTGAGGGGCGAGCGCATCTCCAACAAATCCTATTGGAAGGGATCGGTGGGAAACCAGTGGGTTTTCTACTGCCCGAACTGTGCCGCGGAACGGCGTGCACCGTATCGGCCCCGACCTGGGAACGCCATGCATTTCTTCCGCGTGGGACTCACGACGGCCGCGTTGATGCTCGCGAGCTGGCCCTGGTTCGGGTGGAAGGGCGTGGTGTGGTACCTGCCCGTCTGGATGGCGTTCGAAAGCGTCTATCGGCTGCGCCTGCGCGCGATCATGAGCTGCTCACAGTGCGGATTCGATCCGTACCTTTATCTCACCGGCGTGAAGCGGGCACGCGCGGCGATCGACGCTCATTGGCGCCAGAAATTCCAGGAGCGCGGGATTCCCTTTCCTGGCGATGAAGCGAGCTCTCGCGCCGAGGTGGCCCAATCGGCAGGCGATCAAAAGATCGAAGCGCGAAAAACAACGCCACGAGTCATCAACCCCAAGCAGCGCGCTGAAGTTCAGCGTTCGCTGGGGCTTGATGCATGAAGTCAGCGCTAGACCTTGTTCCTTGACACCAGTCACGCGCCGACGCTAAGCCTGCGGAAATCATGTCAGTCAATAAAGTGATCTTGGTGGGGAGATTGGGGCAGAACCCGGAGATGCGTTACACGCCCTCCGGTGCTGCGGTGGCGAACTTCAGTTTGGCCACGAACGAAAACTGGGTGGGCAAGGACGGCCAGAAGCAGGAGCGCACCGAGTGGCACCGCATCGTGGTGTGGGGCAAGCTCGCGGAACTCTGCAACCAATACCTGCAGAAGGGGCGCGAAGCCTACCTCGAAGGCCGCCTGCAGACCCGCCAGTGGCAGGACAAGGACGGCCACACGAAATACACGACGGAGATCCACGCGCAGACCGTGCAGTTCCTGGGCGGCGGCGCGGGCCGCGGCGCGGACCGCGGGGACGTGGCCTCAGCGCCCTCCGGCGCGAGCTACGACATGGGCGGGCCTTCCGCCCAAGGTGCCGCGGCCTCTGGCGGCGGCTTCGCTCAGCAGGCTCCGTCGTTCACCGAAGACGATATCCCGTTTTGAAAGCGAGGCATGAGCCGAGCTTCCGTCAGTGCGTAGGCACTTGACTCAACTTCACGCGGGGCCCCTCGGCGCAAGCCGGGCGGGCCCCGAGTTTTTTTTGGCGGGTCTGGCCCACACGCGGTAACACCCCACTCATGCGCTCGCTGATCGTCGTGCCGACCTACAATGAGATCGAGAACCTCGGGCTCCTCGTCGAGGCCGTCCTGGGCCGCGCGCCCGCCAGCGTGGACCTCCTCGTGGTGGACGACGGATCGCCCGACGGAACCGGCAGGGCGGCCGATGCGCTCGCGGCCGCCAATGCCCGGGTACAGGTGCTTCACCGGAGCGGAAAGCTGGGGTTGGGGACGGCCTACGTGGCGGGGTTCCGATGGGGGCTGGAACGCGGCTACGAGGCGCTGGTGCAGATGGATGCCGATTTCTCGCACGACCCCTCCTACCTTCCCCGCATGTTCGAGCTCCTGGAGAGCCACGACGGCGCGATCGGCTCGCGCTACGTGGCGGGCGGCGGAACGGTGAACTGGGGCCTTGGCCGGAAGCTCCTGAGCCGCGGCGGGAGCCTCTACTCGCGCCTGATCCTCGGCGTGGGTCTTCGCGATTTCACCGGGGGATTCAACGGCTGGCGCAGGAAGGTGCTTGAGGCGGTGGATCTGTCCACGCTTCGGTCCGACGGGTACTCCTTCCAGATCGAGTTGAAGTACCGGGCCTCTCTTCTCGGCTTCCGCCTGAAGGAGTTCCCGATCGTGTTCGCCGACCGCAAGGTGGGAAAATCGAAAATGAACCGCGCGATCGTGCTCGAGGCCCTGGCCCGGGTGTGGCAGCTGCGGATGAGGGCCAGAGCCTTGACGACCGCGCGGTTGCCCGTCCCCGGGAAGTGACGGTATCATCGGGGACATGCTCGCGAAGTTGGGTCCGACATTTTCCGTGGCCGCGGCGCTTTTGGCCGCCGCGCCCTTAGCCTGGGGAGCCCCGGAACCCGGCCGGCCTACCGTCATCCTCGTCGACAAGAAATCCAACACCCTGGAGCTCGCCTACTACGGCGAGCCGGAATACGTCCCGATCAAGACCTACCACACGACGATCGGCCGCGTGGTGGGCGACAAGGAGGAGGAGGGCGATCTGAAGACGCCCGAGGGCGTCTATCACTTCACGGCCCTTCTGCGGCCGCCCGCGCTCAAGGCGAAGTTCGGACTGATGGCGCTCTACATGAACTACCCGAACCCATTCGACGACATGGCCGGGCGGACTGGGTCGCATATCATGCTTCACGCCACCGACCAGCCGGAGCGTTTGGAGAAGGATTTCGACAGCGAAGGCTGCGTCGTGGTGAAGAACGAGGAGATCGAGCAGATCGAGCCCTACGTGAAGCTTAATCTCACTCCGATCCTCGTCTTTCAGGAGCTCGCGCCCGAGTGGCGCAGACCCCTCGGCGACGGGAAAGTGAAGGCGTTTTTCGAGAGCTGGATCAAGGACTGGGAGAGCAAGAGCCTCGCGGCGTACATCAAGCATTATCATTCCGAGTTCCGCTCCGCCGGTATGGACAAAAAGCAGTGGGAGACCTTCAAGGGTGGGCTGAATTCCCGTTACGAGAAGATCACGATCAATCCCACTCAGATCCAGTACTACCGGCATCCGAAATACACGGTCGTCTTCTTCAAGCAGGATTACCGCTCCACCTTCAAGGGCGGTTCCGCGGCCTATACCTCGATCGGCACGAAGATGCTCCACGTGGCCGAGGAGGACGGGGATCTGCGAATCATTTCAGAGCATTTCACCCGAACCTCGTGGTAGGCCACCCGCATGCGGCAGAGCCAGAAGATTGAAGCCGGCACGCTGGTGGTTGGGGGGGGCCTGATCGGAAGCAGCGTGGCCTGGCATCTGGCCCGCCTAGGCGCGGAAAACGTCCATTGCGTGGATTTCGATCTCGAAGGCCCGCTGAGCAGCTCGGAGCTGAACGCGGGCGGAGTCCGCGCGAGCTTCAGCCAGCCGGTGAACATCCTGTGCTCGAAGCTGTCGATCGAGTTTTTCGCCTCCGTCGCGGAGGAGGTGGGATACCGCCCCTGCGGGTACCTTTGGCTGGTGAGCCCTGAGCGGCTCGAGGCCCACCATGCGGCGAGGCGCAGGCAGCAGGAGCTGGGATGGGCGTCTGAGGTCTGGGACGTCGCGGAGCTCAAGCGTCAACGGCCGTTTATCGACCGGACGGAGGGTGTCGCCGAGGCCCTGTTCGTTCCTCGGGACGGGCTCGTGAACCCGAACCTCCTGAAGAACCTCTATCGAGCGCGCGCCAAGGCGCTGGGCGTGACCTTTCACGATCGCATACTGGTGCGTTCGGCCGAGCATGGGGCGGATGGCGTACGCGTCGCCGTGGAAAGACATGAGCCCTCCCTGTCGCTTGAGGCCCGGGCCGAGGTGCTGAGCGGCGGCTCGGCGCCCGAGGCCTCCGCTCAGGCGTCGTTCCTCGCGGGGCGAGTGGTGAACTGCGCCGGCCCCTGGGCTCCGGCGGTCGCGAAGGCGCTTGGCTATAGGTCGCCATCGCATCCCCTGAGGCGGCAGATCTGCATCTTCGATTGCAGGGACGTGGATCTGACACCCTATGGGATGACGGTCGACACCTCGGGGGTCTATTTCCATCCCGAGGCCACCAACGGGCTCGCGGGCTTCGCCGACCCGGCTGAAAAGCCCGGCGCGAGCTTCCGCTACGACGGCGAAGAGTTCTTCATGGAGAAGATCTGGGCCCCCCTTTACGAACGATCCAGCGGCTTTGAGAGGCTGAAGCACCTCACGGGCTGGGCCGGTCTCTATGAGGTCTCGCCGGATGAAACCGCGATCGTCGGCAAGGTAGAGGCGAATGGGCTTGGCCGCGCCTCCCGGATTTTCGAGGCCCATTCTTTTTCCGGACACGGGGCCATGCACAGCTACGCGGCGGGAGTGGGCCTCGCGGAGCTGATCGTCCGCGGAAGGTACGAGACCCTGGATCTCCGCCCGCTCAGCGCTCAGCGCTTCGAGACCGGTGCAGAGATCCACGAGGGCGCGGTGATTTAGGACCCTCATGCCAGGCGGGACTCAGAGTGTCCGTTTCGCCCTGGGCGCACCTTGTCACCATTGAGGCGGCCCAGACGCAAACATCTGAAACCCCTGGAAAACTGATTACCTCAGTCGGGCATAGCGATTGCTCTATTTGGACCCCAGAGAAAGGGGGATCCCATGATGGAGATCGCCACGATGTACACAGTGTTCCTGCTCGCCTTCGTCCTGTTCTTCGGACTGACCTGAAGGGCGTACACTGGGATCCATGGGACGCCTCTCGGCCATTCCCCTGGAGCCCTCGCGGTTCGCCCGCACGCTTCAGGCACTTGATGCTTTGATCGCGGACGGAGCGGCGCCCGGAGCCGTGATAGGTCTCTGGGAGTCGCGCCGGTCCGGTATCTGCCGGGTGGCCGCGCGGGGGCAGCGCCGCGTGGTTCCTTCTCCGCTTCCGCTGGAAGCTGAAACACCGTTCGACCTGGCTTCCCTTACGAAGGTGCTGGGCACTGCGCTCCTGGTGGCGCGCTCCGTGGAGCGTGGGCTCGTTTCCTGGCGCATGCCGATACGGGCGCTCCTTCCCGGTTTCGTGGGCGAGGGTGTCAGGGTGGATCAGCTCCTTTCGCATTCCGCGGGCCAGCCCGCGTGGCGCGCGTTCCACGAGACTCTCCGGCGCGAGTTGGGCCGAGGCCCCGACCAGGGCACTCGGGGCCTGGAGCGAGTGCCGGTTGGAATCCGTCAGGGCCTGCTTCGGCGCCTGGTGCTCTCCGAACCGCTCGAAGCCCGCCCTGGCGAACGGGTGCTCTATTCCGATCTGGCCTTTCTCACTCTCGGCTTCGCCATGGAGGAGGCCTGGGGGCTAGAGCTCGACCGCGCGATTGAGCGCGAGGTTTGGGGGGCCCTTCGGGTGCCGGGGCTTCGTTTCCACCGCGTGAGCCGATCGGTTTCGGGCGGCCGTCTGGACGAGGTTGCGGCGACCGAGGACTGTCCCT
>JADZFF010000020.1 GCA_020850015.1 Bdellovibrionales bacterium | reverse complement strand
TGCCGCTTCTCGGACATCGCCGAGCTGCCGCCCGACGGTGACCGACTGGAGGAGCTCTTCGAAGGCCCCGAGGGCCTGCGCGAGTACTTCGAGCAGATCTCCTACGGCAAACTCGTTCCCGAGTTCCGTCGGGTGGAAACCTGGGTCACTCTTCCGTACTCCCAGGAAGTGGACCGCACGCTCAGCCGCTACGAGCGCATCGAACGTTGCGTGGACGCGCACGTCGACGCCGATCCCGAGCTCGACCCCAACGCCTACTTTGGCATCATCGTGGTGAGAAACAGCGCCATCGACGGAGGCGCGGCCGGCAACGTGCTCGCGGACGCGGGCGGCCTAAACGTGACCTTCCTCGCCCACGAGATGAGCCACATCCTGGGCCTCGGCCACTCCTGGGACATGAGCGACCGCCAAAACGCCTCCTGGTCGTCTCCCGGCGAGTACTTCGACCACTGGGACATCATGAGCGCCATGGCGGTGTTCAGCTTCCGCAACGCGAACGGTTTTACCGCCGGAACCGACATGGCCGCGTCTTTCAAGATGGGCCTGGGCTGGCTCGGCGACGATCAGGTCACGCGCCTTTCGCTTCAAGACATACGCGACCTCCGGGAAGTCCCGGTCCGCATCGGAGCCTGGGATCGCGGCGACGCCAACGAGGCGCTCACGCTCGTCATCGATGGGCTTCCCGGTGGTGAGTTCTACACGGCAGAACTGCGTAAGAAGCGCGCCTGGGATCGCAGCATCCCCGAGCAGGGCCTTCTCATCCATCTCGTGAAATCGAGCGGAAACCGGCCCTACGTAATCGATGGCGGCACACGACAGCCCGGGGAGGAGTTCCTGAGCCCCGAAGGCCTGCGGATCGAGGTATTGGAATGGGCAAACCACGAGGAGGCCGTGCAGCTTCGGCTCTCGATGTCTTCCACCCCCGCCACGCCCATGGGCGAAGCGGGAGTGGCCTCGCAGCCGCTCATGCACGGCACTGCCATCGAGCCCGCGCCACGCCTGGGCTCCGAGTACCCCGCTCCCCCTGCGCCCATGGGGCCGATGGAAGGGCCGCCCGACGCATGATCGCGTTCCTCCGTGCATCCAGATTCTCCGGCGCCCTGATCCTCGCGCTTGCCGCGGCACAGGCCGCCGCCCCGCTGAGCGCGGAGGCGGACACGCTTCCTCGCGCGGCGCACGCCGCCTTTTCCCAGGTCGCTTCCGATGAGGACGCGTATTCGCCGCTCGCATGCCACATCAACGTTCAGCATCTGCTCCGTGCCCTTCGGCGCAAAGGATTGAATCTCTGGCGATGGAACGTCGTCTACGTCTCGGAGTACGCTGACCATCCGGCGATCGGCCGCTATTTCAACGGCAGTGGCCTGGACCCCATGAATCCGCGTGGGGGCCCCATTCACTGGAACTTCCATGTCTTCCTGGAGAGCCGCGGCTGGGTGCTCGATCTGGATTACACCGACACCCCCTTCCCCGTACCGCTCCAGGTCTACCTGGCCACCCAGTTCAACCCGCTGGATCTTTCCAAGCTCGGCGTGCGCGTGTACCGCGGAGACCGGTACCTGAGGCAGTATTCGGACGAGCTCCCAGAGGACCTCGAAGAACCCTTCCGCAATTGGGCCTGGTATCTCTACGACGGCGGAGGCGCTCCGATCCAGACCTTGTGCGAGTGGGCTGCTTCGCTGCCCTAGCTCCGCGCCCCGATGCGTCCGTCCACGAGGTAGATCTCCCTCTGGGCCATTGCGGCAAAATCGGGCTCGTGAGTGACTAGAGCCACCGTGGCGCCACGCTCGCGATGGGCGCGCTTCAGGATATCCATGACGATCAACCCGTTCGCCACGTCGAGGTTTCCGGTGGGCTCGTCGGCGAAGATGTAACGCGGCTCCATGATGAGGGCCCGTGCGATAGCCACGCGCTGCTGCTCGCCGCCCGAGAGCTGCCCGGGCCTCTTGTGCTCTTTCCCCTCCAACTGGAACTCGGAGAAGAGGGAGCGCGCCCGCTCCGCGCGTTTCGCGCCCTCGCCCGCCTTCACGGCGGGGAGAAGTACGTTCTCCAGGGCCGTGAGCTCGGTGAGCAGATAGTGGAACTGGAACACGAATCCCAGCTGGCGATTCCGGAAGTCATGAAGCTCCGCGACGGATAGCTCCGCGGGATCCCGGCCGTCGATCAGCACCCGGCCCGAGCTGGGCTGATCCAGGGTGCTCAGGATGTAGAGCAGCGTGGACTTGCCCGAACCCGACCGGCCCGAGATCGACACGAACTCTCCATCGGCGATGGTGAAGCTCAAACCATGAAGAATCCGCTGGGGCGGACTCCCGAATTCCTTGACGACATCCTTCGCTTCGATCGACACAATCAGCCCTCCGACCGGATGATATCGAGCGGCGTGTACTTGGATGCCGCCCGCGCGGGAAGAAAGCTCGCCGCCACGGAAGAGACCGCCGCCAGAAGGAACCCGGTGACGTAGTTCATGGGGCTATAGGAAATCAGGAGCCGATTGCCCATCGGCGAATCGAACCCCATCTCGATCGTGCCGATCCAGAGGTTGAGCAGATGGCCGACGACCAAGCCTACCATCGCGCCGCCCACGCCCAGCATCACCCCTTGCAGCAGAAAGAGCTCCAACACGTCCTTCGGTGGATAACCGATGGACCTCAGGATCGCGATCTCTCGCTTCTTCTGGTTCACCATGATGCTCAGGACGTTGTAGATCCCGAAGCTCGCCACGATCAGGATCGCGAAGGTGATCACGAGACGGGTGAAATTCTGAACCGAGAAGATCTGAAGGAATTGCATGCTGGATTGGTCCCAGCTCTCCACGCGGTCGCGCGAAAGTACCGACCACTGATTCGCGCGCGCCGCGGCGGACTCGGGATCAAAGAGGTAGACGTGCACGGCCCCGATCCTGCCTGGCGTCCGGTTCGCCATCTGAACGTCCTGGAGCGCGCCATACAGAATGACATCGTCGAAGCCGCGCATTCCCGAGTGATACACGCCCGCGATCCGGAAAGGCAGCGGCTCACCCGATCCCAGGCTGATGCGAATGGAGTCGCCACGTACGGCCCCGATCTTTTCCAGGAACGACCGGCCCACCACGAGCTGGTTGCCGCCCCCCGCGATGTCCGCGAGCTTCCCTTCCACCATCGAGCTCTCGAAATCCGTGAGCCGCGAGATCCTCTCCGGCAGGAACCCCTGGAGGGCGATGGGCGCGCGAACCGTGCCTCGCAAGGCCAGGCCGTTCACTACCAGAACCGGCGAATACCCCATGACCTCCGGGCTGGAGCTCAGGAGATCGAACCAGCCCTGCGGATGCTCCAGGTGCAGCTCGCCGCGCTTTCCGGAGGGAGGCACCACCCAGCGGACGCTCGGGCCCTCGCCGTAGAATCGCTCGGCCAGAGGCTCGTTCCTCACGAGGCTTTCCCGCGGCTCGATTTTCACGTGGGGTGCGTTCGCGAGCATACGCTCCAGGATGTATTCCTGCATCCCCATCTGAACGCCAGCGATGACGAGGAACATCGTCGTGCCCAAGCTGATTCCGAGCAGGACGAGGATCGTCTGCCTCTTCTTGGACAGCAGGTGCCTGAGTGCCAGGAACATCATGGACGGTCGGCTTCCCCTTTGGGCACCAGGACGAGATCATCGGTCGTGACCTCGCCCTTCAGGAGCTCTGCCCAGTTTCCGTCCACCGTGCCCACTTCCACCGGGACGCTCGCCCTCCGACCCTCTCGGAGACGCACGAGCCTGCCCTGTTGAAGGGCCTTCAGGGGCACTAAAAGCGCGTCGTCCTTTCTCGCCACCTCGATGGCCACGTCGGCGGTCATGCCGGGAAGGGCTTCCGCCGGGAGCGTCTTCGCCGCGATCCTCGCGATGAACTCGCCCGAACGCGGGAACAGCGCGGCCACCTCCCCCACGAAGCTCTGGCCCCGCACGCTCTCGAAGATCACCTTGACGGGCTGACCCTTTCGAACGCGCAGCGCGCCCCGCTGCTCGAGCGAGACCTCGATCGAGAGGGACTTCAGGTCCTCGATCCGCACGGCCGTCTGCTGCGGAAACACGGACTCCCCTTCGGTGAACGGCGCCAGCGTGACGGTGCCGCCGAATGGCGCCCGGAAGACCCCCATGGACTCGAAGGTGACGAGCGGCGCCCCCGCCAAGACGGCCTGGCCCTCGCGAACCTGGACGTGGCTGATCGTGCCGATGACTCCGATCTTCACGTCGTGGGACTGGTCGGAGCGGACCGTACCCAGACCGTAAATGGCCTCGATGATGGGGCCCCGCTTCGGGGACATCTCGACGTATCGCCCGCTGGGCCTCGACAGCCAAAGGGAAAGACCTACGGTTACGGCCGCGGCCCCCAAGAGCGACAGAACCCAATGCCCACGAACGAACTGCAACAGTGCCTTCATCGGGCCGGGAGCCTACCTCAAAAGGGAGGGGGGCGCACCCCAGCGGGAGTGCCGCCCCCCTTTGAGATAGCGACGCTACGCGACTTTTCTGTATTCCTGCGCCCGCAGACTATAGCGGCGAAGGAGGCGAAGGAAGTTGGAGCGGTCCAGCCGGGCCTCCCGGGCCGCGGCAGAGACGTTCCCGTTGTGACGCTTCAGGGCGCCCAACAGGTCTTCCCGCTCGAACTGGTCCGACCACTTCTTCTTCAAATCCATGTACCCGCCGTCTGCCCCGGATGTGCCCGGAGCCTGGACGGGATTGGCCACGAGCTCGAGCTTGCCGCCGCCCGTATCCGCGCCCGCGCCGGCCGTACCGCCGATCGAGAGAAGCCGCGCCGTGACTTTGCCCGAGCCCTGCCACACCAGGGCGGTGCGCTCGATCACGTTCAGAAGCTCACGCACGTTCCCCGGCCAGTTGTAGGTCTGCAGCGTCCGCTCGGCATCCGGAGCGAATCCCTCGAAGGTCTTCCCCCGTCCGCGAAACGCGCGCTCAGCGAACTGCGTGGCCATGGGCACCACGTCGTCGGCCCGCTCGCGAAGCGGCGGAACATCCACCACCACGCGGCAAAGCCGGTGATAGACGTCCTCGCGGAACTTGCCTTCACGCACGCGCGCCTGCAGATCCCGGTTCGTCGCAGCCACGATCCGAACGTCGGCCGTGAGATCCACCGTCCCACCCACGCGGCGGAAGGTCTTCTCCTGCAGGACGCGCAGGAGCTTGGCCTGGAGCTTCACGTCCATCTCGCCGATCTCATCCAGGAACAGCGTGCCGCCCTTGGCGATCTCGAAGAGCCCCCGCTTCTGGGCCGTGGCGCCGGTGAAAGCTCCGCGTTCATGCCCGAAAAGCTCCGAGTCCAGGAGCTGCTCGGAGAAGTTCGCGCAGTTCAGGGCCACCCAGGGGCCCTTCGCGCGGCGTGATCCTGTGTGGATCATGCGGGCGATGCCTTCTTTGCCCGTGCCGCTCTCGCCCTGCACCATCACCGAGGGTTCCTCGGCGTCGGCGCGGACGGCCTCGCGGCGCAGCACGGTCAGCCACTCGTTGACCTTTGACATGGCTGGCGATTTCGACACGTACCAGACGCTGTCTTCAGCTCGGCCTTCCAGCCGCTCCACGCGGGCCTCGAGGCGGGCCACGAGGTCGCGATTGTCGATCTCGAGCGAGGCTTCTTTCAGGCAGCGCCGCACGGAGTGCGACAACTCATCCATGTCGAAGGGTTTCTCGAGGTAGTCTGCGGCGCCTTCTCTGAGCGCGCGAACGGCCACTTCCTTCTCGCCGTGACCGGTGATCACGACGACCTTGATCGCGGCGGCCTTGCCCCTAGCCCACTTCATGAGCTCGAAGCCGTCTTTGCCGGGCATTTTCAGGTCCGTCACCATCACCGCGATCGGCGCGCCGGTCCCAAACTCCCGCTCGGCCTCGGCCGCGCCGGCGCAGGCCACCACGTCATGCCCGTCCCGCTCCAGGCGGGCCTTCAGGAGCTTCCGAATGGTTTCCTCATCGTCCACCACGAGTACTCGTTGTTTCATGCTTGGTTTCCCCTCTCCTATTTCGGGTCTTCTCAACCCAGTTCCCTGAAATCCCTGGGGACACGCACCTTGAAGGCGCTCCCCTGCCCCATGCGGCTCTCCACCAGGATGGAGCCGTGAATCTTGTTCATGATCCCGTAGCTGAGGCTCAGCCCGAGGCCCATGCCCTTTCCCACTTCCTTCGTGGTGAAGAACGGGTTGAAGGCCTTGCCCTTCGTCACGTCGTCCATGCCCACGCCGTTGTCGCGGACCTCGATCTCCACGAAGTTAGCCTCGTGGCGGGTGCGAATCTGGATCACGCCCATGCCCCGACCAGTGGCCTCGATCGCGTCGCGCGCATTGGCCAGGAGGTTGATCAGCACCTGCTCCAGCTGGAGCGGGTTGGCGTAGACCTGAGGCACGCCGCTCCCGAGATCCTTCTTCACGTCGATGCCGCGCGCGGCGAGCTGGCGCGATAGCATCTTCAGCGCCTCCTCGATCGCGTCGTGCACGTGGGTCATCACGTGCTCCTCCGTGCTCTTGCGCGTGAAGGTGCGCAAGTACCCGATGATCTTCGACATCTTGTCGACGTTCGAGATCACCTCCCGGAACCAGCTCTCGGCCTCAGCCCCGGCGGGACGGCCCTGAAGCTCGCGGTTCACCAGCTCCTGCAGTTCCTGGGCATAGCCCCTGATTCCCATCAGCGGCTGGTTCAGCTCGTGCGCGATCCCCGCTGCAAGCTCGCCCAGGGCTGCCATTTTTCCGGCCTGCACGAGGGTTTCCTGCATGGACTTGAGCTCCAGGTTGGAGCGCTCCACCTGGTTGAAGGCTGTGATGAGCTCGCCATGCTTGGTGATGAGCTCGCGCTCCAGTAGCTTCTTCTCGGTGACGTCCCTCAGGATCGCGTAGGACACCACGCGATGCCCCAGGGTCGCCTGGCGCACGATCAGATCCACGAGCCTCACGTAGCCGTCCTTTCGGACGATCGCCACATCCTCGTACGTAGCGGGAGTCTGGATGAGCTCGAGCGTCAGGGGCCTTGCGCGGAGCGGGACGCGGTTCTGCGCGCTCGGAGCGAGTAGAGTGACCTGCTGGTTCTGGATCTCCGCGCGGAGATAGCCCGAGATCTCCTCGAACGCGGGATTCACGTCCACGATCCCGCCGTTCAGCAGCACGGTGACGATCCCGTCCGAGCTCTGCTCGAAGAGCACCTGCCCCTTGCAAGCTAGATCCGTCAGCTCAGCGGGGGCAGGAGCGGAGGGCAACGCGGGCGCGGAAACGGGCTCAGGCGGAGTCTCGTCTCCCTTCACCAGCGCCAGATGTCCTCTCCGCTTCGCTACCATCATTCCTCCAGCAAACATGCGCGCCACCGACTCACCGATACGCGCTCAGGAACGCTCCCGCGCGCTCCATGTCCTTCTGCAGCCTCTCTTCGAGGCGCGTCACGTCGTCCATCGTGAGCTTGAGCGGCTAGATCATGTCGGGCGTGACGTCCCCGGGAGAGGCGTCGCCAGACTTTCCAACCCTGGCCCGCACGCAGATCGTGTTGGCGAGTCTCACCATGTAGATCGCCGGCTTCGCGGACGACAGGATGCTGCTCATCTCGCGCACGTCGAAGTGGTGGTATCGGATCGCCAGGCGGATCACTTGCGGCAGTCCCCACTTCGTGGCGATCACCTCGCCGAGGAAAGAGTGCCCCGGAAGGTCCCACTCGCGCTCCACCTCCACGAACGTGGAGCCGCGCTTCGCGGCCTCGCTGGCCACGGAGCGCAGGCGCGTGGGATCGATCTCATGTAGCACCAGCTTGCCGATGTCGTGGAGGAGCCCGCAGGTGAACGCTTCTTCGGGCTTTGCGTAGCCCACGCGCTTGGCGATGATCTCCGCGCACATGGCCGTGCCCAGCGCATGCTTCCAGAACTCCATCATCGAGAAGGCCTCGGAGTCCACGTCCGAAAAAAGCTGGAATACCGAGAGGCCCAACACCAGCTGCGCGAGCGTATTGTAGCCCAGGAACGCGAGCGCCCTCTGGACGTCCGTCACTCCCCCAGGAATCGCGTAGTAGGAGGAGTTCGCCAGGCGCAGGAGTTTCGCCGTCATCACCTGGTCGCGCTTCAAAACCTCCGCGATATCCGCGCTGGAAGAGGTCGGGTCGTTGATCAGCTCATTGACCTGCATCGCCACGACAGGAAGCGTGGGGATATCCTCCAGGCGAGCGAGTAGCTCCTGGTAGTCCGCGTTGGTCTTTGGCCCCCCCGGGCTCTTGGTCGCGACCGACATAGGTCCCCCTGCTCTTAGTCTTTTCGGACACAGGGGGCGATTACTTTAGTCAGGTTATTAAATCAGAAAGAACGCAGAGTTAGCCTGGGCCTACTGGAGGTGGGCGGGGTCGGCCTCGGGATTCTCACTGACCTGAAGAAGGGCGTCGTTGATGTTGGGAAGCTCGGTTCCCCGCGCTTCCGGGCTATTGGCCACGAACTCAAGCCCGCCGATCAGGAGCATCTTTCTGAGGATGCTCTCCTCGTACGCGGGCTCGGTGCGGAAAGCGCTGTGGAAGACGAATTGCCGGGGATTGCGCCCGTCGCACTCCAAGGTGCCGATGAAGCTGTGATCGGCCAGGGCTTCCACCCGCGGGCAGATCTCCTTCAGCAGGGGAAGCCCCTGCTGGGAATGAAGCAGGTAACCCCCGCCATTGACCTCGAAATCCACAGCCGTTGCGTTCCCGTTGAGATAGTCGCCCTGCATCCGGGCCGTGCCTGACTCCACCACGCTGTAGAGGGGCTCCACGCAGTTCACCTTGCGGTACTGAGTCGAAAAGTGCTTGAAGCTACCGTCCGCGGCGCCGAACACGAGCGAACGCCTGCGCACCGAAGTCAGGGTGCCGCCCGCGCCGTTGGTGTTTTCGCATCCACTGAGCCAGATGCCCCTGAGATCCTCCGAGGCTTCGACCTGCACCACGGGTTCGACGACCAAGCGCACCTTGGGCCGCGACTTGCCCGCCCCCTCGCAGCCCGAAAAGGTAGCTGCCAGGAGAAGCAGAGCGAAAGGAGCCATTTGACTTAAGATCGGTGAGCGCATTTGACTGAGTCCCCTCCTGAGCGCACCGTGTCATAACAAATTGGATCTATCCAATCAACTATTGGGTGGTTAATTTTGCTGGGGGGAGTGGGTCCTAAATTGATTGAGTTTATTCAGCTTCCGGCCTTCAGCCGCGCGATGAGCTTGGAAATGAAGCCCCCAAATCCGCCGTTGGAGAGCACGGCGATCAGGTCGCCCGGTTTCGCGGCCCGCGCCACCTCCTCCACGCCCATCTCCACGATGCCGAAGCTCGAAGCGGGGGTGCCCGAGGCATTCAGGTCCGCAACCAGGTCGGCCGTGGAGAACCGGTCCTCCTCACCGATCCGGGTTTGGTCATAGGGGGTGGCGATGAAGGCCTGGTCCGACGCCGCGAGCGCATCCACGTAGTCCTTTTGAAACACTTTGCGCCGGGAAGTCGCGCTCCGGGGCTCGAAGACCGTGATGAGCTTCCGCCCGCTGTAACGGCTCCGCAGTCCAAGCAGCGTGGTGCGGACGGCGGTCGGGTGATGGGCGAAATCGTCGATCACGAGCACGCCGCCTTCCTCTCCTCGAACCTCCGTCCTGCGCTTCACGCCGCGATAGGAAGCCATGGCCTCTCGGAGCTTGGCGGGATCGAGCTCCAGCTCCCGGCCCAGGATCCAGACCGCGAGCACGTTACCCACGTTGTGCATGCCCGCGAGCGCGGTCCGCAGTTCGTCCACCTTCTTCCCTGAATCCCAGACTTCGAACCAGGCTCCGTCCGCGCCCAGGCGCACGCCGCGGGGCTCGAATCGCGCACCCCTGGCCCCGTTCGCCGAGTAGGTGAGGAGTGGCGCCTTCGAGCCCGCGGTTACCTCGGCCACCGCTGGGAAATCGAGGCAAGAGATGATCTTCCCTCCCGGCCTCACACGGGCGACAAGACCCCGGAAGGCCTCCTTCACGTGTTCCAGATCCCGATAGATATCCGCGTGGTCGAACTCCACAGAGGTCAGGATCACGTCGTCCGGCAGGTAATGGTTGAATTTCGGGACCTTGTCCCAGTACGCGGTATCGTATTCGTCGCCCTCGAGCACGAAGCAGCCCTTTTCGCCCGCCACATGGAAACTCTCCGGCAGGTCATGCGAGACCCCTCCGAAAAAATAAGAGGGATCCTTCCCACAGACCTTGAGCACATGCGCCAGCAGGGTCGCGGTGGTGGTTTTCCCGTGCGTCCCGGCCACGACCAGGTTGCGGGTCTTGGGCAGGAGGAAGCGCTCCATGACCTCAGGGAGAGATGCGAAAGGCAACCCGCTCGCGGCGGCGGCCTGCATTTCTGGATTCGAGGCGCTGATCACGTTCCCGACCACGATCAAGTCCACGTGCGAGCCCGCCCGCTTCAGATTCTCTGGCGAGAAAGGCTGGAAGAGTTCCACGCCCGCCGCCGCGAGCACTTCGCTCATGGGCGGATAGACGTTCTGATCGCTTCCCGAAACCTCCAGGCCGCGCTTCTTCAGGTGAACCGCGAAGGGCGCCATCAGCGTGCCGCACACGCCGATGATGTGGACCTTCCTGATCTTGCTGAACGACTGCGGCAGCTCGGGACGGCTAGAAGCCATAGCCTATGATCATCCCCCGAAGTGTGCCGTGGGCTCAATAGCCGAGGTCATCTCGAAGCGCATCATGCACCCGTGCCCGCCAGGGCTTGAAGCCCTCGTTCGCCCGGCTGGGGTGCACTCGGTTCGACAGCAGCACTACAGCCACCCCGGCGCGCAGATCCACCCAAAGCGAAGTGCCCGTGAATCCCAGATGCCCAACGGTGTTTTCCGCGGAAAAACGCGTACCTGAGGAAGGCGCCGCGCCAGAAGGGGTATCCCATCCGAAAGTCCGCGGGCATCCCGGCGGCTCGTCCGACCGCGCCCACATCCGAGTCAGCGTCGGATGCGACAAAAATCCACCGCCATGCAAGCCGGCCACGAGCTCGAGCACCGATCGCGCGTTTCCAAAGGCGCCAGCGTGCCCACCATAGCCTCCGGCAGCCCAGCAGTTGTCGTCATGCACCTGTCCCTGGAGCACGCCGCCGCGCCAGGGACAGTCCTCGGTCGCCGCAACCTCGTCCAGACGGCCGCCCGAAACCGATCGGCTCACGCGGTGGAAACGAAGCCCCGGCACCCGAAGGGCCCCCCAAACCTCGCGCTCAATCGCGCGGTCCAGCGTAAGACCCCAGGCCTCCTCCATCGCGAAGCCAAGGGTGAGAAAAGCCAGGTCGGAATAGAGCACGCGCTCGCCGGGGTGGGCTTCGAGCGGTTCGGAGAGCACCAGGCGCCGAAGCAGGCCCTGACGGATTCCAACCGGCACGCGCTCCAGTCCACGAGTGCCCTGGTCAGGGCCTCGGCCCAGCTCTCGCCGCAGAGTTTCGTGGAACGCGCGCCACGCGGGCTGGCCCGCGGAATGCGAAAGGAGCTGATCCACCCTGACTCCCTCGCCCACGAAACCCGGAAGGAGCGCCCGTATCGGCATGCGCCAGGAAAC
>JADZFF010000019.1 GCA_020850015.1 Bdellovibrionales bacterium | reverse complement strand
GGGAGCGTCAGGGTCAGGACCGCATCCCAGCGTCCGTTGTCGAGGGAGCCCGATCGAGCGAGGTACCAGTTGCCCGTGGCCTCGAGCTTGGGAAAATTGCCGGCGAGCGCGACCTGCCACAGTTCGTCGGCGGCCTCGAACTGCCTGCGCGCGGCCACGACGTCGGGCCGTTCCCGGGCCGGCCCCATGAAGTGCGCGAGCGCGGGAAAGGGGCGGGGAATCTCGGCCGCCGCGATCGGGTCTTTGTCGAGCGGCTGCGAAGGGGCCTGCTCAGGCGAGAGCCCCGTGACGCGGCTCCAGCCGGCCCGCGCTTCCCCGAGATCGGCATCGGCGGCGCGCACCTGGGCGCTCACGGACGCGAGCTGCGCCCGCGCGGCCAGGGCCTCGCTTTCGCGCGTTCGGCCGATTCGGGCCCGATCGCTGAGCTCCTTCACGCGCTGCTGCGTGAGGTCGAGGAGGCTTTTCAGGGTTTCAAGCTCCAGGGCCGCGGCGAGCGCCGCGAAGTGCGCCTCCGCCACTCGGGCGTAAAGCGCATGCCGGGCGGCCTGAACCGAGGCGTCCGCCCCTTCGCGAGTTCGGCGCAGCGAACGCAGGCCCGCGTACTCCGCTCCCCCCTGGAAGAGCTGCCAGCGCGCCGCAAGCCGGGCGCTCCACTGTTCCGGATCGAGCAGGCGCCCGGTGTCTTCGCGGCGCCCGTAAGTCCCTTCGGCCGTGATGGAAGGAAGAAATCCGCCCCAGGCCTGGGAGAGCTGCTCATCGGCCTGGTCAAGCCGCGCGTCCGCGACGGCGGGCGCCTCATCGTGCTTCAGAGCGGAGCTAAACGCCTCCTCAAGGGTCGCACCGTATGAGGCGGCGAGGGCCAATGACGGGCGGGTGATTGGATACATGAGTATCAGCGCGAGCGGAGCGATGTGACTCGCAAGTATTCGAAAATAGACCACTTCTGAGCATGGTACCGGGGTGCCTCTAGGGGTCAAGTGGGCTGGCGGAGTATCAGACCGAAGCCGCGAAACGGGGGGCGCGGGAACCGCCGCAAAGTGCGCATGGGTTTGTTCGAGGAGCGCAGGCTCGACGGTTACGACCTGGCCAAGCCCGGTCTCCTGGCTGCGCCCCCTTTGAGTGGCGCAATGGCTCGCAGCGATAGCCATTTTATCCATCTCCGCAGAAGTCGTGTAACACCTGGGTTTTAAAGGATAAAAAATTCACCCTCAGAGAGATTCAAATTGACGACAAATTTCATCGGACGTATAAGGGGCAACACGATGCACTGCGTCAAAACCGCGAGACACTGTGGTTCTCGGAAAGTCGGAAAGGACATCGCGATGTCAGTTCAAGGTCTGGTTTCTTGGAAAGCCCTGAGCGGCTTCATGTCCCTGGCAGCGATCGGCGCCGGTCTGTCCCTGAGCGCCTGCCAGCGCACGCCGGACGGCGTGATGCTCGACGTTTCGGGTGAGGTGAAGGATCAGCACGGGCAGCCGGTGACCTTGAGGCTCGAGCCCTGGTACTACCGCGCCGAGCTTTGCCACCGCACCGTATTCGCGGAGAGCCGGCCCGACGAAGAGTGCGCGCGGATCGAGTCGCTCCAGAACGGCCATTTCCGCACCCAGGTCGAGTACCGGGGCATCGGGAAAACGGTGCTCGGGACGGAAGTCTCGCTCAAGGTTCATTGGACCAACTCGGTGGGCAAGGGCTACGACTTCAAGGTGAAGACGATCGTGGGTCAGGTTCTTGAGACCCCCGTGGGCGGCGCCGACGTCAGCACCTCCTTCGTTCTGCCGACCTACTTCCAATCGATCCCCGACCACGAAGATTAAAGACTCTAACCTCCGATCGTTATGAGTCCGCGCCGCGCCGGGTTCTCACTGAAGGGATTCGAGCCAACGGCGCGCAGCTTCGGCGTCCAGCCGCGTGTAGCGGCTCATCACGGGGCGCGGGTCTTCCTTCGATCCCGCGGTGGGCTTCACGATCGACTGGGCCACGCCGTGGACGAGCAGTGTTCCCGAGGGATCCCAGGAGTAGAGCGGGCCTCCGGAGTCGCCCTCGCAAGCGCCGGCATCGCTTCCCGAGGGTGCCCAGAGGAGGTGATGGAGCGCGGGCAGGTCAGACGCGCGGATGTAGCGTACGCGGCCCCGCCGAAGCGTGCCCGTGCCCCTGCTTTCGAAAAGGCCCGTCCAGTAGCGGTTGCAGCCTTGGCCGGCGATCCAGAGCTCGGGCCGCGCTTCAGGTGGGGCAGGCAGGGCGTCCAAGGAAAGGCGCCCCGCGCGTAGCGGCTTGAGCGCGCTAACGAGACGCCCGGGCTTCAGCTCCAGGATCGCGAGGTCGAGCTCCTTCCAGTCCTTCGTCGGCTGGTGGAGAACGTAGTCGAACCCGAAGGCGCAGCCGAGCCGCTTCCCGTGAACGGACTCCGCGCAGACCGTCGGACGATTCTGCCCAGCACTCGCGTTGTCCACGCAGTGGCCCGCGGTGAGGATGCGGCCGTCGCCCAGGTAGGTACCCGTGCAGGGCGCCAGATTGAAAGTGAGCTTCAGGAGGGGCTCAAGGGCCGGGGCTTCAGTCACGGAGATGGGCGTGCCGCCCACGATGGCCTGCGCCGACGTCGCCATGAGGCAGGCCCAACTCAATGCAATTCTCAGGAGCATGGTCGCAACTCACGACAGTTAACATACATTGTCATCGCAGGGGCCTGTAGCTGAGTGCGTGGGCGCCCTTCACTACCCGGCGCCGGGCCTCGGGGAGCATGCGGGAGCGCAGCTCGGGGAGCTTCGTCCAGTGCACGCGCGGGAAACTGTGGTGCTCCTGGTGATAGCCGTTGTTGAACCAGAGCGCGTTGTAGGCGGGCGAGTAGCAGCTCACCGAGTTCGCGAGTCGGTTCCCAGGGTCGGCGCGGTGGTGCTCCAGGTAATTCTCCGCGTGCGCGAGCGCCTGGCCCAGATACACGGTGGGAACAAAAAACAGGAAAAACCAGGGGGCGCTCACCCAGATGCCCACAGCTGCGAAAAGGGCCATGAAGCCCAACTCGGCCGCAACCAGTTGCCCCAGGCCCTGGCTTGAGGCCGCGCGAATGGCCAGGCCCAGGTCGCTCCGGAGGGGCCCCAGGACCGCGTAGTGGGAGAGGGGCTCCTCACGCTCGCCTTCGGCGGCGTGCCTCGAAAGGGCCGACCAGTCGCCCGGGGCGTTGCTGAACTCGTGATGGTTCAGGTGGTGCACCCGGTAGAGCGATTGAGGGATCGCGAGCGCCAGCGAATTCAGGATGCTGAAGGCCCCGTTCAGGGGCGCAGAGGCGAAGAAGGGATGGTGGATGAAGTTGTGGGCTACGCATTGGAAATTCGTACAGATCAACAGGGCCTGGACGAGCCCAAGGCTCACGATCATGGGGAGCGGCAGGACGCTCCAGAGCGCGAGCGTGAGCACCCAGAGGCCCACCTGAGCCAGGGTCACGGCCACCAGGGCCGCGTCGCGAGGGGAGTGCTGGAAGAGTGAGCGCCGCGCCGACATCGCCCAGGGTTATAACGCAATGCGTTAAAGGCGAAAACTTCTTTTCGGAGCAGGGGTAACCCCACGAGGTCATTGTGTTTCTTGGGGCGCCATGCCTAGATGCGCCCGTGGCCCTACTCCTGAGCGCACATGAGCTCACTCACAGCTTCGCCGCCCGCCCCCTGTTCGAAGGGGTGACCTTCGCCGTGGAGAGCGGCCAGAAGATCGGGCTCATCGGGCCAAACGGTGCGGGCAAGTCGACGCT
>JADZFF010000018.1 GCA_020850015.1 Bdellovibrionales bacterium | reverse complement strand
TCCGATTCCCAAGTGATGCTAGGCGCGTCATCGCCTGACGCGCCTAGCATCACTTGGGAATCGGATACCTAAGCCGCCTTCTTCTTCGCGAGTTTGCGAAGATCGGCCTCGTCCACGACGTACTCCGTGACTCCCTCGAGCATCTCATCTTCCTGGGTGAGGGCCTCGGCGCTCTTGCCCGTCACGGTGCCCGACTTCCACAGCTCGTACTGCAGGTCGGGATCGAAGTTGGCCTGGTTCTCTGCGATTTTGGAGAGATGCAGGATGAACTTCGTCATGATGGACTGCATGCGGTCCTTCACGATGTGGTAGTCCTTCAGCGTCGACACCTCGATCAGGAACAGCAACCCTTCCTCGAGCTGGTTCGGATCCGGCACGGTGGCCACGAAGTAGTTGCGCTCGTTGATGAGCCCCTGGACGCGCTTGCGATGCGTGAGGAACGCAGGCTCGTTGGAGTCCTTGGGCCAGCGCGAGAGCTTCGGCTCAAGCTTCTCGATCTTCTTGTCGTAGCCGCGCAGGACCTTGTTGTAGCTCTCGCCCATCTCGCGGATCTTCTCGTTGGTATTGTAGTCGAGCGTGAGCGAGAAATACTCATCCGGAAGCACGTGGCTGGTCTGGAGGTCCTGCTTCATGACGAAGCGACCGTAGTTCCTGTCGTTCTTGCAGTACTTGGGCTTCAAGCCCGCGCTCTGGATGATGGCCGCGAGCGCGTTCACCGCGTCGTCCCAGGTGGCCTGCATGGGCGTGCGGCCGTCGCCGGGGCCGCCGTCGCGGCGCGCGCCCGGGCTCACGGAGGGGCCCGCGCCCGGCTTCATGGCGCGCGGGGCGGCCGCGGCGGGAGCGTCCGCCCAGGAGCGCTTCAGCTCGTAGTGGGGAAGATGGATCGAGAACACGAGCCTCTCGCGGTAAGAGTGCCGCGGGTCGTCCTGCTCGAGGAACACGACGGTGGAGCGCGCGAAGCAGCTCTTGAGCTGGGAGCTGAAACCCCCGATGCCCGCGAGCAGGCGGTTCGTCTCCTCCACGCGGTCTTCCACGGTCTTAATGAGCGACTTGTGCGTGTGGCGGAGGCTGCGGGCGAAGGCAGCCTCGGTCTCGGCCATGCCGAGGTCCTTCGCCACCATCGGCGTGATGTTGCCGGACTGATGGAAGGGCGCGAGCCTCTGGGAGTCGATCTCGTGCTCGTGCTCGATCTGCGCCTGGAGCCGGCCCACGCGCTCGGACTCGTACTCGCGGTAGGTTTTCACGATGAAATCGGTGAGCGCCTGCTTCTGGTTGGGGTCCTTGAGGAAACCGACGAAATCATCGGCGGCCTGGCGCATCTCCGGGGAGGCATCCGCGGGGACGCCCTTGAGGGTTGAGGAGGGTTTCTTGACGTCAGACATTTACACGATCTCCTTTAGGGGATCGAGGCGACACCATGCCTGTTACTTCTTCCGCCCTTTCAGGCGCCCGGGAGGTGGTGGTCCGGGCGTTTCTCCTGATCAGGCTCCGGGAACTGGAGGGGCGGAAACCGTTTCCGGCCCCGCCCCCTCATTCCCCGAATCTTCTACCGTCGGCCGCCGGCTGCGCGCTTGCGCATGAGGTCGTCCTTCACGACGACGACCTTCTTGCCGGCCAGGCCCTCTTCGCCGGGCTCGAGGCCCGCTTCGCCGATCGCCTTGTCCAGGTTCTGGAAGTCGTTCGGCTTGGCCTGCTTCTGTTGGTAAACCGTGTTGACCTGCTGATCCATGGACTTGTCGACCGCGATCTTCGACAGCGCCAGGATGTACTTGGTCATGATCACCTGCATCTTGTCCTTGGTGACCGTGTAGTCCTTCATCGTGTTCACGTTGATCGAGAACATGAGGCCGGAGTCGGTCTCACGCGGATCCGCGTGCGTGCCCACGTAGAAGTCCCGGTCTTTCTCCAGGCACTCGAGCTGGTGACGATACTGATCTTTGGCTTTCTTGCCGAGCCACCAGGCCGCGAGCTTCTTGGTGCATTCGGCGATCCGGCCCTCGTACTCGACCACGCGCCCGACGTAGTCGGCGCCGAGCTTCTCGCGCGTCTCCTCGCTCATGTAGCGGAGGTCGAAGGTGAAATACTCGTCCGGCGTGCGCTCGCCCTCGCTGAGGAGGTGCTGGCGCATCGTGAAGATGCAGGAGTTCTTGTCGTTCTTCACGTACTTGGGCTTCATCCCGGTGTTCGAGACGATCTCGGCCAGGGTGTTGACGGCTTCGTCCCACACCAGGCGGCGGAGGCTGCGGCCATCCTCGGTGATCTCATGCTCGGCGCTTTCGTCGAGCGGATACCGCAGCTCGAAGTTTCCCAGGTTGATGGTGAAGATCACGCGCTCCCGGTGCGGGTGATGCGGGTCTTCCTGCTCGAGGTAGACCACCGCCGACCGCGAGAACGAGCTCTTGATCTGGCGGTTGAAGCCGCCGACGCCGCGGAGAAGCGTGTTGATCTCGTCCACGCGCTGCTGCACGGTTTTCGTGAGCGAGCTCTTCGTGTGCTGAAGGCCGCTGACGAAGGCGGACTCCACGCCGATCATGTTCAGGTATTCGTACATCAGCGGGCCGATGTGGCCCGGCTTGTGCCAGGGCGAGGCGCCCTGCATCTCGCTGTCGTGCTGGTGCACGACGCGGTTGATGGACCGCTCCACCGACTCCTGCTCGTAGGCCTTGTAGGTCTCTTCGAGGAAGTCCGTCATCTTCCGCTTTTCGCGGGGGTACTGGAGGAAGTCGATGAGGCGACCTTTGTCGTTCTCAAAGCGCTCGGGCGAGGCGTAGTCGTCGCCCTGGTCCTGGAACTTCTGGGCGGCATTGCCTTGGGGAGCCGCTTGCTCCCCTCCGCCCTGCTCTTCCTCGTCCAGGCTGAAACGATTCTTCTGATCGCTCATAAACGTTCCCCTTCAGTCCACATATCGGCGCGAGGGCGCCCAAACCTTGAGTGATCCCAATATCCCCTAAGAAATCTCTA
This sequence comes from Bdellovibrionales bacterium, assembly GCA_020850015.1. Lineage (GTDB taxonomy): Bacteria > Bdellovibrionota > UBA1018 > UBA1018 > JADZFF01 > JADZFF01. The sequence continues at coordinate 5,015 of JADZFF010000018.1, read as the reverse complement.
GATGACTGATCGACACCCCATCGAAATACTTGAGACTATTAATTCGCGTCATCTTTCATCCACTTTTTCAACTGCTTACGAAACCAGCCGGCCGTGATCGTGTGGTAGCTGGGCCGGCGCGGGACGTCGATATAGTCGAGATTGCGGTCGTCCATGAAGGTCTCGTCGAGCGCCATGGTGTCGTAAGGCGCGCGGGGCCGCTCCAAGGGCTTGCTCGGAGCCGAGCCGGGATCGTGAGCGCCCAGAGGCCGGATCGGCTCGCCAGAGGTCACTTCCTGGGCTCTCCAAAGCAAGGCTCCCAGCAGAACGAGCAGGCCCACGATCACCGCGAGCCAGACGGGCCACTGGCCGCTGCCCAGCATCCCATCGCTCCCTTCGCTTCCCGGCGCGCGCTCCACCTCGGTGGGGAGCACGCCCTCGAACACGGGCGGACGCACCACGGCCGGGCGCGAGGCCACCACCGGGGCCGGCGGCTCCGGCACGGCCGGCGCGGCGGCCGCGGGCTTCGCGCGCTCGGCCCGGGAAAGCCCCTTCACGATCACCTTTCCCGTCTTGGCCATTCGGATCGTGCCGTCGGGCCCGAAGCGCAGGCGATCGCCCGGATGGATGAGATCGGGGTCGTCGATCGTGGAGCGATTTTTGTCGTAAAGCTGTTTCCAGAACCCAGTGTCGCCGTACTTCCACTGCGCGATCCGGATCAGCCAGTCGTTCTCCCGCACCAGGTATTCGTCGCCCAGCCGGGCGGCGCGGTAGGCGATGGGCCTGCCAGGAGGAAGCTGATCGTCGGGCCGGTAGCTCAGAAACTGCTTGTTCTCGCCCTTCACCCGAGTCCACCAGGTGCGGTGGCCGTACAGAAGGTGCGCGAGCTTGCGGAGCGTGTCGCCCTTGCGGGTGACGTAGGTTTTTTCCGTGGTCAGCCGCCGGTCGAGCGGCAGGTCCGGCACCGTGGGCTCGATCACGACGCCGGAGACGGTGATCGAACGGTCGGGCGGGGCCTCGGGATAGTGCGAGTAGTCGGGGGCGAGCGCGCTCGGCAGGCCCTCTCCGCTCGCCGCTCCAGCGCCCAGGGTCAGGCCTAGGAGCACGAGGAGAAGGAACCCCCCCCCTCCTCTCCTGCTCTGGTCTCTCGGCTGGCGTCTGCCCACAATGCTCCCCGAGGGGCGGTTCTCCCCCCTCCTCAGGGAATCGGCAGATGCTGCCGATCCATTGAGGGCAAGGAGCTTGGACGTATGGAATTCCTGTCCTTCATTGGCATGCTCGTCGGGGGCGTGGGCTGGACGCCGGTGGCCCTGGTTCTGCTCGGGGGCATCGGCGGCGCGGCTGCCTTCAGGATCGTCCGGGGACTCCGGCTGAGCGTGTACCTGGTGAGCCGCGAGGCCCAGGTGGCCGAACATCGGCTGATCCCGGTGACGCTTTCAGCACGCAAACACCATTGGCTCCGAGCCCTGAAATCCGGCTCCTGGCGCGACGACGTGGAGCTGATCCTGATGGACCGCGGTTCCCAGCCTCACGCCCTTCGCGTGCGCTACAGCCTCTGGCGCCGCTACACAGTGGAGCTCGGAGCCGAGGGTTCGGCCCTGCGAATCGGGAAGCGGGAGCTGAAGCCCGGCCGCCGCTACCCTCTTCGCACGGGCATGAAGCTCATCGCGGGCGATCGGCCCTACGAGATCGTCGTCAGCCCCGAGATTCCGGGCGCACTCCTGCGGTTCTGACGCCCCGCCCGTGGTAAGAGGGGAAGCGTGTCCCTCCCCCCCATTGAAACCGTATTCGAGGCGGTCCAAGCGGCCTGCTCGCCCGGCATTTGGTCACGGGGGGTGAGCCTTTCGAGGGACGTCCGCCCGCTGCTCGAAACCGAGGCCGGCGGCGAGCTCCGGCTCCGCGTGCCCGTGAAGGACCGCCCGGTCACTCCGAGGGTTACGCTTTGGACGCAGGATGGCGACTGGCACTGCGACTGCGGCTCGCGCGAGGACCCCTGCGCCCACGTGGCGGCGGCGGTGATCGCGCTCAAGGCCGGGCGGGTGGACACGGGATCGGGATCTGCTGAGGCCTCCGAGGGCGCTCCAGGCCCCGCCGCATCGGCGAGCGGCTCCTACGCGGTGGCGCGCGTGGAGTACGCGTTCTCGCAGTCGCGCGACGGAGCGCTGCAGCTTCAGCGATTCGTCGCCCGAGGCGGAGAGCGGGAACCTTTGGGAGGAACTCTCACGAGCCTCGTGGGCGGGCGCCTATCGGGACGACTGAACGGCGTGCGCCTGGCCGCCGAGCAATCCGACTTCGCGGCCGAGCACGCGCTTGGGGCCTGGGGCAAACGCCCTGGGATCGCGGCGCCCGAGTCGAGCGCGCTTTCCACCGTGCTTCGGGCGCTCGAGGACTGCACGGCCGTCTTCTTCGAGGATCGGCCCGTGAAAACCTCCGGAAAACTCGTCGCGCCCCGCGCGGCGATCGCCGACGAGGGCCTGGGAATCCGGGTGAAGGCCCTGCGCGACCCCTCGATCGAGCGGCGGTTCCGCAACGGAGCCGTGCTGCGCTCCGGAGTGCTGCAGCCCGCGTCCTCGGGCGGGCTGGCCGACGACGAACGAAGGCTCCTCGAAGGAGAAGGCACCTGGATCGCGCCCGAACGCCTGGCCGACTTCATGTCGCGCGTGCTTCCGAAGCTCGAGGCGAAAATCCCGGTGGAGATCACTGCCACTCGCCTCCCGCGCACGCTCGCCACGCGCCCTCGGGTGCTCCTGCACCTGGAGTCCGTGGATGAGGACGTGCTCGTGGTCACTCCCCGTCTCGTTTACGGCTCCCCTCCCGTGGCCCGCGTCACGGTGCGCGGGGAGCTGGAGCAGCTTTTCTCCGGAGCCGCGGCGCTTCGAGACAAAACGGCCGAGCAACTGGAGCTACGAAAGCTCCAGAACGAGCTCCAACTCAGCCTCGATCAGCCGCGCACCTTCCACGGGGCGGAGGCCGCGGCCTGGGTGGATCGCCACCGGGTGGGCTGGGATCTGAGCGGCTCGGGCTACGAGCGCTTCGCGCCGAGCGGGGAGCTCAGGCCGCACATCGAGGCCCTGGAAAAGCAGGCGCGCGGCGATGCCTGGGAGGAGCTCGAGCTCAGCTTCGAGCTCGACGCGACTCCCGGGGGGAACACGGCGCCGGGGCGCGCGGACGCGGGCCAGGCGCTAGCGGCCTGGAGGCGCGGCGAAGACCGCGTTCCACTCCTGGGCGGCGGTTGGGCGCGACTCCCCGCCGACTGGATGGAGCGGTTCGCCGAGCGCGCCGCCGAGCTGCTGGAGCGGCGGGCACTCTCGGGCGCGGGCTCCGGAAGCGCGGGCTCGAAACCAGGGGCGCTTCGCACGCGGCTGGGCGCGCTCGAGCGTGTGCTCGCGGCCGAGCTGCTCTCCGACACGGGCTCGGCCCTGCCCCGCGCGCTTCAGGCCATGCGCGGCACGCTCGACCAGTTCGAAGGGCTGCCCGAGGCGCCCCTTCCGCGCGACCTCGTTGCGGATCTGCGCCCCTACCAGCGCCTGGGCGTGAACTGGCTGAGCTACCTTCGGGACCAGAGCCTGGGGGCGGTGCTCGCGGACGACATGGGCCTCGGCAAGACTCTTCAGGCCCTTTGCGCCGCGCGGGGGCGCACGCTCGTCGTGGCGCCCACGAGCGTGCTCGCTTCCTGGGCCGACCAGATTCGGCGCTTCCGCCCCCGCACGACGGTGGCCCTGTTCCACGGCGCCAGCCGCTCGCTCCCCGAGATCGGCGCGAACGATGAGATTTTCGTGGTGACGAGCCACGCGCTCGCGCGGCTGGAGCTCGGAGCCCTGAGCTCGCGCGAGTGGGACACGCTCATCCTCGACGAGGCCCAGGCCATCAAGAACCCCGAGAGCCAGACCTCGCAGGCCGTATTCCGCCTCCCGGGCAAGTTCAAGATCGCGCTCTCGGGCACGCCCGTGGAAAACAGGCTCGAAGACCTTTGGAGCGTGTTCCGCTTCGCGGTGCCGGGCTTGCTCGGCGAGCTCCCGGAGTTCCGCGAGCGCGTGGTGAAACCCATTTCAGGCGGCGACAGCTCGGCCGCGAAGCGCCTGCGCTCCCGAATCAAGCCCCTGCTCCTTCGCCGCACGAAGCGCGAGGTGGCGAAGGATCTCCCGGCCCGTACGGAGACGCTGCTCCCGGTAGAGCTCGGCGCGCCCGAGCGGCAGGCCTACGACACGCTCTTGGCCGCCACGCGAAGCGAGGTGCTTGCGCGCCTCGGCGATCCTACGGACCGTCAGGGCATGTTCGCGGCGCTCGAGTGGCTGCTTCGCCTGCGCCAGGCCTGTTGCGATCCGCGCCTCCTCCCCGAGGAGTGGCGCCCGCGCACGGACAACGGACCCTCGGCGAACGAAGAGCGGGAGGAAGGCGCACCCACGGGTACTGTCGCGGGCGCAAAGATCCAGCTCCTGGCGCAGACGCTCGAAACCTCGCTCGCCGATGGGCATCGGGCGCTCGTGTTCTCGCAGTGGACCTCGTTCCTGGACCTGATCTCCGCGACACTGAACGCGCGCGGCATCTCGCACTCACGCCTGGATGGCAGCACCGCCGCGCCCGAACGCGCCAGGATCGTGACGGAGTACCAGAGCGACGGCGGGCCGCCCGTGCTTCTTCTCTCGCTCAAGGCCGGCGGCGTGGGGCTCACCCTCACCGCGGCCGACCACGTCTTCCTCATGGACCCCTGGTGGAACCCGGCCGCCGAGGATCAGGCCGCCGACCGTGCGCACCGCATCGGGCAGGTGCGAGCGGTGCTGATCCACCGCCTGGTGGCAGCGGGCACGGTGGAAGAACGCATCCTCGCGCTCCAGGGCAAGAAACGCGAGCTCATGCGCGCGGCCCTCGAGGACGGCGGCGCCGCCTCGGGGCTCACGCGTGAGGATCTGATGGAGCTGCTTCGGTAGATCCGCTCAAGGGGGGCCGGGGAGTGGACCTACAGGGCGAGCGAGTGTTCATCCTTGAACCTCTTGGTGGCCATCCTGGCCACCGCTTCGATGCTCGCCTGTAGGTCC
>JADZFF010000017.1 GCA_020850015.1 Bdellovibrionales bacterium | reverse complement strand
CAGGAGGTGTCCGCGCTCCTGGGGGTGAAGTACCGCAAGGAAAGCAATGGAGTGGATTTTTCGCACTCCTACATGATCACCCTGCTCGACGAAGGCGGCGTGATTCGGAAACAACGCATTGGCACCTCGGAGCCAACGAGCGTTCTCGTGGAGGCGCTAAGCGCTGACTGATGGGCCGGCGCCACGAAGGTGGTCCGCCAGTCGCAACGACAACGCCATGATCGTCACCTGAGGGTTCACGCCGGGCGACAGAGGAAGGACGGAGGCATCGCACACAGAGACGTTTCTTGATCCGATGACTCTCAAGTTTCCGTCCACCACCCGCCCGATACTCGCCGTGCCCTGCGGATGAAAGCCGCTGCAGACGAGATCCTCCGAACGGAGGCTCTCGGGCCGGAAGTGTGAGAGCTCCTCCTTGGAGCTGTACTCGGCGCGGGCTCCCACAAAAGGAAGAAGAATCTTTGTGGCACCCGCGGCGAAGTAGGCCTCGCCAGCCACCTTGAGTCCACGCGCAAGGTCCAATACGTCCTCGGCCTGCAGCCGATAGCTGATGAGCGGCCAGCCCGCTGCCCACCGCACACGGCCCTCCGCGCGTTCAATCAGCATCATTCCGAAGGTGGCGACATGATCGTAGGACGCCATCCAGCTGCGGAACGACATGCCCGCCACGGGGAAAACGGGGGCCACGGCCGGATAGGGCGTAAACACACCCTCCATCACGATTCGAGGAAGCTCCGGTGGTCGGTAGCCCAGCCCCTGCGGAATCCCTCTTCCACCGTCGACTTTTTCGGGCATCAGCGCGAAGACCTTGGCGGCTGGGTGGATGCGGAGCCCGTTACCCGCCGCTCGCCACCGCGTGCCCAGGCGGCTTGATCTCAGAAGTTTGGGAGTGGAAAGCGCTCCCGCGCTGATCACCACGTGGCGTGCATTGAGGCGGTACCGGCTTCCGTCGGGCGCTCTTGCGGAGACGCTCGCTCCGCCAGCCTCGTCGCGCACTGAAAGTGCCTCGTGCCCAGGAAGAACTAGGCAACCAGCATCCATGGCCTCGGGCAGGAAGGAAATGTCCGTGCTTCTCTTGGAGTGCACCGGACACCCGAACGCGCAACGCCCGATTCCCTGACAGCTATCGGAATTCCTTGGGAGTACATAAGCCTCGCCTCGCCCGAGTGCCTCAAGGCCCTCTTCGAAAATCAGTCCGGCTCGAGACAACAGCTCGCGTGACGGAGTTCGCACGGGGAGCAGCTCCAGTACCCGGGCGAGATAGGGGCCGAGTTCGGTGGCCTGAAGCGCTCCCTGGGTTTTCTTCTCCCAAGCCAGCAAGGTCTCGGGTGAAGGCGCGAGACTCGTGCCCATGTTAACGGCGGTAGTCCCCCCCAATCCCCTGCCAGCGAGAATGGGGAGCAGGCCGGCAGACAAAGAGGCCACAAAAGCTTGACGGAGGTAGTTCTTGCGTAGGGCCTCGGCCGTGGTCTCCGCCTGAACGAGGGAGCCCTCCTCCAGAATAACCACTTTTTTTCCCGCACGAGCGAGTTCCCACGCCACAGGAGCACCGCCGGCTCCTGATCCGATCACGACGAGATCGTAGATTTCGTCTGGTGGCGCAGACCGAGGCGGCGGGCGGCGCTCCAGGCGGTCCGCGAGCGGGTGGGGCAACCGAACGGGATCCGCTTCCGAGAAGAGCGCATCCCAGAGAGGCAGTCGAAGCAGAAGGTAGAGGGAGCGAAGCAGAGGAATCCGAGAAACATGCGCCCGTCGATCCATCTCCTCGAACTGCTTTTGCGAAAGCCCGCTCACGGGCAAGGGGCCTTGTCCGGTAAGCAGCGGCAGCAGAAGTTCCGCCGCCCACTTGAGGACCCAATGGAGCGCGCCCATGGGCGCCGGATAGCGCCTGGCTCTCGCCTGAGCTGCCAGGATCACCGTCCGCGCCTTTTCGCCACTCACCCCGTGAAGAGCAAGCCATCTGTGCTCGAAGAGCACCACTTTCGAGGCAAACCTCGGCGTCACTTCTTTCTAAGACTCAGGATGTAGTGAACGATTCCCCAGCGATCCTGCTCGCTGACGTGTCCGAAGGCGGCCATCGTCGTACCCGGAAGGCCCTTGCTCGTCGTATTGAAGATCTCCTGCGCGCCAGAGCCCGCTTTGAACTTGTCGGCCGTGAGATTGCGGGGCTTGGGGTTCATGTATTGTCCAGCCACTCCATTTCCGTCCAGCTTCTCGCCATGGCAGGCAATGCAATGAATCTTGTAGGCCGCCTTTCCTTGCTCTACGAGCGCCGGGGTGCTTGCGGGCGGCCCGGCCAATGCGTCCATTGAAACCAGAAGCGGGAAGACCACCAGAGCGGCAAGATACACGCGCAAAGTGATCAGATTCATCTACAGTTCTCCTCTTTCATGTCGTGGCAGGTTGAAGATTTCGAGCGTATCGAGGATTGGCGGTGGGTCGTTCTGTCTCCTGAGCGCGAGAATTCATCCCATGCCCGAGGTAAGGGAACGCGTCCGACCGCAACGGCCTCGATTCAGACACAATTAGCAGGTCTCGTGCCAGTGCCGCTGATCGCCAAGGACGCCATGTTGTACGATTGACCTATGGAAGTCATGAGTACAGAAAGGGTCACGGCGGAGACAGGAGCGCTCAACGCCAGGCGGACTCGAACTTTGATGGATCACAATCTCAAGCAAGTCAGGACGCTAGAGGGCCTACCGGTTGGCACTAGAGTCGAAATGACCGCGGGTGGAGAGGTCTATCCATCCATGAATTCTTTGCGAGGATCGGGGCAGCTATGGCAGCGCCTCTGAGACCGCCCTGCGATCCCAATGAAAGTTCGCTCAAGATCTTCTTCCTGGGGCCTCGGGCCGAGAATGCGCGATGGGTGTTGTCGCTCGTTACCTCTCTTTTTGAGCGGTGGTTCGACTGGAGAAGGCGCATCCACCCGGGGGATGGGTGCGCGATCTCGATCGCTGACCAGTCACAGGAGGAGTTCGACGTTCGGAGGTCGGCGTTTTCAGACGCTCTCTCGGAGCTCATGACCAGGTTCGAACACGAGGTCCCGAAGTTCTCACCGCGATACGTGGGCCACATGTTCTCGGAAACGGCTCTTCCCGCGCTCTTCGGACATCTCGTGGCGCTCATCCACAATCCCAACAACATCTCGGGTGAATCTTCGCGCGTAGGAGTCCACATCGAGCACGAGGCCGTCGGGTTTCTCGCTCAGATGGTAGGTTACCGGCCGGGAGTGGCCGCTGGTCACTTTACCTCAGGTGGCACGATTGCCAATTTCGAGTCGCTGGCTCGGGCGCGTGCCCGCTGCGCGCTGTGGCTTTCAGCGGCGGCGGGGGCCGGGGCGCGTTCGGGTTCCCTCTTTGAGTCCGCTCATCTCGGATGGCAGTCCTTCGACGCGCTGACCTCCGCCTCTGGCAAGGCGCCGGAGGAACGTTTCAACTTCACTTCCGGCAATCCCTGGGAACGCACGCGCGCGATCTCTGAGGCCTTCGGACAGGAGTTCCGTGGGCCCGTAGTGCTTGTGCCTGGAAACAAACACTATTCTTGGCCCAAAGGGGTTGAGCTCCTCGGGTTGGGCACGGAGGCCTTTTGGCCAGTAGAGCTAGATGGACGGGGAAAGCTGGACCCCAGCGATCTCGCGAAACAGATGGAACGCGCGAGACGTGAGGGCCGCCCCATCCTCATGGTCGTTTCGGTGGCTGGAACAACGGAGTTCGGGGGGTTCGACCCCGTGCACGAGGTAACCCAACTTCTCGAAACCTGGCGCAGGGAGCGGGGCTTGGAGATCTGGCACCACGTCGACGCCGCTTACGGCGGGTTCTTTCGAGCGATGGATCCTGGCGCCCGAGAGCTCATGGGGAATCCGGCCGCGGCAGCGCTCGAGGCGCTCTCCCTTTCGGATTCCATCACCTTGGACCCGCACAAGTTGGGCTATGTGCCGTACGCGTCTGGCGCCTTTCTCACGCGTATTCAACGCGACTATCTGGTGACCCGCACCGATGCGCCGTATGTGGCGTTTGATCCCTTGCACGATCGGGGGCCCTTCACTCTCGAGGGCTCGAGATCCGCCGCGGGTGCGGCCGCTACTTGGATGATCGCGCGCTCGATGGCGCTCTCGGGCGACGGATATGGGCGAATCCTGAGGCGCAGCGTGGAGACACGGAAGTCGCTCGAGGAGTTGCTGCTGGCCTCTGGGCTTCCGCTCAGGGTCGCGCCCGGTGGTGAGTCCAATATTCTGTGTTTTACTCTTGCCCACCCTCATGAGGCGCTCTCGAAGTCCAACGCACGCATGCGTCAACTCTATGAGGCTTTCTCACCGAAATCCGACGGTCCGTTTACCTTTTCTCGGACCACGCTCAGGCGTCCCACCTACTCCAAACTCATGGACGAGTGGATCCCTTCCTGGAACGCCGTTTTGGACGAGGACGAGATCGTGCTTGCCCGGCTCTGCCTGATGAACCCGTTCTTTGGGTCCTCGGAGACCCGGGTGTCGTACCCGCAAGAGTTGGTGAAGTGCCTGCAGGAGTTCCTAGGGAGGGTTTCATGAAGGAGTTGGGCGGGAGAACCGTGGCCAGAGCGCTTGTGCGAGAAGGGGTGAATCTCGTTTTCGGGATCCCAGGCACGCACAACATTGAACTCTACGACGCAATGCTGGACGAACCCAAGCTGACCCCCATACTGGTGGGCGATGAGCAGGCGGCCGGGTTCATGGCCGATGGGGCTTTCAGGGCTTCCGGTCGGCTTGCCGCGCTCAATCTCGTGCCGGGTGCCGGCCTTACTCATGCGCTTTCAGGAATCGCGGAGTGCTGGATGGACCAGATCCCGCTCTTGGTCATCGCCTGCGGAATTCGAGGCGACACGGGTCGTGCCTACCAGCTGCACGACATCAACCAGGCAGAGATTGCGCGACCGGTTTGCAAGCGTGTCTTTCAGGCACGCACTCATGCGGACCTCGATCCCATGATTCGCGACGCGTGTCGGCTTGCCGTGACCGCGCCGGCGGGTCCGGTGATGATCGAAGTTCCCGCGGAGCTCTATATTTCCCCCGGCGATCCCGGCCCCGAGGTGAACCGGCCGCTCTCGGACGCCTCGTTGAACCCTGTGGACCCAGCTCTGCTTGGGGGTGTTGCGGACGCTCTGAATCGCTCGCGTTCGATTGGACTTTACCTCGGACTCGGGGCTCAGAGCGCAGGAAATGCCCTCATGGAGCTGGCAGAGGCCCTCGATGCCGTGGTCTTCACGACGATTTCTGGAAAGGGCGTTTTCCCGGAAAATCATCCACGCTGGACGTGGAATCAGATGGGGCGCACGGCTCCCGCTTCGATCCGGCAGATAGAGTCCGGCCTGGACTGCCTGCTCGCCATCGGTTGCCGCTTCGGCGAGGTCGCAACCGGGAGCTATGGCGTCGAGCCGCCGGCGCGTCTCATACACGTGGATGCCGACGCCGCCGCATTGGGGCGCAACTACCCGGCCGAGGTGACTATTCAGGCGGACGCTGGCGCATTTGTCCGCGCGCTGCTCTCCACGCCGTCGCTGGCTGCACGCCAGTGCGATTCCGCAAGGCTCAACCGCCTGGCAGCTGCGCATGCGTGCATCCGAGAGGAGCAAGCCGCTCCCCTCAGCAAGGACCGGATCGCTCCCGAGGCGCTCTTTTCGGCCGCGCAGAGAGCTGCGGGTCCTGAGGCGATTTACGTCACCGACAGCGGCAACGGAACCTTTCTCGCCATGGAGCATCTGCGACTCCCGCGGCCCCGATCCTTCCTTGCTCCCGTGGACTACTCCTGCATGGGCTACTGCGTTCCAGCGGCGATCGGAGCGAGCCTCGCGGAACCCGCACGTCCCGTCGTTGCTTTCGCCGGAGACGGCGCTTTCATGATGACCGGGTTCGAGCTTGCCACGGCCTCCGCGCAGGGCGTGGGTCTGGTGGTGATCCTGCTCCGTGACGGCGAGCTTTCGCAGATCGCTCAGTTTCAGCGGGCGGCTCTGCAGCGGGAGACTTGCACGGAGTTGCCGTCCTACCGAGCCGACCTGATCGCGGAGGGACTTGGCGCTGCCTTTCTTCGTCTTGACCCCAGCGATCCGGAATCGGGTATCCGATGGGGCCTCGCCGAGGCCGCGCGCGGGCGCCCGGTTCTACTCGAGGCCGCGGTTGATTACTCCATGCCGACCTACTTTTCGAAGGGCGTGCTCAAGACGAACTTTCTCAGGTTTCCGTGGAAAGACCGCCTGCGCCTGGTGGCGAGAGTGGTGGGACGGAAGATCACCAGCGCACCGAGATAGGAGGGACGCTTATGCGGGAGAAGTCGGTTAAAAATATTCCGATCGTCTACTCATGTTCGGGATGCTCGAGCGCCGCGCAGCTCGCGAACGCCTTGGCGGTTAGGCTCGATCGCGCCGGAGTCGCGGAGATGTCGTGCATCGCGGGCGTGGGCGGCGACGTCGCTTCGCTAGTCCGCGTAGCGAAATCGGGACGGGCGATCGCGGCCATCGATGGATGCCCGCTGGCTTGCGTGAAAAGCTGCCTGGCGAGGCACGGGGTGGAGCCTACGGTGCACCAGGTGCTGTCGGATTTCGGAATTCGAAAGAAACTTCACGAGGACTTTGACCCCAAGCAGGCTGACGAGGTGTATGACCTCGTCGCCGAATCGATCAAAGAGAGAGGTTGAGATGAGCATCGAAGGATGGAAGACGGGACTGTATCGACGCGTATCTTCGGGTTGGGCCGTGGCGTTTCTCGGGGTTGGTATTCTTTTCGTCTTGGTCCCAGTGGAGCTCACGACAGGCTTGAACGGGATGGCTGAAGTCCTGGGGCTGTCGCCTGCTATGCGGGGCACGGGCGGAGAGCTCTGGCATGTACTGGCCATTTCCCTGATGGCCGTGCTGGTGGGCTTGGCCGCCGCGTCGGCGCGCGACCCCTCGGATCGGCGATTGTCCTCTCTGATGATCCTGTCCAAGCTCGTGAGCACTGCAGGGTTTGTTTGGCTAGCGTTCACGCTCGGCAGCGGGTGGATCCTCTGCGCGGTGGCGGATGGTTTCGTGGCGCTGACCCTGGTCGCGTCGCGCGCGATCGATCCCGTGTCGGCGGGAACGCGCGGCGTATGAATCGCAGATACCGTGGCAAAGGGCCGTTCTACGAGATCTGGTTCGGAAGGATCGGGTTGGGTGAGGGGCGGGCGCTTTGGTTCCGGTATTCTCTCTTGGACGGTGTTAGCCGGGAGGCTGCCACTTGGGCCATCTTTTTTGACCGTGGGGGCGACGAAATCTCAATCGGAAAGAACTCCACCTCTCTGGAGTCCTTGGATTGGGAGGGTAGCCAGGCCTTCTCTCGCGATCAGGACCTTATCGACTCAGTCCGGGGCCGAGGCACGGCGGGCGACATCGAATGGCGTTTTGAATACGAAAACAGCGGCCTCCGCTTTCGGCACGTGCCGTTCCTGGTCAGGACCCTGGGCATCGCGAAGAGCGAGCTGAACAGCTTTGCCCTGGACGCGATGTTCGACGGAGCAGTCAGGGTGGGAGGCCGGGAGATTGAATTCCAGGCCGCACCTGGAATGATTGGCCACATTCATGGCACCCGGCAAGCGCTCGAATGGGCCTGGGCTCACTGTAATACTTTCGAAGGTCCCGCCGCCGACGGCTTGGTGTTCGAGGGGCTTTCAGCTCGGATCCCATTGCTTGGGCGCCCCAGCCCGCCAGTATCCTCGTTTGTGCTTTTCCGCGAGGGCAGGCGGATCGCGTTCTCCTCGACTCTAGGCATGATGCGCCCGAAGTCCGAGTGGAAGGAGGGGCTCTGGACGTTCCGGGCCAAGAGCTGGCGCTGGATCCTCGAAGGAGAAGCCAACGCGAATCCGGAAAAAGCCGCGCTCGTGGAGTATGAAGATACGGATGGATCCAAGCTCTGGTGCCGCAACTCGAAGCTCTCGAACTTGAAAATCCGCCTCTTCGATCGGCTGCTGGGCAAGACATACGAGTACAGAGCGTCTGGATCCGCCGCCTTCGAGACCGTCAGCAGAAATCCGAAATAGTCTCTGAACGAGTATTGGCCAAGAGGCCGCCAGGGGCCTGCCGGCTCCTTTAGAACGTCCGCAGCATCCCGCCCGTGGGGTTGGCTTCCTGCCCCGGGCGGGTCATCCAGCGCACCACGTGGTCGACCATGAGCTCGTCGCGGGTGCCGGAGTCGGTCATCTGGGGCTGGGGCGGCGAGCGGTCCTCGTTGGCGATGCCGCGCAGAGCGCGAGGTTGCTGGGCGGCGTCCAGAGGCAGGGCGAACTGCGCGATGGCGTGGTCCACGCGGCGGGCGTCTGCCATGGGAAGCGCCTGAGGCGCGGGCGAGCCGAGCGCGCCGGCGGCCATGAGGATTTTATCGCGGGCATTGAGGAGCAGATTGCGAGCGTGCCCAGCTTCGGTATTGCGGCCCTGAAGTGCGCCACGTTTCTCTACCCAGAGCGCCGTGCGAGTCAGTGCGCGAGCGGTAGCGAAAAGCTGGTCGCGCGAGTCTTGGCGCGTGGCCGTGAGCTCCTGGTCGCGATGGAACTGCGCCAGCGTGAGTGCCTCCTGCAGCAGGGAGCCCGGGGCGAAGGTGCTCGTCGCGGCGGGCCCGCGCCATTCGCTTCCTTTCGGCGCCCCCTCGGGCCCGAAGCTCAGCGATCCCGCGAGCACCGCGGTGATCACCCCTGAGGCGATCAGCCCGAGTTGGAAAGTCGAAATGCCCTGGCGACGGAAGTGTGCGCGGTTCATCAGAGTCATGTTCATCAAGTTCGGTGCCAGAGGGTGTCATCGGAAACACGCATGGAAACGCGGACCTTCGGACGTTTCCACGGGCTCGGGTGTCCATGCGCTGGTCGGGCGTCGGGCTCGTCGGAATGTGTCGGGCATGACACATCCGAGGTAAACTTCCAGTGATGGATCCGAGGAGCGAGGTGCTGGACCTTTTCCAGTCGGTGGCGAGGGCCTTAAGTCCCACCCAAGCGCTGGGCCTGCTGCGATCGGCTGGAGTGTTGTCGGGCGTGCTTGATTCGGCGGGAGCCACCCATGTCGTCGCCATCGGTAAGCCGGCGCCAGCGCAGATGGAAGCCTGGGTTCGAGTCGTGGATCCTCATGTCAACCGCAAGGGAAAGCGCATCGCTGTCGGAAAGGGTTCTGGAGTCCATGATGGCGACCACCCGGCGCCTGGGCCGGCCTCCTTTGCCGCCGGCGCCTGGCTTTTGGAGCAAGTGCGGTCGTTCGCCGCCGAAGACATCGCCGTGTTCCTGATCTCGGGCGGAGCTTCATCCCTCGCGGAGCTGCCGCTCGTTCCAGGAGACGAAAGTCGCATCATCGAGCTCAATCGCCGTGCACAGATGGAAGGATGGAGCATCCAGGAAACCAACCCCGCGCGGGCCGTTCTCTCTTCGCTCAAGGCCGGTGGGCTCGCGGCGGATTGCCCGGCGCGGCGCCAGCTCACGCTCTGGACTTGCGATGTGCCCGGTAACGATGCCCGTTTGGTGGGTTCCGGCCCATCCCTGTTCTGGGAGCCGCTGAGTCTGCTGAGCGCGCGCGCGCGGGAGGCCCTGGGCGGTCGCGCTGAAAGCGCTGACCTTATCGCGCACCGCGCGCGCGTGAAGCGAGAGCTCCTTTCGCGGGAAGCCGATTTCGTACGCCTGAGCGGCGTGGAGGAAGCGGAGGGCGCTGTTCAGGCCTGGGCCGCTGCTCGACGGATGGCCGCGGTACGCATTCCCGTGAACGACTCGCGGGGCGGTGCCGAGGCCGTGGCTCAGTTCGCAGAGGCGATCATTGCTTCGAAAGTGAGCTGCCCCACGCTTTGGTTCAGCGTGGGAGAGGCGCCATTTCCGATGTCGGCCGAGGGCCCGGGCCGCGGCGGGAGGTGCAGCGAGTGGACGCTTAGGCTTGCGGATTATTTGGCTGAAAACGTCGGATTTCAGACTGTTCCACGCGCGGTGGGCGCCTACGCGACCGACGGCGACGACGGGAACTCGGGGCTGTCCGGGGGCTGGCTCGCGCCCCCCAAGATTCGAGACGACAGCCAGTTGCGGGCCGCAGTTCATCAGGCGCTCGGCGCGCGGGACTCCGGCGGCTGGCTGGAGTCGATCGGACACGCACTGCCGGGGGGACGCACCGAAACGAACGTGATGGATCTGAGATTCGCGATTTCCTGAGAATGGTTGCGTGGACTACGCGCGCGGGCCGCTTGGTCCGCGGCCACCGCCTCCGGGTCCGCGGCCACCGCCTCCGGGTCCACGGCCACCGCCTCCGGGTCCACGGCCACCGCCTCCGGGTCCACGGCCACCGCCTCCGGGTCCGCCGCGATCACGCGCGGACCTGCCGCCCTTGCGGTCACGGCCTCCGCGGCGGCCGTCACGTCCGCCGCGCGGGTCATCTCGGCCCTCCCTAGGGCGAGGCGCGTTCAAGGACTGGAGGTACTCGGCAATGAAGGCTTTCTCGCCCTTCTTTACGGCGCCCGGGGGCGTCGTTTCTCCTTCGGCGAGCTGGTACACCACCACGCGACGGAGATCCTGGATTCTGCGGAAGTCGACGACGTCCAATGCGTCCAACAGGTTTTCAAGCTTGTCGCCCTCGAGCTTCAGGCGCTCGGCCAATACTGGCTGAAGCTCTTCGCGGGTGATTTCCACCCGCGGCGCCCGAGGTTGCTGAGCCTGCTGCGGGCGCGGGCCCCCACCGCCGCCTCTTCTACCGCGGCGCCCACGACCTGAGCGCGGCTCACGCGGCTCGCCCTTCCCATCCACGGCCGGAGCTTCCGACTTTTCGGCTTGAGCGGCGCTAACGGTCTCTTCAGCGGCACCGGCGTCGGACGCGTTCGGCTCCGTTGGGGCCGCGGCCTCCCCAGGCGCAACTTCCGTCGCTTCAGTCGACTCGCTCGGAGCGGTCTCTGCGGGTGCCGGGGCTTCATCGGCCGACGCCGCATCTGTCACTGCGGCTGGCGGTGCTTCCACCGGCGCCGGAGGCGCATTACGTTTCGCGGTGAAAAGCTCGTTCTTGATGTCGAGAGCAGGCCGAAGGGAGAAGCCGGAGAATTCCGTAAGAGTTTTCATGATGTGAACTCGTTTACCCGTTCTAGGCGGGGTGCGCTAGCGCCAAGGCCGCTCGCGGGCGTCGATAAGATAACTTAGTAATTACGGGGCATTAAAGAATCACGGGGTACCCTCAAGAGAGCCCCATAGTCCGACCGATAAGATCAATTAAGAGAGCATGGCATCCCTACCCACAGAAGCTGCAGCACCGCCCGTTCCTCCCTTGCCTGAGCTTCAGTGGGCCACCCACCCTCATCTTGCGTTTGCGGCGATCGTGGCGATACCCGTCGTTGCTTTCGCACTTTGGGCGCAATACGCGCAGGGCGATCTTGAGATCCGCAAAGGCAAGGATCAGGACTGGGATGCCGACCGAGAGGTGGGCAGAGTCCGGGTGATGGGAATCTTCGGGCTCGCCGTTCAGGCGGTGATCTACGTCGCGAGCTTCGGTCTGTCCGACGTGAACCGCCTTCTCCCCTTCTCTCTTTTCCTCACGGCGCTCACGGTACAGAACATTTTTTGCGCGAAGCTCGAAGCCCTGATCCGAAGCCGCCCCGGGAGCCATCGCCTGGCGCCTCGGGGTTCGCCGCGGTCCGAGAGCGAGGGGGGCTCCGTTCCCGCGCCTGATCGCCCGAGCGAGACCCAGCTTCTGGGCCTGGGATTCCGGATCATGGGCTGGATGCTGACGAGCGTGCTCGTTTACCTCGGGGTGATCCAACTTTTCGTGAGGGTCGCGCTGGCCGCAGCCAAGGCCACCGGGCTCGAGGAATCCACGGGCAATCTCCTGGCCCTCTCCGGGCTGGCGCTCGGCATCTTCGCGGGCTTGGCGCTGAGTTTCGCGCTCGCGCCCTTTTATCTCCGCAGAATCTTGCCGGTCAAAAGGCTGGAACCCGGAGTTTTGCTGGAACGCTTGGAAAAATGCTTCAGTGAAGCGAAAGTCCCCGTGCCCAGCTTTTGGATGGTCGATACCCGGATTGCCGCCTGGTCGCAGGTTCTCTATTCGGGATTTCCATCGGGCCGCGGGCCGTTTCGGCCGTCTGTTTTCCTTTCGCAGCCGTTGACGGAAAAGCTGGGGGAGCAGGAGCTGCGCGCCGCGCTCCTTCGAGAGGCCGCGCATGTCCGGCTCAAGCATTTCAGGAACCGGCTCTGGGTCGGGTTCCTGGCGGGTGCCGGTTGCATCGCGATCGCGGGGGTGATGATCCTGAGCGCTCAGGATCCGGCCCTCGACCCCGCGCTGGCCTCCTTCCTGCGAGCCATGGCGGTGCTCGTTACCTTGGCGGGGCCTTTCCTCTCGGTGCGGGCTCTCGTGAGAAGGCAGGAGGAGATCGCGGATCTCCATGCCGTCGCGGAGCTTGGTGCGGACGTGGAGTCGTTGGTTGGACTCCTGGTAAAGCTCGAGATTCTCAGCGGAAGGCTCTCGGGGCCGGGCGATTCCGTTCGCAAGTCTCGTGAGACCGTCGCGTCCGCAGGCGCACTGGCACACCGGATCGGACGCCTGCGCCTGGCTCTGGAGTCCCGCGGACTTTGGAAACCGGAGGCGAATCCCGCCCAGACCGAGGTTCAGAACCGCGACGACGACGTCGCCTAGCCCCCGATGAAACACGCCGCGTAACGTCAGGGATTTGGCCCTTTTCTTGGGCGAACTCCCAGGATTGTTTGATTATTTATACTGCGCGTTATGTTGGGTTGCAGCTTTGAATTCGATAGGTTACGACGTTCTGGGCTCATGGAAACCGTCCCTCGCCTGACGGTTGAGATGAGTTCGGCCTGGGGCGTTGATTGCCCAAGGTTGGGTGGGGAACCTGTCCGTCTTTCTGAGGTTTGTTATCGTTTAACTCAGGGGATGACGGTTTTGGTTCCCATGGAGGGGAATGGCGATCGAAAGCAAGCCCGGGGCGTTGAGGCGCCTCGGAAGGCTCATCGGCGGATACGGCCTCGCGTTTAGCGCGGGCTGCTTTCTTTACGGGGGGCCCGGCCAACAGTGTGCGCTGGCGGCGGGGTTGATCAGCCTGGATTCCTTGAGCTTCTTCAAGAGCTCACGGGATCGCGAGTCGTTCAGTTCGATGCTGCTGCTGGAGCCTCGGTTCGCCGGGGAAGGGCTGCTTCTGCGTGGGGTCGCCGACCTCAAGGCAGCCACCTTCATTTCAGAGAATCCCTCTTTCGCGGCCGATGCCCGCGAGCTTTACGTTTCCACGAGCGCGCGCTGGTCGCCCCTGCATGAGATCGCGGCGGGCCGCCGCCTGGTCGACTGGAGCGTCGCCGACAAGCACTGGAACATCGGAGCCTGGAGCCCGCGCTTCACTCTCGACCCCTTCCAGTGGGAGTCGATCGGGATGACGGGATTCTTCTACGGCTACCGCTCGAAGAGCTGGACGCTGACCGCGATGGCCTCGCCTGTTTCCGTTCCTGAGCAGGGGATCCCGCTGAGCGAAAGCGACGGGAAGCTCATCTACGCTAGCCCCATGGCCGTGCCGCTCCAGGAAAAGGTAGAGGTCATGGGCCAGCTCGTGGACATTCGCTACGGTCTGAAGTTTCCGCCTATCAGCGACATCGTGCTCAGGCCCGCCGGTGCGCTGGCCGCAAAATACAGAGATGAAAGCGGCTTCTGGGGCGGCGCGAGCTACGGATACCTACCGATCCACCAGCCCGACATCGCGGTTGACGCCACTTTGAACGCGAACGCGGGCGAGGTCAGAACGGATCTTCATCCGCGCTTCCCCATGCACCACCTCGCGACCGCCGAGGTGGGGTACGACGCTCCTTACTGGTCGATCTGGGGCTCCGTCACCGGCGAGCTCCCCGAAAAGCTCGATACTCCGCAGGGGTGGCTGACGAACCGGGTGGGCGACGCCTTGATCACCTCCTGGGGCGGCGAGCTCCGCTGGCAGGAAGGGCTGAGCATGCGCGCCTCCTATCTCCAGGTGGACGAGAACCGGCCCGACCCGGAAGAAGGCGCGATCGATATCGTGCTCCCCGAGCGCTATCTCTACCGCCGCGCCTGGAAAGTGGGCGCCGGCTGGAGCGGAGGCTCGCCGATCAGCTACGACTTCGGCTGGATCTTCGACGCCGATCACTCCAGCAACCTGGTTTCCCTGGACGTGCGTTACAGCCCAGGAACAGGGCGCATCGATCCATCGCGCCAGCGCTGGGCCGTGGGGTTCGGCGCCGATTTCATCTCGACGGCAACGGGTACCGGCTGGATCGGGCAGTATCAGGGCAATGATCGCGTGAGAGGAAAGGTGTCTTATGCGTTCTAGAAGGTCCCTTGCGGCGGCCTTGGCCGCGATCGCGCTCCTCACCGGCTGCGGCCAGTTCGGAGACAAGCTCGATAGGTCGAAGATCCTGAAATACACGGACGCGGCGACGGGCTGCTTGAACAACCTCGGTCCCGAGGTGGAGAAGTACCTCAAAGGCGATATCGACCCCGCCGACTGGGAGGATACCTGGGACTGCGCGCTGGGCGCGGTCGATACGTTCCGGGACTTCGTCGAGGGGTCGGTTCCCGGCGGCTACACGGTTTCGGATATCCACGATTTCCTCAAGACCTTCATGGTCACGGATCGGCCCATCCCGCGTTCGCTCGTGGAGGCCACCTTCAAGCTCAAGGCCTCCATCTTCGGCGGGCCCGCGACGAAGGTCACCCACGCGGAACTCGAGATCTTCAAGGATCTCATGGGCGACGGGAAGCTCGTATCGATGAGCCTGATCCCCCACCTCAAGGCCCGGCTCGAGCGGCCGGACACACAGGTTCTGCTCGCGTTCGCGTCGGCCGTCGCGCGCGGTTCCCGGGTGATCGGCGCGAAGCTTCGGGCGCTCACGCCCCACACCTCGCCGATGCTCGCGTCGGACCTGAAGACGCTCATGAGCGCCCTGGGCGATACCTTCGACTGGGAACTCGATCCCGAGATCATTCCACCCCTCCTCGCGACGAAGGCGCTCTTGATCGCAGGAAGCGCGGACCGCATCGACCCAGGTCAGTGGGCGGACTTTTTCGAGGTCGGCGGCCATTTTGGCGGAGCGGCCGCCGCGGGCATGTCCATGGACGACGACTTCATGGATGGCCCGAACGAGATGGGCGAGTTCATTTACGGGCTCGCGCTCGAGATCCGGAAATCGCTGGATCAGGCGCTGCAGCGTCACGGCGGCAGGGTCGCGCTGAGCCACTTCGACACGCTGGTGGACTCCATTCCCGAGGAGTGGCTGGAGAACCTCAACAAGGTCGACAAACAGGTCCTCAAGGACACGTTGCGGCCCCTTCTGCGCAGGATTTTATGGAGCCGCAACCCGCTCTCAGTCGGCCCGGAGACCTTCGATCTCCTCTAC
Source organism: Bdellovibrionales bacterium (assembly GCA_020850015.1). Classification (GTDB taxonomy): domain Bacteria; phylum Bdellovibrionota; class UBA1018; order UBA1018; family JADZFF01; genus JADZFF01. The sequence continues at coordinate 23,390 of JADZFF010000017.1, read as the reverse complement.
AAGAAGCTGGATCTCTGGAGGACGGGTCAGACCCACCTCGAGACCATCTTCGAGCGCTACAAGCTCGACCCGATGGGAGTCACGACTCAGGAGTTCGTGAATTCCGCGAGCAGCTACCTCACCACCGTCGAGCCCGACCAGTTGACCCATGTGCGGCGGATCATCGGGCTTGCGCAGGATTTCCGCCCCATTTTCGTGGGCGATGACACTCAGATCAGCTTCGTGCCCTGGATTCGGAACTCGCAGGGGAACCTCAGCAAGCTGCACTGGCTGAATCTGGCGGTGCAGCACCTGCTGGAGTCCTACAGCTCCGACTCCACTCGGAATTTCATCTACAAGCAGGACATGACCCAGTTCATTTCCGATGTCGGATGGCTGCTTCTGGAGTTCGCGATCCTCGATCCCGCGGAAAAGAACATCGACCAGCGCCGATTCTTCGAGGCGGACAACTTCGTGTTCGGCAGCAACGGCGACTTCAAGGTCGATCTCCATGAGCTCACGAATTACGGGGCGTTCCTGTTCTCGATCGGGAATCTCTCGAAGAGGATACTTACGGACCTCGAGCCCGTCTGCGCGATCCCCGGGGGTGGCCTCGACAGGTACAAGCATCCCTACATGGATGCCGAGTGCGTTCGTAAGGAATACTTCGGCCGTTACTACCGATACTGGGAGAAATTCCCGCAGATGGTGACCTTCTTTGAGTCGCTTTCCGATCAGGGCCGCGAGGAAGTCATCCTGAAGATCGAGATGGCGGCGCGAGCGAAGGGTTACAGCAACAATCCTTGGGGCAAGATCGACATCGACAACGTCGCGGGAGTGATCCACTACATCGACGCCGTGTTTTTCAGGTTCGACCTCGATGGCAGTCAGCGCATGGACATCGACGAGGTGTTGGCAGGCTACCCGAAGTTCAAGAAGATGTTCGCCGAGTACACGAAGATCGACGAAAACCAGGACTTCATCCTGAAATCCGTCTTCACTTACCTCATCCGTTATGGTCACCCTCCCCGTGAGACAGTCGGGGGCTACGCGCATTTCGTGGCATGGATGGCGGGGCGGCCGTTCTGGAAGACGGACGCGGATCGCATGTCGATCTTCAACGTATTCTCCTCGCTCGCATCCCAGGGCTCAGTGGATCCCTGAGGGGTCAGCGGAGGAGGTATGCCCGAAGTAGTTATTCAGCGCGCGGGTGGCGGCTGACCCCGAACCCAGGGCCTCGAGCGCCAGGGTCATCTCCCGGTGCTGCCGCTGGGTGTTCGTATCCCTCTCGAAGATCCTGAAATCGGTCGGATCCCAGAAGATGAAGGCCTGCCCTGCCCGCCCATTCCTTCCGACCCGACCCGCCGCCTGGGCAAGGGTCAGGAGGGTAGGCGGCGCATGGCTGGAGATCATCCACTCAAGATGCGAAAAGTCCATACCCATCCCGAAAGCCGAAGTGGCGCAGACGGCCTGTACCCACCCGGTTCTCACGATTCTTTCGGCGGAGGCGCGCTCCTCGCGGCTCATCCCAGCGTGGTAAGCGATCGCGCGGATGCCCGCGCCCCTCAGTCGAGCCGCCCAGCGGTCGGCCAGGGATCGAGTGGGCGTGAAGAGGATTCCGGGCCGTGGAAGGAGAGCCCTCAGCGTGGACATCACGGCATCGGCGCGGGCCTCGGGCGGCACCCTCGACACCGTGATCCGGAGGGTTTCGGGCAGCGAGAACTCGCCGATCTCCCGGACGGGCTCAGGGAGGCTGGCCCGAAGCGCATTCCTCGCGGGTTCGGGCAGAGTCGCGGTCAGCCAGAGGCTTCGCGGGATCCCGGGATCGCGCAGGAGATCGGGAATGCGGTTGAGGCAGGGCCGGAATCGTTCGCCCCATTCCCAAAGGCTGTGGCACTCATCAACGACCAACAGGGTGGGACGCCAGAGGCGCAGAAGCGAGATTCCCCTTTTCTGGACGCCGAGCAGAAGCGCTTCAGGGCTGTTGACCCAAACGCCTCGATCCGAAGGTGGAGGCTCATGGGCGCCGCCTGCTGCAAGCGCCACCGGAATGCCAAGCACCCGGAGCCGGTCCGAATGCTGACGCGCGAGCGCGACGAGCGGCGTCAGGAGCAGGGTTCGTGTGCCGGGCCAGGATGCGTATCGCTCGAAAATCAGGCTCTTCCCGCTGCCGGTGGGCGCGACACAGATCAGGTGCCCAGGGGTTTGAAGCGCGCGAAGCGCTTCGGCCTGAAAAGGTCGAAGGGTCAGGGTGTCCCGCATCAGCGTCGGACGTGCAAGCCGCGAGCCCTCTGCCCGCTGCCTAGCCAGTCTTGCTGTACGAGCCCCGAAGGTAAACGAGTCCGCCGAAGGCTCCCAACAAGAACTGGCTCATGAGGAACAGGTTGAAGGCGTCCGCGCCATTGCTGGAGCCCAGTACGGAATAGAAGGCCGCAAAGGAATAGTGACCGGTTCCAATTCCACCGGGCAGGATCGGTATGGCCGTCACCAGCATCGCCGCGGGCACGACCACCAGGAGCGAAATCGGATCTATCCCCGATACGCCCAGGGCTTCGTTGAAATACGCGAAGGCCAGGACGTTGGATCCGTGGACCAGGATCGAGGCTCCGATCGACAAGGCCAGCACCATGCGTTGCGACCCATACGCGGAGACGCCTTCATACACCCTGAGAATCGAGCCCATCCAGCGCCCGCGCCGCTCCAACCGCCGGAGAATCTTCAAAACGGGATCCGCGGCCGGCTTCACCCACATCAGATACGAGAAAACCACGAGAGCGCCGATCCCGGAGGACAGGAGGAGCAGCTCGAGAGCCTCCACCAACGCGGAGGCTCCCGGAAGGTCATAGCCATAGGCCAGGGCGCCGCCAGCCAGCAGGACAAGGCCCGTCAGGCCCGCCACGCGATCGAAGAGGATGCTCGAGAGCGCATGAGCGCGGCGAGAGCGGGCGCTTCGTCCGATATAGACGGCCTTGACCAGGTCGCCGCTGACGGCGCCCGGCAGAGCGAGATTGAAGAAGTTGCCGACGAGCGCGAGCTCCACCACCTCGCGCGTGGATAGCTCGATCTTCTGCGCCTGAAGTAGGAATCGCCAGCGTGCGATCGCGATCGCGGTGGCGATCAGGCACAGGACGACGCCCCTGCCTAGGAGCCCGGGCTCCCTGAAGGCCCCTGCCGTCGCCTCGAAGGAAAGAAACCCCCTCCTGGCGAGAACCACCAGGAGAACCCCGACCACGGTGAGCTTCATCAGAAGCCGAACGCGGGACGAAGCGAGCATGCGCCGGATCACGATACCGGTCCCTGGCCGAGGAAGTTCGAGAAGATCGTGGTGCAAACGGCTGGGTCGTGCAGCTTCTTGGTCTCCCTGGCCCGCAGAAGCTCGGATCCCCGCCCTTCCTTCCTCATCTCCGCGAAAGTGGTTTCGGCTTCGCCCGCGTCGCGCTCGGGATGAAACTGGATGCCGTAAGATCTCTTCCCTGGATACTCGATCACCTGGAGCTTGCAGGCCTCCGAGCTCCCGCGGGCGACCGCGCCAGGGGGCAGTCGCTTCACCTCTTCGTTGTGCGCGGAAAAAGACCAGAAACGATCCTTGAGCCCCCGGGTGAGCTCGCAGCGGCCGTCCAGGCGGATTTGGGTCCAGCCATGCTCGCTGCGCTCCGATTTCCCCACGGCGTCTCTGCCCCCGAGCGCGCGGGCGAGGATTTGATGGCCGTAGCAAACGCCAAGAACGGGCACCTCGCGGTCGAGCGCCCGGCGGATGAAGTCCTCGAGTTGGAGGGTCCAGGGCGCCAGGTCCATGCATGAGGTCATCGAGCCCGAAAGTACCACGCGATCGAAAGCGGCGGGCTCGGGCGGAAGGTCGCCCTGTGGGCCTCTTCTCACGGCGATCACGGCACCAGGCGATGCCTGATTCACGCTTCTCACCAGATCCGCCGAACCCCAGTGCCGCGGGCGAATGTTGTTGTCAACGATCAGGACGCGCATGCGCTGATTCCTCGTAGTAATAGGCGTACTTCAGGAAAATGCTGTGCGCGGCGTTCGCCGAGATGATCAGCCCAGCGACGCCATCCAGGAATCCGCGCTTGAGAAGATAGGTCTCGATGAACTTCCAGACAGGTTTGATTACGAGCTTGATGAGGCTCGCGCGCTTTCCTTTTCTCCGCAGCTCCTCGTGACCCAGCCGCGAATAGCGGAGATTGGTCGCGACCTGTTCTGAGATGTCGGCGAAGTTGTAATGATGAAGAGGCTCGCGAAGCGATTCCACGGGGCCCCGCACCTCTAGCCGCTCGTGCACGGCGGGAGTCGTCCACGCCGAGCTGTCCTTCCGGGCCAGGCGAACGGAGTAATCGGGGTACCAGCCTCCGTGGAGAATCCAGCGGCCCAGATATCGGTTCTTCCGCGGAATGCGGAACGCGTTCGGGGTCCCCGAGGACTCGGCGCGCGCCACCGCCGCCTGAATCTCCGCGGCCAGGGCCGGCGGGACCTCTTCGTCGGCGTCGAGGCTTAGCACCCAACGATTACGAGCGAGCGAACGGGCGTAGTTCTTTTGCTGGCCGAAGCCTTCCCAGGTGCGTCGTTCCACGCGCGCGCCGGATCTCTCGGCGATCTGAAGAGTGAGATCCGTGCTTCCCGAGTCCACGACGATGACGTCGTCGGCCCAGGCCACGGACGCCAGCGCCCGGGGCAGATTCTGTTCCTCGTTCAATGTGATGATCGTGACGGAGATGCTGGGGTGCGACACAAGAAAAAAAACTAACATGATTCTAGGGATATTGGGATAAGGAGGAGCCATGAAAGTCGCGGTAATCGGGACGGGTTACGTCGGGTTGGTGGCAGGCGCCTGTTTCGCGGATGCGGGAAATTCCGTGGCCTGCGTGGACCGCGACCACAAGAAGATCGACACGCTCCGGATGGGAAAGGTGCCTTTCTACGAGCCGGGACTCGAGGAGTTGGTTCGCCGGGGCGTCGCGGAAGGCCGCCTCAGTTTCACGCCGGATACGGCAGCCGCCGTTCGGGACGCGGAGGTCGTTTTCCTCGCCGTCGGTACCCCCTCAGGGCCGGATGGCGCGCCGGACCTCACGGCGCTCAAGGCCGCATCCGTCGAGGTGGGGCAGGCCATGAACGGATACAAGCTGATCGTGAACAAGAGCACCGTCCCGATCGGGATGCATGCGCAGGTTGCTGGCTGGATGCGGGAACACGCTCGACATGAGTTCGACGTTGTCTCGAACCCGGAGTTCCTTAAGGAAGGCGCCGCTGTTCAGGACTTCTTGAAGCCGGACCGAGTGGTGATCGGCACGGACAAGGATCAGGCGTTTCGGAAGATGAAGGATCTCTACGCTCCGTTCGTTCGGCAAGGGAACCCGATCCTTCGCATGGATCCGGTTTCCGCTGAGATCACGAAGTACGCCTGCAACGCCTTTCTGGCGGCGCGGATCTCATTCATGAACGAGCTCTCGCTCCTGTGCGAACGCGTGGGCGCCGACGTTGAAACGGTTCGCATGGGAATGAGCACGGACCTCCGGATCGGCAAGCACTTCTTGTACGCCGGCGTCGGGTACGGGGGCTCCTGCTTTCCGAAGGACATCGAGGCGCTCCTCCATACGGCGAGGTCACTCGAGGTGCCGATGGAGATCGTGCAGTCCGTTCAGCGTGCGAACCTTCGGCAGCGGAAACACTTCGTGGAGCGGGTGTTCGCCGCCCTGGGCTCCGATCTCTTGGGCAAGACGCTTGCGGTCTGGGGTTTGGCCTTCAAACCCAATACTGACGACATGCGTGAGGCACCCTCGGTCGATATCCTCAGGGATCTTCATGCAGCCGGCGCCCGCATCCAGGCCTTCGATCCTGCGGCGGGCGCAACGGCCGCGGCCACCCTCGGGGGTGTCGTAGCGCTCATTGCCGCGCGTCGCGACGAGGTGCTGGAGGGCGCCGATGCGCTTCTCATACTCACCGAATGGAACGACTTCCGTCATCCGGACTGGGAGCTCATCCGCCGCAAACTCAAGCGGCCCCTCGTGTTCGACGGTCGCAATGTCTATTCGCCGACGGAGATGCGGGAACGTGGATTCGAGTACCATTCGGTGGGCAGGCCGAGCGTGTAGTATCCTATCGGCAATGCCGCTGATTTGGTCCGTTCAGGGGGTGCTGGGTACCAGCTTCGAAGAGACGCTTCGTGAGCGTTTGAAGGATGAGTTGGGGCAGCCCGCTCGCGCGCCTGATTCGGCATCCTTGCCCCCCTCCGCGCAGTCGGGGTACGCCAAGGCCGCCCTTTCGCCGCGAAAACGGGGCCCCGCGCTGACGGTGGCCGATATCATGACCCGCGACGTACACACCGTACAACTGGAGACCACGGTGGCAGAGGCGCTGCGATTGCTAGCCAAACATCGATTCCGGCATCTGCCCGTGGTGGACTCGCGCGGCGCCTTGGCCGGGATGCTCTCGGATCGGGATCTTCTCCCGCGGGTGGGGCACGACGAATACGACCCCGTCCAGACTCACATGACTGCTCGCGTACTCGTGGCAACGCCGGACACCCCCTTGCGGGAGGCATCCGGCGTCATGCTCACTGAGCGAATTCACTCGCTGCCCGCCGTGAACGGGGCCGGTCACATGATCGGCATCCTCACGACCTCGGATATCCTTCGGGCGCTCTGGCAGTACGCGCCCATCGAGCTCTGGGTCTAACGGCCCCCGATGATCTTGTTGATCGAACGCCCGTGCAGGCTGCGCACGTGCAGCAGGGTGCGGGACTCCGGCGGGTCCACCAGGGGAATCCGACGCTCGAAGGCCTCATGAATCTCGGAGCACTCGGGGCCCTGGTCCAGGCGCGCGATGGGCAGAACGACGATCACGTCGCCCGGCTCACGCAGCACGCGCACTTCCTTGAGTGAATTGCAGGTGCTCGTGATGTCTCCGCGGATCACGATGTAGGACGCGCCCGAGGGATCCCAGTCTATGAACGCGTCGTCGACCGAGGCGTAAAGGAAGTCGTCCGGATCGGCCGTGATGGCCCGAGCCACGGGAAGGGCCTCGAAATCCTGAGTCGCGCCGTGGGCGCCCTCGAATACCACTCGGTAAGATCCCGCGCGCATCGGCCCCAGGTTGATGACTTTGGAGTACGGAACCAGAGTCTGGAGGCAGACAGCGTAGGGGTAGAAGTAGGCAAGATCCGTGATCCTGATCTCGCGGCGCTCGTGGTCGACGTTCAACTGCTCCGGCCCCACGCGGTAGCAGGTGTTCGGCAGGTCGCCTGTGAGGACGATCTGGGAGTTGTCGTTGTCGTCGAAGCCCTTGGGCACGTAGACCCGATCAGGGATGATCGGGATGAGGCCAGGGCTGGTCACCACGGGCTCAGACGGCGCCGCGGATGCCGATGCCGCGATCAGAGTGCAGGCCACCATCGCGGACCAAAGGGCGGATGAATTCCATTTCGAAGCGTCGATCATAGGGACTCCTTTCCAAAGAGTGTCCAAGGGTTATTACAATGGGCGTGCCAGCGAGGATAGGACTGAGCACGGCGCTAGCGCGCCGCTCCGGAGGAATCATCGAATCCGACGAGCATCGGCGTCTCGGGAGTTGAGAAGATTCGTCCGATGGAGGCGCGCCGTCCAGCTTCTGTCCAAGATAATTTCACAGCAGCGCTGCGAAACACCCGCTATTCTTTCCCGTTCAAATGACGCTCGTGCAACTTTTGGGATGGGTCGAAGGAATCATGCTGCTTCTGCTGGCGGGGCTCTCCGTCTGGTCAGTGGCCATCGTGGTGGACCGACGCCGAGCATTCTCGGCCGGCCCAGCAAAGGCGGAGCTGGATGAGGCAAGAGAGAAGATCCGCGCCGAGGATCAGGCCTCCCTGCGTGCATGGGTAAAGGGCAAGTCCAGCCCGGCCGCGATCGTCGTGCAGGCGGCTCTTGAGATCGAGGGGGCCGACCCGCTGCGCGTGGACCGAGGCGTGCGTGCGGCTCTTCATGGCGAACGGGCCCGATACGAGAAGGGGCTGAACGTGCTCGCGACCCTGGGGTCGAACGCGCCGTTCATCGGACTGTTCGGTACAGTGCTCGGGGTGATCCGCGCCTTCGCCGCGCTGGGGGAATCTCAGGTGAACATGAATACGGTGATGGCCGGAATCTCGGGCGCGCTGATCGCAACGGCCGCCGGCCTCTTCGTGGCGATCCCGGCGGTGGTGGCCTACAATGTGTACTCCCAGCGCCTGCGGACCCTTTTCGGGGACTGCGAGTCGCTTCGTGATCTCTATCTGGCCCGTTTCTCCGGGGACGCCACTCGTGGCCGCTGAGCTTCCCGATGCCGAACATGGGGGGCCGATAGCCTCCATCAACGTCACGCCCTTCGTGGACGTCGTGCTCGTGCTCCTCGTGATCTTCATGGTTACGGCGCCGATGCTGATGAAGGACGTGCTGGGAATCCGCCTCCCGAAATCCGTGAGCGCGGATGCGCAGAAGCCCACCACTTTCGGAGTGGCCGTGAACCGCGCGGGCCAGATTTTGCTCGACGGCATTCCCGTAGACCAGGAGGGGCTCACCCGGAGGGCGAAGGACACCCTCGCGCTCGACCCCGAGGTTCAGGCGGTGATCGCGGCGGATGGGGATGCTCGGCACGAAGACGTCGTTCGCGCCATCGATTGGGTCCAGCAGGCCGGGATGAAACGATTTGGACTCCAGATCCAACGTGAGCGCTAGGCCCGCCTGGCCTCCACTCGCCATCTCAGGTCTTGCTCACGGGCTCGGAGCGGCTCTGGTGGGACTTATCCTTTTCCTCGGAAGCCAGAGCCGGGTAGTCGATTTCGAGGTTCTCGAGCAACCGATCGTTGCGCCTGCGGGGGTTCCTCGTCCTACGACCCCCGTAGAGACGGCCCGACCCAAGCCCGCCACCCCCGAGAGCAAACGCGCCGTTTTCGGGAGAAACCGAAAGTCGTTGGTGTCGGAATCTGAGTCTGCCGCGGCGATCAAGGAAGGGAACACGCTCGCCAAGGCCCAGGACGATCGCGCGCTCCGACCCGGCGATGCAGAGGAGCTGCCGATTCCGGTGGAAGAGTACCTGGTTTCGAGCATGCCGCGACCCCTGCGGGAGTTTCGGATTCCCTACCCGCCTGGCGCGAAGAAGAAGGGCGTCGAGGGCGCGGTGGTGATGGATATCCTCATCGACGCGAAGGGTGAGGTACGAAAGGCGGATCTCGTGGAAGGGCCCCTGGAGGAGCTCAGCCGCGCGGCCTTGGAAGCTATCTTGAAGTTCAAGTTCGCCCCCGCTGAGGCGGAGGGAAGGCCCGTGGCCGTGAGGATTCGGTATGTATATCGCTTTATCCTCGAGAAATAGCTGGGGGGCGGGTGCCTGGGCGCTATTTGCGGTGGTGGCTCTGCCCATCGAGGGCCGGATTCTGGAGCGTGGCACCCGCAAGCCCCTGGAGGGCGTGAACGTCTTCGTGCTCCCCCACAAGCTGCGGGCCACGACCGATGCCTCAGGCTCCTTTCGGCTTCCGGAGGTTCCGGCGGGCGAGTTTGAGTGGGTGGTGAACGCAGCAGGCTACGAGCGGCTGCAGGAAGCCGACAAAGCCGAGGCCAGCCGCGGGTCGCGCACCCTTTACCTGGAGCGGCAGAGTTACCAGGCGCTAGAGACCACCATCTACGGCAAACAGGACACACGGGACGGTTCCAGAAAGGCCCTGAGCTACCAGGAATTCTCCACGTTGCCCGGCTCGGGCGGTGATCCGCTGAAGGCTGTCCAGAATCTGCCCGGGGTGAACCGACCTTCGGGTTTCAGCTCTCGCGTGGTGATCCAGGGATCCAACCCGCAGGATACCAACTACATGATCGAGGGTCACGAGGTGCCGCTGATCTTCCACTTCGGTGGGCTCACCTCGGTGATGATTCCTGAGTCGCTCGATTCAGTGGAGTATCTCTCTGCAGGGTATGGCGCGGAGTATGGGCGCGCAATGGGAGGACTCATCGGCGTAAGGACGCGCGCTTCCCGGTCCGAGCGCTGGCACGGGCAGGCCTTCATGGATCTCATCAACGCCGGAGCCTTCATCGAGGGGCCCGTGGGCAAGGAGTCCTCGCTGTTTGTTGGGGCGCGCCAGAGTTACATCGGTGAGGTGCTGGCATTGGTGGCGGAAGACAACGACGACTTTGATCTCACGGTCGCCCCCACCTATTCGGACTTGACACTTGTGTACGACACCCGGATCACTTCACGCGATCGGTTCAGGTTCACGGGTGTCGGGTCGAGCGACAGCCTGGAGTTCGTACTAAAAACGCCGGTCAACGCAGACCCCTCGATTCGGGGCGACTTCGTGACTCGCACGCGTTTTTTTCGCCTGATTCCGCAGTTCGAGCATCGTCACTCCCGCCGCACGGTGAGTCGCTGGTCGCTGGGGCTTGGCAAGGACTGGATCCGTTTCTCGACGGAGGAGAACAACTTTTCGCTTCAGACCACCGTCATGACCGCCCGGGGCGAGGTGGAGAGAAAGATGTCGAAGGCCTGGACCAGCACCTGGGGCTTCGACAATCGGTACGCGCGCGCTCAGGTGCAGCTGGATCTGCCCGTGGTGTACAGCGCCGGGGGTGTGTCGAATCCCCTCGGTTCCGGGGAAACGCAAACACGGGAGGTGGACGCCAAGAGCAACCAGATCGGCGCCTACTGGAGGAATCAGCTTCAATGGGGCGAGGGACCGGGATGGAGGCTCGTACCCGCGGCCCGCGTGGACCATTTCACTACGACCCAGGAGTGGCTGGCCTCCCCTCGCCTGGAGGTTCGGCGGCTGTTCAATCCCCACGAGTCCGTGAGGCTCGCGGGGGGCCTCTACTTCCAGGCGCCCGAGGAGCAGCAGACCGACGAAGAGACGGGGAACCCCGATCTGAGCTCGCCGCGCTCCTGGCACCTCACGGGAGGATGGGAGCGGGACTTCCGAGCGGGCGCTTCGGACGGCTGGACGCTTTCGCTCGCGGGGTTCTACCGGTATTTCGACGAGCTCGTGGAGCAATCGGTCACTGAGCGCTTCGCGAACGACGGCCGGGGGCGAGCCTTCGGCGGTGAAGTCTGGCTTCGGTATCGTCAGGACCGCTTTTCGGGTTGGCTCGCCTATACGCTCTCGCGGAGCAGGAGGTGGAGCGAGGAGCGAGCGGAGTCTTTCGCGCAGTCGGACCAGACCCACAACGTGAACCTCGTGGGCGCGCTCGACCTCCCGGGAAACTGGCGATTCAGCGCGCGCGTTCGTTACGTTACCGGAAATCCCCTGACGCCGGTCGTGGATTCGATTTATGACTCCGACAACGACGTGCACATCCCAGTGAGAGGCCCCTACTTCTCGGAGCGAGTGGATCCCTTCTTTCAGGTGGACCTCCGCATCGACAAGAAGTGGATCTTCGACACCTGGATTCTCTCGGCCTATCTGGACGTGCAGAACGTGACCAATCAGGGGAACGTTGAGAGCGTGAGCTATTCATACGATTACAGGGAGCGCACCGCGGTTGAAGGCCTTCCGATGGTGCCGACTCTCGGGATCAAGGGGGAATTCTAGATGAGCAAGTTTGCGCTTTGCGGAACGCTCTTGGCTATCCTGGCGCCGGTCCTTACGGGCTGTGGGGACGACAATCTCCCCAAGCGCTACGAGCTCGGAGGCCTGCGGGTGCTCGCCCTACACTCGAGTGCTCCGGAGGTTGCGCCAGGCGACACCGTTACCCTCACTCCTCTGGTATCCGACTTCGACGGCGAAGGGCGCGCGCTGACCTTTTCGGCCGACGGCTGCCTGGATCCCGGTGTGGGTTTTGGAGCGGAACCCAACTGCGAGGGTTCCGCCACGCGTGTTGAGCTAGCGGCGGCGGGGACCGCGGTTACCGGGCTCGCAGCTCCGGATTACACCGGCCTCCTCACCTCCACTTTCACAGCCACCGTACCCATCGCCGGAGTGATTTTCGCGGGGCGCACGGCCGCCGAGCAGAACAATGGCGTGCCCTACCTGGTGACTTTTGCGGTAGCGGCAGCGGACGGCACGGAGTCTCGCGCGTTTCGCAGGATCCTGGTGTCGTCGCGGGCCACTAAAAATCAGAATCCTACGCTGACCGGGGGCTCGGAGATCACCGTGGACGGCGCCGTGGTGGCCACGAAACCCGAGGATGACGCCGACTTCGCGGCGGCCTGGACTGCCGGATCCAAGGAGAGTTACGCAGACCAGACGGCCTCTGGCGGAAGCGAGAACAAGACCGAGTCGCTCGAGATCGCATGGTTCGTCTCGGAGGGCGAGGTGGCGCCCTCGGTTACGTTGGGGAGCGCCCCGGCGGCCTACAGTCCTCCCAAGAGCCCATCGACCACCAGAAATCTGGTGGTCGTGGCCGTGGTTCGAGACGGACGCGCAGGAAGCGTGTCGCACGTGCTCAGTCTCGCGCCCTAGGGCGCAAGCGTTAGGCGTCAACCCCTCGCTCGCAGCGCACGCGTTTCGTGCTTTCGGTTTCGCTCATGCGCGCGTCGTTCGCCGGGGTGAAGGCGCGGCGTGGATGCCAAAGGTGGTACTGCAGCGCGAGGCCCTTCAGCGACTTGATCCGGAGCCCGAGGTTTTTCATCCTGAGCTCGACGTCGCCGTCCTCGCGGCCGTACCCAATGAAAGCCTCGTCATAACCGTTGATCTTGAAGAGATCGACTCGCGAAGCGGAGAAATTGCAGCCCTTCAGGTCCACCACGCGCTCCATGCCTAGGATTCTCCGGAGCCAGCCTCCGGTTATCCGGATGGTGCGGTTGAGGTACTCGCTGTCCTTGCGCCAGATGCTCGCGAGGAATCGAAGGGAGGGGCGGTCGAGCATGCCGCTCCGGATTTCGGTGGCGCTGAGAGCGTCCGTGAACCTCGGGCCGCACTCCACGCGTCGCCCCGCCAGGTAACGCCCGGACTCCTGCCGTTCGATGTGGTCGCGAACGAAATGCCGTTGCGGAACGCAGTCGCCGTCTATGAAGACGAGCGTGCGCCCCCGCGAGCGGCGCATGCCCTCGTTCAGGATCCGCGCGCGCCGATAGCCCTGGTTCACCTGCCAGCAGCGTTCCACGCGGAGCTCACCCCGCATACGCTCCGTGAACTCCGCGATCACCTTCGACGTCGGAGCACCCGAGCCGTCATCACAGATCACCACTTCGAAGTCGCCCGTACTCTGCCGTTCGAGCCCGGCGAAAACGCGCTCGAGGTGCCAGGGCATCTCGTAGGTACAGACGATGATGGAGGCCGCGGGGGCGTCTGGGTTCGGGCACTTCGCCCGGGGCGCGGCCCAGAGTCCGAGCCTGCTTCGATCCGCGAGCCGGTAGCTGCGGTATTCGAAAGGCCGCCAACCCGTGGCGCGTTCCACGAGATCGAGCGCGCGTTTCACGAGGTCGGAGGGGACCCAGGCCAAGGGTGATCCCCGCAGATCCCACTTCCATCCTCTGGAGCGGATTCGGTCGGCCATGATGGCAGGGTGATCGCCCGCGTAAGGCTCAAGCCCCCAGAAGCGCTTGTAGCGGTAGTTGTCGCCCGTGTGCGGCTCGGTGGCGCCATTCTCGTAATCGCCGTGGTAAAGCGTGTCCATGAAGGTGGTCTTGGATTTCATGGCCTCCGGAGTGCGGACCCAGCCGTAATGGAAAACACGGGCTCCGCACGCGGCCACTCGGAGCTTGGTTCCATCCGCCTTCCTGAAGCTTTGAGCGTCTCCCACGCTGCGGGCTCCGGAGCTCCTGCGAATGCAACGGACCTCGCGCCTGTACGCGCTTCGCGAGTTTTGCACGACGTCGAACGAACCGTAAAGATGCACGTACTCGAAGAGCAGGCCCTCGATCGCCGGTCGGCCGTGCGACTCGCGCAGCGCTTCGCGGATCAGGGCTCGATCGCGCTCATGGAAAACCTCGTCGGCCTGCAGGTAGATGCACCATTCCCCCGTGCAGCGATCGAGCGCGAGATTGGTCTGCTCGGCGAGGATCCGTCCGCCCTTCTTCTTCTCGGGATCATGAAGGGGCCATTTGCTTTCGAACCACTTCACGCGGGGCGCGCCGTCGGGGCTGTTTCCGGCCTCAGTGGCGAAGGAACGGATTCGGTCGAGCGTCGTGTCGTCGCCCGGGTCAACATTGATGACGAGCTCGTCCACGAGGGGAAGGAGCGACCGGAGCGACTCTTCGAAGGGGTAGTCGAATTGGACGCCGTTGCGAACGAGCGTGAATCCGCTCACGCGAGGCATGATGCCAGGCTCAGGCATGCGTCGATCCTTTCTTGACGCGGAGGGGCGGTCGAGCCAGAGGGCCGACCACACGCTTCGCCTCGGCGAGCACGGGCCCCACGTCGATCAGTCTCATACATCGGTGCTGTTCCACTGTACAGATTTCGAGCCCGCACCAGGGGGGGAAGCCGGGAAGCGCGTCGCGACGGCAAGTGAGGTGGGGTACGTGAAAGAGGGGGTGCTGGTCGCGGGGATAGGGGTGCCACTCCAACGGGTCTTCGGGTCCGAAGAGCGTGAGCGTGGGGCGGCCGACTGAGACGGCCAGGTGTCGGGGACCGGAGTCGTTCCCCACCACGACGGCAAGCTGCGACAGCACCGCCGCGAGCTCGCGGACGGGTCGAGGTTCTAGCAGATTCACCTGGGTTCTCAGGGCGGCGTCGGGGCCGCTCGTGGCCGCCACCACAGCGCTCTCGAGTTTTCTCCAAAGCTCGAGCTCGTCCGGCGATACGATCGCGAGGGCGCTCCCGCCTGTTTCTCGCGCCCAGGAGATCGCGAGCTCCGCGAAGCGTTCCAGGGGCCAGCGTTTGGTGGGGCGGCTCGCGCCCAGACACAGCCCGATCACCGGGTCCGACAGTCCGAGGCGCTCGAGCCGCTCTGCCCCCGCATCGCGTTCCGCCGCGGTGAGGACGATTCTGGGAAGCCTTCCTTCAGGGATCTCGAGACCCAGGGCTCTCACGGCATCCATGTCCCGCTCAACGGCGGGTTTCACCACGCCCTTCCCGGGAATGATAACCGTGGAATAGCGATTTTTTTCCCGGAGTCCGTGAAAGTGAATGGCACGAAGACGGGCGCCAGTGGCGAAGGCCAGGGCCGCGCTCGAGGGGCTGGCGTGGAAGCAGACCACGCAATCATACGCGCCCCTGCGGAGGTCGAGTGCGAGCTTGGCGAGTGTTTTCGCGCGGGCGGCGGGGTTTTTCCGTCGGACATAGGTGATGACTCGATCCACGGCCGGATGGCCCGAAAGCAGCGGCGCCCAGGCCTCGGTCACGAGCGCGTGAATCTCAGCCCTGGGATAGGCGCGCCGCAGTTCGTCCAAGGCGGCCGTCATGAGCAGCGTATCGCCCATTGCGCGCAGCTTTACGGCCAGAATCCGGCGGGGAGTCATGGGGGGAATCCTAGCTCAAGGCCCCGCGGGCGTGGTAGGATCAAACACCCGAAAGGGGTTCAAAAATCCATGTCTTCCCCCTCCGGTTTACTCGTTCTGGAAGGTTCCACCCCTCAGCCCCCACTCGTGTTTTCAGGAAAGCTCTTCGGCGCGCCCGTGACGGCAGGCGGCCTGCTTCAGGCGATGAAGGGGAAGAACGCCGAAACGCGCGACAAGGGCTACGGCGAGGTGGTGTTCAACACCTGCATGACGGGCTACCAGGAAGTGCTCACCGACCCCTCCTACTACGGGCAGATGGTGGTGATGACCGCGCCGCACATCGGCAATACCGGAGTGAACTCCGAGGACGTGGAGAGCGGCAGGCCCTGGGCCTCCGGGCTCGTGGTTCACGCAAATTGTTTCGAGTCGTCGAACTGGCGCTCGGGTGGCGAGCTCGATGCCTATCTCAAGAAGCACCGCATCCCGGCGATCCACGGGGTGGACACGCGCGCGCTGACCGTGGCGCTTCGCTCGCAAGGGGTGGTGCGTGGGATCATCCTTCCCGCCGAGGGCCGCGCACGGGTCGAGGAGCTCCTGAAGCTGCTCCCGAGCTTCGAGGGTCGCGACCTCCTGCGGGAAGTGACCACTCGCGAGGCCTACTCCTGGAAGGGCGACGGCGAGTCCTTCCTGGCGCCCAAGGCCGTGAAGGGAAAGCGGGCTTTCAAGGTGGTGGCGGTCGACTACGGGGTGAAATGGAATCTGCTGCGTTCGCTTGCGGCGAGAGGCTGCGAGCTTGAGGTGGTTCCGGCCGATACCCCGGCCGCCGACATCTTGAAGCGCAAGCCGGACGGCGTGTTTCTCTCGAACGGCCCGGGCGATCCTGCGGCCGCGACCTACGCCGTCGAGGCGGTGCGGGGCGTACTTGGAAAGGTACCGGTCTTCGGAGTGTGCATGGGTCACCAGATCCTTTCGCTCGCGCTGGGGGGGAAGACTTACAAGCTGAAGTTCGGCCACCACGGCGGCAACCAGCCCGTGCTCGACAAGCGCACCGGCAAGGTCGAGATCAGCTCCCAGAACCACGGATACGCGGTCGATCCTCACAGCCTGCCCAAGGAGGTCGAAGTTACCCACGTCAATCTGAACGATCGGACCGTCGAGGGCCTCTCGGCTCCCCATCTGCGGGCTTTTTCCGTACAATATCACCCGGAGGCGAGCCCGGGTCCGCAGGACTCGGACTACCTGTTCGATCAGTTCATTGCCCGGATGGAGGAGCGCGCGGCGCCGTGATGTATCAGAAATATCTAGAGCCCGTGATCGAGGAGTTCACCACCGGCGAATACTACCAGGAAGTGTACAACGCGAAGCAGGAGTACTTCGACAAGGCCGGCGTCGTCTACGAGGACGATCCGGAGTTCGAAGCTCGGATGAATATCTTCACGGATTGGTATCTGTTCGATCGAGATCTCCCTGGGATCGACTTGCCGCCGATTCGGTATTTCTTCCGAAAGAACAAGGCCAAGCTCACGGATGAGGAGCTGAACATCTACAAGGATCTCTGCAGCACGATCCACTCTCTTTTTCGGATCAAACGCTTCGCCTGGACGGGCGGTGGGCTCGTGATCGAGGATCTGTTCAGCAACAAAACCTTCAAGGTGAATGACGCCGAGATGAAAAAGGGATTCAACCGCGGCGATATCTTCGAGGCTCGATTGATCCCCTTCAAGGGCGCCTACGAATTTTCGCGCGGCTTCTGCATCCATCCCGTGGACATGGAGGGATTCATCACCGGCGAGATCAAGAAGGTGCGCTTCCAGGAGAAGCCGCGGCAGACGAAGCTCATCCTGCAGCTCTCGGCGATGAAGCTGAAAAGCCTTCGTTTCAATCACATCGACATTCGGCACATCTACACCTTCGACTCGCGGTTCTGAGCGCACTCGGATAGTCTTTGGCCATGGCAACTGCGAATTCCTCCAGGCGAGCCACCTGGGTCGTGCTGGTCATGATGCTGAGCTGGCTTGCGGGTTGGATGGTCTGGCGGGCGCATTACGCCGTAGGGCATGGCGGACTTGAGCCCTGGTCTCGAGAGCTGGAATGGGCCTGGGTCTCATTTCTCTACGCGCAGCTGGGATTCGTGGCCGTGTACCTTCCCATCATGGCTATCCTGCGGGTGGCGTTGCCTACCAAAGGTTCGCAGATGTGGGGCTATGCGCTGCTTTCGCTTGGGCTGAGTTTCCCGCATGCGCAGCTGACCATCGCATTTCTGCGCGACACGGGCCTTCAACTGACCTCTGAAGGGGCCAGGGGACTCCTCGCCGCGCATGTGCTGACGAGCCTGATCTTCGGCTTGGGCTGGGGCAAGGTGAATCGCTAGCTCTTGACTCATTGAGTCATATTTAATAGATAGAGCACCCTAACCCCTCGGGATGAGGTGCTTATGGGATTGCGTAAGGTCTTGTTTTTCTGTGTCTTCGCGTGCTCGGTGCCCGCCCTGGCCGAAGAGCCCGGGTTGTCGATCCCCACCACGGCGCAGGTGGGAGCCGACCGGGTCTACCAGTCGATCAAGATCTCCTACGTGGCGGGCTCGCGGAAACAGTCACTTCAGGGCACCTTCCGCGAAGGGCATCTCCTCGGCACCACGCTCCGGCTCGTGGCCCCAAGCCAGTTCAAGATCAACGGGGTCACGATCCCGATCGATGAGAACTGGTGGGGTACCATCAACTACGAGCTCGATAAGACGGGAGCGCTCGTTCAGAAGAAAATCGTGGAGTGGACCGCCGGTGACGGGAAAATCTACCGGAACGTGCTCTTCGTGCGCCCCGCGACGCCTCTGGCGCCGGCGGGTTCGGTGCGCAGGTCGCGGGATCTGCGCCTTCAGTGGCGGGGAGAAGCACTCGGCGCCGACGAAGCGCTGACCGCGACCGTCCAAACCGCGGCATCGGGTGGGGCTTATGCCTCCTTTTCGGTGCGCGTCGACTCCTCTGACGAGCATGGCGTGGTGACGATTCCCGCCACGGAGCTCGCGAAGCTCCCGGTCGGAAGGGCGCAACTGGAGCTCCATCGCTCGTCCGGCGGGAGGCTTACCGAAAGCACGAGCGCTGGCGGCCGCTATCACACCTCCTACTTCTCGAAAGCCGTGAAAATCAAGATCACGAACTGAGGAAGGGGCCCGTCAGATCCGATGCCGGATCACGCCACCGACCACGGTGAGCGTGGCGCGGCCTTTGAGCTTCTCTCCAAGCCAGGGGGAGTTGCGGCTTCTCGAGCGCACCGAGCCCGCGGAATAGGTCCACTCTGCGGAGGGATCGAGCACCGTGAGGTCGGCTGGCGCGCCGATCTTCAGAGTCCCAAGTCCGTCGATTCCGGACGCGGGCGAGAGCAATCTCGCCGGGGCAAGCGTGAGTGCTTCCACCCAGCGCGAGAGCTTCAGCTCGCCCTTGAGCACGAGCTCGTAGGTGATCGGAACCGCCGTCTCCACGCCGATGATCCCGTTCGGCGCGCGGTCATACTCCACGCCCTTCTCCAGTTCCGAGTGCGGAGCGTGGTCGGTCGCGATCATGTCGATTACGCCGCTTGCAAGGGCCGCGCGCACAGCGGCCACGTCTTCCGCTGTGCGGAGGGGGGGCGCCATCTTGCAGCAGGTGCGGTAGGGAATCACGTCTTCATCCGTGAGCGAGAGGTGGTGGGGCGTAACCTCGGCCGTGACCGGCAGCCCCTCCTCCTTCGCGCGCTTCACAAGCTCCACTCCGAGTCTCGTTGAGAGATGCGCGATGTGAAGCCGCGCGCCCGTGAGCCGGCAGAGCGCGATCTCGCGCGCGATCATGATCTCTTCGCTCGCGGCCGGATTTCCCTCAAGGCCGAGCCTGGCTGACACCAGGCCTTCGTTGACGAGCCCCTTTCCCGAGAGGTTCGAGTCCTCGGCGTGCGAAATCACGGGAAGTCCCAGGTACTTCGCGTACTCCATGGCTCTTCTCATCACGAGGGAATTCATCACGGGCATGCCGTCGTCGCTGAAGGCCACCGCGCCTTCGGCGGCCATGGACCCCAGCGCCGCGAGCTTCTCGCCAGCGAGCCCCTGGGTTACGGCGCCCACGACGAAAACCCGGCAATGGCCGAGCGAGCGAGCGCGCTCGCGAATGAATGCTGTGACGATGCCCGAGTCGTTCACGGGAAGAGTGTTGGCCATGCAGGCCACCGAGGTGAATCCGCCGGCGGCGGCGGCGCGCGTTCCGCTCTCCACCGTCTCCTTGTGGGTGAGACCCGGCTCGCGCAGGTGCACGTGAAGGTCGATCAATCCAGGAAGCACGAGATTTCCCCTGGCGTTTACAGTCGTCCCGCCCGCAGGCGCGGGGACGGCGCCCGGCTTGTCCACGGCCTTCACTTTTCCGTCGCTCAGAAGCACGTCAGCGTCGCGCTCCACGCCCGAGGCCGGATCCACGACCCTGCCGCCTTTAATCAGGAGCGAAGTCGCGCTCACGGTACGACTCCTTCCTTCTTCGCCCACTGCTCCAGCCGATCCGGCGCGAGTACCGCGGCCAGGCAGGCCATGCGAGTGGGCACTCCCATCGCCACCTGACGAGCGATGAGCGAGCGCGGAGAGTCGGCCACCAACGAGTCGATCTCCAACCCGCGATTCATCGGGCCCGGATGCATGACAAATGCTTCAGGCTTGAGCAGGGCGGCGCGCTCCGCGGTGAGGCCCCAGAAGCGCGTGAATTCGCCGGAGCTCGGCACCGGAAAGAAGCTCTGTCGCTCGAACTGGATCCGGAGCATCATCACGGCGTCGGCGGAGGCGAGCTCCTCGTCGAGCCTCGGCGTGACGCGGCCCGGGAGCGCGCCTTCCGGGGGCAGAAGCGTCGGCGGCCCGCAGAGCACCACATCAGCGCCGAGTTTCGTGAGGCAATGTGCGTTCGAGCGGGCCACCCGGGAGTGAATGATGTCACCCACGATGAGCACGCGCCTGCCCTTCAGGGATCCCAGCGCCTCCTCGAGCGTCAGGGCATCGAGGAGTCCCTGCGTCGGGTGCTCGTGGTGCCCGTCCCCCGCGTTCACGACAGGAAAACCGAGCTTCGCGGCAAGGTAGGCCGGTCCGCCGGACGAGGGGTGGCGGACCACGAATCCGTCCGCTCCCGCGTTCTTGAGCGTGATCAAGGTGTCGTAGGTGGTCTCACCCTTCTTGAGACTCGAAGTCGCAGCGGAAAAATCCATGGGTCGGCCACCGAGCGCCGTCGTCGCCGTCTCGAAGGAGGTTTTCGTCCGCGTGGAGTCTTCAAAGAAGACCAATCCGACAGTCTTGCCCTGAAGGAGATCCGGAGCCCGATCCAGGGAAGGCGAGTCAGCGAACCGCCGGGCCACCGAAAGTAGGCCGCGGATCTGAGCGGAAGAAAGCTCCTCCAGTCCCAGCAGGTGCGGAATGCGGGTCACGAGGCTCAGTATAACGTAGGAGACCCGCCGCGGCTATCGGACCAGGGTCAGGATTCGGTCGAGGCGGAAGCCGGGCGTGCGCGCAAGAGTGTCATCGGGCCCACGCGGCTCGATCGACAGCCAGATCAGCCGAACCCGACCGCGAATTCGGTCCAGTCGCTGCGCCCCCCCCCGGTCGAGGCTCGCGCCCTCGGATCGAAGGTCGGAAAGCAGGTAGACATGCCCAGCCGGTACCAGGGCGGGTGCCTCGTCGGGGAGGAGAGGTGGGTCCAGGCAGATCGAGTACGAACCGCCGGGGTGCTCCTCTCGGCCGCAGGCACCTGTGGCCGGATCGTCGATGAACGGAAGGGTGACGCCGTTGAGGATGAGCCTGCCCTTGATGAGCCCGACGCTATCGCCCGGTCCGGCAACCACTCGTTTGACGTAATGACCCGCCTGGTCGCCCTCGTAGACCACGATCTCGGGGGGATGGGGCTTGCGCCCACCGAAGAAAGGCTCGTCAGCCCCAGGGAACCGAAGGCCGAAGCTCCATTTGTCCGCGAGGATCAGGTCGCCCGGGAGAAGCGTGGGTCGCATGGAGTCCGTGGGAAGCCGAAAGCTCTCGACGGCGCAGGAGCGCAGAGTGAAGGCTGCGGCCGCGGCCCCCAGAAGCACCAGGCCATACTGTCGGGCCGGCGCGAAGTGAGGGCGGAGCGACTCAACGATCGTGGCCCATCGGCCGTGGCGGCCATCGTTCGGAGAGCCGTTCACGGGTCAGTCCACCTTGAGTACGGCGAGGAAGGCCTCCTGAGGGATCTCCACGCTGCCCACCTGCTTCATGCGCTTCTTGCCCTCCTTCTGCTTCTCGAGGAGCTTGCGCTTGCGCGTGATGTCGCCGCCGTAACACTTTGCCGTGACGTCCTTGCGCATGGCCGACACATCCTCGCGCGCCACGATCTTGGAGCCGATGGCGGCCTGGATGGCGATGGCGAACATCTGGCGATCGATAAGCTCTTTCAGCTTCTTCACGAGCTCACGGCCCCGGTAATGGGCCTTCTCGCGGTGGCACATGAGCGAGAGCGCGTCGACAGGGTCGCCGTTCACGAGCACGTCGAGTTTCACCATGTCGCTCTCGCGGTAATCGCTCAGCTCGTAGTCCATCGAGGCATAACCCCGCGAGCAGCTCTTCAGCTTGTCGTAGAAGTCGAACACCATCTCCGAGAGCGGCATCTGGTAGATGATGGTGACGCGGTCCTTGGTCACGTAATCCATCTTCTCCTGGATGCCCCGGCGCTCGGAGCACAGGCCGATCACGGCGCCCACGTACTCGTTGGGCGTATGGAGCGTGAGTTTGATGAAAGGCTCCTCGATCTTCTCGATGAGGGTGGTGTCGGGGAGTTTGGCGGGGTTGTCCACCATGAGCACTTCGCCGTTGGTCTTCGTCACGCGGTAAACCACCGAAGGCGCCGTGGTGATGAGCTCCAGGTTGTAGTGGCGCTCCAGCCGCTCCTGCACGACTTCCATGTGGAGCAGCCCCAGGAAGCCGCAGCGGAAGCCGAAGCCCAGGGCGGCTGAGGTCTCGGGCTCCCAGGTGATGGAGGAGTCGTTGAGCGCGAGCTTCTCCAGGGCCTCCTTGAGGTCGTGAAACTTGTCGTTCTCGATGGGATACACGCCGCAGAACACCATCGGCTTCACTTCCTTGAAGCCCGCAAGCGCCGGGGTGTCGGGGAAGGTGGCGTCGATGATGGTGTCGCCCACCTTCATGTCGCGGACATCCTTGATGCCGCAAATGATGGCGCCCACCTCGCCTGACGCAAGCTGCTCCACGTCCGTGATTTTCGGCGAGAACACCGAGGTCTTCAGGACCTCGAACTCCTTGGCGGCGTGATGCAGCCGAATGCGCATGCCCTTCTTCACGCCGCCCTCCATCACGCGGACGAGAGCCACCACTCCGACGTAAGGATCGAACCAGGAGTCGAAGATCAGCGCGCGAAGCGGGAGCTCGTCCGCCTCTTTCGGGGGCGGGAAGTGTTGGATCACGCCCTCGAGGATACCTTCGATGCCCTGGCCGATCTTCGCGCTGCAGGGAACGGCGCGCGTGGTGTCCACGAGCCCGATGGCCTCGTCGATCTGTTTCACGGCGCCGTCGAAGTCAGCGGCGGGAAGGTCCATTTTGTTCACGACTGGGAAAATCTCGAGACCCTGCTCGAGAGCCATGAAGACGTTCGCGACGGTCTGTGCCTCCACGCCCTGAACGGCGTCGACCACGAGGATCGCGCCTTCGCAGGCGGAGAGCGAGCGCGACACTTCGTAGGTGAAGTCCACGTGCCCGGGCGTATCGATCAGGTTCAGGATGTACTCCTGCCCGTCTTTCGCCTTGTAGTTCAGGCGCACGCTCTGGGCCTTGATGGTGATGCCCCGCTCGCGCTCGATGTCCATGTTGTCGAGGTACTGCGCTTCCATCTCGCGGGTCGTGACGGTGCCCGTCTTTTCCAGGAGGCGGTCAGCCAGCGTGGACTTGCCGTGATCGATGTGCGCGATGATGCAGAAATTGCGAATCCGCTTGGCAATTCAGCCAAGGGACTAGCACGCCTTAATAAGGGGTCGGAGCCCTTTCTGCGTAACGGCGCATCATCAACATGATGCGCCGTTAGGCAGAAAGGGCTACGACCCCTTTAGAAAGGAGCGGCGTCGCT
>JADZFF010000016.1 GCA_020850015.1 Bdellovibrionales bacterium | reverse complement strand
GTTTACGGCGACCAAGCGCGGCATCTGCAAGACACGGCGGCGACGTGATGTTCTGATCAGCTGCATCGAGCACTCGCCGATCTCATTTTTTGATTGACGTAGGCCCTTATTTAAGAGTGTATCAATAAGTATCCAGGAATGTGAACAGGCGCACCCTCGTCCGAATCTCGTCAGCGCCAGTTGAATGATTTCAAACTGTTAGCCGACCCGGACGCCGATGCGCCTGTTGGTCAATTTGGTGGAGACGGTGGGAGTCGAACCCACGTCCGAAAGGGATCCATGCCGGCGTCTACGTGTGTAGTTCGTGTCTTGAGTTGATGCCCGGTCTACCACGAACAAAATCCCGGGCACCCTCGCAGACAAAGTTCTCGTTCTCATGGGGTCTGCGAGCCCACTTGAACCAGCCTGCTGAATGACGTCCAGCCGACAACCACAGGCAAATCGTCGGTGAACGTTGCTAGCTTATATTAAGCAGCAAGGGCGTAATTGTTGCCAATTACTAGGTATGCCTTTTTACGTGGCCTGGCACCTCCACGACACGCAACCGGAACTTCAGCCCTCCCGTCGAAACCAGATCGTCCCCTAGGGGGCACCCTAGCACAGGTGGGAGCGCTTGGGGGAGGGCTCAGGCGAACCCGGCCATGGGCGAAAGATACCCCTCGATCGGCGCGAACTTCGCTTCGGGCTCGTCGCTTTCCTCGAGCAGGCGCGTGAGGAGCGCGAGGGCATCGGTGACGGTGAAGATGCCGGCCACCCGTCCGGCGGCGTTCGTCACGACGGCGCTGCCCACCTTGCGGGCGTGCATCTGGCGCGTGACGTCGGCGAGGGGGGTGCCCAGGGTGACCTGATACACGTCGCGCGACATGACGTCGGAAACCGTGAGCAGCGCCCCGTCTTCGAAGCCCTCGGCGAGCTTGAGGTCGCGGTCGCTGATCACGCCCACGAGCTTCTCGTGCTCGACGACAGGAAGATGACGGACCTTGGCCTTCCGCATCAGCGTGCGCGCGGCCTCGGTGCTCATGCCCGGCTCGGCGCGAAACGGGAACTCACTCATCTCCTCAACAATCTTGCGGGGTTTCGGCATGACTTGCCTCCTTTGCATAGCGATTCATTTGCA
The DNA here is from genome assembly GCA_020850015.1 of Bdellovibrionales bacterium. Taxonomy (GTDB): domain Bacteria; phylum Bdellovibrionota; class UBA1018; order UBA1018; family JADZFF01; genus JADZFF01. The sequence goes on along the minus strand of JADZFF010000016.1, from coordinate 21,351 downwards.
TCGGGAGTGCCAGGGCCAGGGCGCATGGAGCGCCAGGAGAGCCTGCTGGGGCACCGCGTCCGGGTGCAAAATGTCTCGCGCATGGGAGCCCTACGAAGGGATGGCGGGCGGCGGGCAGGTCGGGTAGGAAAGGAGAAAATCAAATCACAGGAGAACCTCAGCATGCCCTCCCGCTCAGCACATGGCCCCGCGTTCACGGCACAGCTTCCCTGGGTGGTGGCGGCGAATCGCGCTGGCGCCTCCTTCTATCACGGGCGCCCAGGCACCCCGGTAAAGATGCTGCGCAGAATCGAGCATCCGGAAGGCCGCATGAGCAACGCGGAGCTGGGCGGCGAGAAGCCGGGCCGTGTGCCCTCGAGCGTGCCGGGCTCAGCCGCGCGCCATGGCCTGGAGTACGGGGGGTCGGAAACCGAGCACGAGGCCGAACGATTCGCCGCAGAGGTGGGCAAGGAGCTGGGGCGAGCCGCGCACGCTCAGGAGTTCACGGAGCTCGTGCTCGTGGCCGAGCCGCGCTTTCTGGGGATGTTGCGCAAACACTTCACGCCGGCCGTGATCTCGAAGCTGAAGCAGGAGATCCACGCGGATTTCGCCCGAGGCACCGAGAAAGACCTCGAAGCCCTGCTCGCCAAGCACGCCTGAGCGGCGGCGTCAGGGCGCGGGGTCGTCTGCGGTCCGGTAGATGAGGTAGTCCTCGGCGTTGAAGCGGAGAAGGGCCCGAGTCAGAGTGTCGTAGGCGCCGCCGATCCGGATGCGCTGAGTGGTGCAGAGGTCGTAGTTCTGCGCGCTTGTCAGGGGGGCTGGGTCAGCCCCCGAGGCGCAGCGCCGGTTGAGCTCGGCGTCGATCCGGGCCCGGCTCGCGCGGAGCTCCGCCACGGCGGCCTCGGGCGTGCGGGCAGGAGTGTAACCCGAGAAGGGAATGAGCTTCGTGGCCACGGCGATCTCACGCCCGATCATGGTTTCGAAAATCGCGGCCCTGGGCAGGGTCGAGAGCGCGCGCTCCGCCATCCTCAGGTCGTGGCGCAGTTCAGGAAGCACTTCGCGGGCGCGGCGGGAGGAGGCGGTGATGCGTCCGCAGATGATCCGGCGATCGCCCGCTGTGAGGGGGCTCGCGATCAGGCCGCGCGCGCCGTAAACGTGGGAGTATTCGTCGATCGCGGCCTGATCGATCGTGCCCAAGGCCTCGTCGCAGACGTTGGCGCAGCCGGCGGGCGCGGCTTCCGGGGCGTTCGCCCGGAACTGCCGCCCTCGGGGGCTGTTCGGGAAACAGGCGGCAGTGAGGAAGTAGACGCGGTCCGTGTACAGCGAGTTGGCGCATCCGCTTCCGGTATGCGCAGCCGTGGGTTCATTGTGCCAGATCCGATTGTTCGACGAGAAGTGAAGGGTTTCGTGAAACAGCGTGGAGGCGAGCGAGTCGATATCGCCGACGTCGAGAGCGTGGCTGGTACGCGTGGTAATCTCCACCTCGTAGCTGCGCTCGTAGTGAGGCGTCGTGATGAGGGCTCCCAGGAGACGTTGCGTGGGGCACCAGCCGTGATCGACCGTAGTAGCCGCCTGCGCATTGACGTTGTCACCCAGGTCGCTGCAGCGGAGTCGCGTGCGCGCGAGCGTGCCCGGCACGTTCGTGGGGTCGGGAAGGCGGAAGGCCTCATGGCAGCGCGTGGCCTGATCGGAGGCGAAGTCCACGGCGGCCCGGATGCGGGCGATCCTGCGGCCCCGGGCCGTGGCGTCGAGGCCGGCGAGACAGCTTTCGTCGACAATGGTGCCGTTCGGGAGCGCCACGCCTCGAGTACTGGAGCTCACGGTGGCTCGGGCCCAGCGGTCGAGCTCGCTCAGGGGAGCGTCGGCGCAGTCGGCCGTGCCCGTGGCTTCGGCAGTCAGACTCATGCTCATTACGAGAGCAAGGGTAAGGATCTTTTTCATAGTATGTTGGGCTCCCTGCGAATCATGCGGTAATCCAAATCCTCGCCCTCGAGCATGTAGCTGCGGACCTGGTCGAAGGCCCCGCGGATGCGCTGAGGGTGATCGGTGCAAAAGGCATAGCGTGAGGTCGGCCCGAGCGACGTGACGGTGGAGCCCGGCGCGCAGATGGCGGCGATCTCAGAGTCGACCTGGGCACGGAACTGCGTGAACTGCGCAAGCGCCGCGGCCCGCGTGCGGGCGCGCAGCTGACCTGAGTGGGGGTAGAATCGCGCCACGCTCCGGATCAGGTCGCCAAGAGCGCCCGAGCGAAGCGCGAAGGGAAGCCCGCCCACCGCCTGGCGAACGAAGTTTTCCGTGCGGACGCTATTGAGGCGCAGATCCGCCATGCGCTCGCGCGTGGCACGGATGCGGCCGCAGACGATCCTGGCCTCTGGCGTGCTCACCGGATTGGCCAGCACGGCCCTGGAGCCGTAGAAGCGGCGAACGGTGCTCAGGGTAGCGGCGTCGGGCGCGTCCGTGAGCGCCGACTCGCAGAGCCCCGCGCAGGAGGCGGGCGCCGAGGAAAAGCCCTCGTCCCAAAATCTGGAGCCCATGCCCGCCATCGGGAAACACACGGCCTGAAGGAAGTAGATGCGGTCTTCGAAAACGGAGTTCGAACAGGAGTTCGTGGAGCGCGTATTGCCGGGTTCCGAGACGGAATTGTGCCAGGAGCGCTGGTTGGAATAGTGGTGCAGCGACTCATGGAACAGAAGGCTCGCGAGCCGGGTCACGTCGCCCGATTCGAGGGTCGAGTCCGCGGCGTCGTCGAGCGTGATGCCGTAGGAGCGGTCGTAGTGCGCCGTGGTTCTAAAGGGCCCGAAGAGCTGATGGGTGGGGCACCAGCCGTGGTTGATGCCGTAGTTCGTGAATCCCTCGGGCCCGCCGTCCAGGTGCCCGCAGCTGATGCGCGCGCGGGCAAGCGTGGGGCGGACGTTGGTGGGGTCGGCGATGTGAAAGGACTCATGGCAACCATCGGCCTGGTCGGCCGAGAAGCGCACGGCGGCCTCAAGGCGGCTCAGGCGAAGTGCCGCGGCGCTTTGCGAAAGGCCCTCGTAGCAGGAGCGGTCCACCACGGTGCCGTTCGAGAGCACGGTGCCGTCGCCGGAGGAGGTCATCGTGGCACGCGACCACCGTTCGATGTCGGCGAGCGAGCCCGGGGTGGGGCAGGCATCGGCGCGGGATGCCGCGGGTAATGCCAGGGAAGAGAGGAGCGCCGCCAGAGCGAAAGCCCAACAGAAGGACGAACCCCGAGCTTTCATGCCGCTTCCCATGACCAGAGGATGAGCAAGCGCGGGGCCAGGTTTCTACCCGCTTTCGAGGTACTGGAAAGGGGGGGCTGTCTAGCGCGCGAGGCGGGTGCCAGGTTCAAAACATGTGTCCATGCGGACACGCTGCGCGCGAGTCGGGCCGAACCCTAAGGGCGTCGCTTGCGCTCGCCGATGTCAGGCGGGAAGGGGCCCTTCACCGGGTCCTCAGGCCAGGAATGGCGCGGATAGCGGCGGCAAAGCTCCTTACGCACGGTGGCGTAGTGCTGGGCCCAGAAGCTCGCGAGATCCGACGTGACCTGCACGGCGCGTTTGTTGGGCGCAAGAAGATGGAGCGTGACAGGCATGCGACCACCCGCAACGGTGGGGCCGGACGTCATGCCGAAGAAATCCTGAAGGCGGCTTTCCACCCAAGGCGGCCGATCGGGTTCGTAGTTCACGCGCACGCGCCGGCCCTTGCCGAGCGTGACGTGCTCGGGCGCCGTGCGCTCCAGGTCGGCGCGCAGGGCGTTGGGAAGCGAGTGCCAAAGTGCCGGCCCGAGCTCAACACCCTTGAGCTCCGAAACCGAGCCGTAACCCTGGAGCGCGGGGCCCAAAAGCGCGCGCGCGCCTTCCGGGCCATCGGGCGGGAGGGCGGCCGCGCGCTCGGGGGGGAGCTGCGTGCGCGCAAAGGCGATGCGCCGCTGTAGGGCCCCGAGCGCGCCCGGGTCTTCGGTCGTGGAGAGGCCGGGGCCCTTGGGGCCCAATAGCGCGTCCACCAAAGCGAGCGACGCGGCGCCCGAGTCGCTTGAGACCGTGCGCGTCTCTTCGAGCACGAGCTCTCCATAGCGCATGCGCCACACCTCTTCGGCGCGTCCGCGCTCGGCGCTCCACTCGGCTTCGGTGGTTTCGCGAAGCAGCGAGGGCTCCAGATCCAGGAGCCAGTCCGGGTGGATCGGGCAGGCCGCGCGCACGCGGGTGCCCGAGGCAAGCCGGTCGGCGCCGGGACGCTGGGTGCCCGTGGCCTGGCGCTCGTCGGCGTCGACAGCCACGACATAGCGCGTGTCTTCAGAGAAGGAGCGCGCGGGAAGCGAGCCCGACCCGCCCGCGCTGAATACGGCTTCCATCCAGTCCGAGCCCGTGGCCGGGGGCTTGAGCCGCGCCACGCGGTCGGGGAAGGCCGCGAGCACGGCGCGCCTGAGGGCATGAAGTTCCTCCGGGCTTCCGCGCGTGGGGGCAGGCACGGCACGCGCGGAATCGCGCTCGTCCCGAAGCTCGCCCAAGACGCGGTCGCGCACGCGTTCGGCCAGGAAGCCCATCGCGCGGCGATTCCAGAGCGAGAGCGCCTCCTCCAGGAAATCCACGCGCTCGGCGCGAAGCTCGGAGAGCGCCGCGGCCACGGCGGCCGCGGGCTCGGCCACCCCGCGCGCGGCGCCTTCGAGCGCGAGCCGCGCCAGGCGCGGCGGCAGGCTCAGCCGCGCGATGCGCCGGCCGAGCGGTGTCAGCACGGTGCCACCGTCCGGCGCCGCCGTCACGGCGCCCAAGAGCCTGAGCAGCTCTTCGGCCGCCGCTAGAGATGCGGGCGCGGGCGCCTCGAACCAGGGGAAGCGCGCGGCGTCGGCGATCCCAAGCTCCTTCAGCTCAAGCACCGTCTGCGCCAGATCAGCCCGGCGGATCTCGGGCAAATCAAAGTGCGGGCGCGTGGAGAAATCGTGCTGCGAGTAGAGGCGGATGCAGCGACCCGGCGCCATGCGCCCCGCGCGGCCCGCGCGCTGCACGGCCGAGGCGCGGCTCACGGGCCGGGTGCGAAGCGCCGGGAGCCCCGACCACCAGGAAAACGAGGCCACGCGCGCCAGGCCCGAGTCGATCACGGTGCGCACTCCCGGGAGCGTCACCGAGGTTTCGGCCACGTTCGTGGAGAGGATGATCTTCTGCCGCTCGGAGGGGCGCACGGCGCGGTCTTGCTCCTCGCGGGTGAGATCGCCGTGCAGGGGCAGGAGCCAGGCGCCGGTGCGCTCGGCCACCGCGCGAAGCTCGCCCTCGCAGCGGCGGATCTCGGCCATGCCGGGAAGAAACACCAGCAGATCGCCCGCGTCGTCGCGCACCAGCGCCGCCTCAGCCGCGCGCCGCACCTGCCGCTCCAGCGGCGGCGGGTACTGGCCGGCGCTCGGAGTCGGCGGGGGCTGATACTCCACCTCCACCGGGAACACGCGGCCCTCCACCTTCAGGGACGGGCAGCCGCCCAGGTAGGCCGCCACGGCCTCGACGTCGAGCGTGGCCGACATCACGACGAGCTTCAGGTCGGGCCGGGGCCCGAGCTGCAAACGCCTGAGCGCCGCAAGCGCCACGTCGCCCGGCAGATGGCGCTCGTGAAACTCGTCCACCACCACGGCCGCCACGCGCTTCAACTCCGGAGCGGAAAGCATGAGCCGCGTGAGCAATCCTTCGGTGAGAAAACGCAGCCGCGTGCGCGGCCCGCCCACGCGCTCGAAGCGGAACTGATAGCCCACGCGCTCGCCCGGCGGCTCGCCGAGCTCCTCGGCCACTCGGTGGGCCGCGAGCTTCGCGGCCAGGCGGCGGGGCTCGAGCACCAGGATCTCCCGGTCGCCGCGCCAAGGGGCCTCCAAAAGAGCCGCCGGAAGGCGGGTGGTTTTGCCCGCGCCCGGCTCGGCCTGAAGCACCAGGCAGCCCTGTTTCGCGAGGAACGCCAGCGCCTCGGGGAGGCGTGCGTCGATCGGGAGACGAAGGGGCGGGGCGGGGCGCATTGCCTCGGTGTCCCCCCGAGCGGCCCGCCCCGTCAAGGGCTGGCCGTGAAGCACGACCCGATGTTAGTGTTTCCCCGCTATGTCGCGACGTTTTTACTGGTTCCTGCGCCGGATCTTCCGCCGGGTGGATGGCTGGATCCTGGAGCGCCTCGACCGCACGATCTCTCCCAACCTCACGGTGCGCTACCTCGTGGGCCTGAGTCTGATCGCGGTCGTGGCGATCCTGGGGCAGGCGCTCGTGCAGCTTTCGCTTGTGGGCCAGAGCCGCGACTACAACCAGATTCGACTGGCCGAGCGGCAGACGGTGGTGAGCGAGGAGTTCGGAAAATCGGTGCTGATTCTGCGCCTGAGCGCCGGCGAGGCGACCTTTCCCCGCCAGATTCGGCGCACGGACCGGCTCTTCGCGCTCCTGGTGCAGAACCACCGCATGCTCATGACGGGCGAAAGCGAGCCCAAACCCGTGAAGCCCGGCGCCTTCGAGGACGAGGCCTTCCTGGGCGATGCCCACCGGGAGTTTCGCAATCTCGTGGAAGCCTACGAGCGCATTCCCCGCATGGGCTTCGGGATGGCCTTCGTGGAGGAGGAGCTGCATGCGGCCGCCCAGCGGCTCACGGCGTCGGAGAGCGTGTATCGCCGGGCGCTTGAACGCCTGACCGTGAACTACGTGCACGAGCTGCGGCTGCAGCTGCAGTGGTTCCGGGTGACGGAGCTGGGCCTCTTGGTGCTCACGCTCCTGATCCTGGTGCTGGAGGCCCTGTATGTGTTCCGCCCGGCCGTGGAGCGCATGATGAAGGCGCTTCGCGCGCGGTCGGACTTCCTGGGCCGAATGGGGCACGAGATCCGAAACCCCATGAACGCCATCCTTGGCATGGCCGACCTCCTGGCGCGCACGCCGCTCACGAGCCAGCAGGAGCGCTACATCGACGTGCTCAGGAAGTCGGGCACGGGGCTTGTGGACCTGCTCAATAGTCTCTTGGACTACTCGAGCCTGGAGAGCGGAAAGGTAAAGCTCGAGAGCATCCCCTTCGAGCCCGACCGCGTGGTGGAGCGCGTGGCCGAGGTCTGCGCGCTCGGTGCCGACGCGAAGGGCCTGCGCCTGGTGGTGGACCTCGATCCTTGGCTTCCCGCGCGCCTGCAGGGCGATCCTACCCGCCTGCAGCAGGTGCTCTCAAACGTGGCCGGAAACGCCGTGAAGTTCACGGAAAACGGAGAGGTGAGGATCTCGGCGCGGTTCCTGGAAAAAGCGGGCACGGACCGGGCGCGGATCGAGTTCCGCGTCAAGGACACCGGAATCGGCATCGAGCCCCTGAACCTGCGGCGCATCTTCGACGGCTTCGTGCAGGAGGATTCCTCCATCCGCCGCCGCTTCGGGGGAACGGGACTGGGCCTTTCGATCTCGCAGGAGCTGGTGCGCCTCATGGGCGGATCGATCGAGATCGCGTCCGAGAAGGGCAGAGGCAGCGAATTCAGTTTCTCCATCGAGCTTCCCGTGGTGCGCGAGGGCGGCCCCATGACCCTGGGGGAAACCCTGGCCTCGGCGGACGTGATGGGCGCGCGGCTCAAGGTGCAGGCGGGCGGAGCCGCCCGAAGGTCGCTCGAGCCGCTGGAGCGTCTGGCGCGCGAGTCCGCGGGGACCGAGTGGGTCTGGGTGGAGCCTGGGGCGCGGGTGGAGCACGATGCGCGCGCGGTCTGCCTCGTGGATCTTTCGCATATCGGGGAGGGAAGAGAGGAAGCCTGGCTCGCTCCGCTTCGGGAAATCGAAGCCGAAGGCTGGGGCCGCGGGCGTATCGTGGCGCTGCTTCGCCCCACCGCCCCCGCCGCGGCAGTGGCCACCCTGGGGCGCATGGGGTACCGGCAGGCCCTCCTGCCCCTGCGGCCACGCGAGCTTTTCGAGGTGCTGCGCGCGGCGCTTCAGGGCCGCGAGGTGCCCACCGATCGGCCGCGCATCCGGCCCACGGCTGAGCCCTCGGCGGAGGAGCGCGAAGGCGCCCCCCTGCGGGTGCTCGTGGTGGACGACGCCGAGGAGAACCTCCTCGTGATGGAGGCCTTCCTGGAGGATCTTCCCTGCGAGGCGCGGTTCGCGCCATCAGGTGAGGAAGCTCTGCGCCTGATGGGCGAGTTCCCCTTCGATCTGGTGCTCCTGGACATCCACATGCCCGGCATGGACGGTTACGAGACCTGCGCGGGCCTGCGCGAGTTGGAGCGCGAAAGGGGCCTGAGCCGGACGACGATCGTGGCCGTCACGGCGCATGAGGCGGGGCAGGGCGCGGCCGGCTTCCGCGAGAAGGGATTCGATGAGTTCCTTCCGAAGCCGATCGACGTGGAGGTTCTGCGGCGCCTGATCCGCACGCAGGTGAAGTCCGTGCGGCGCTCGGACGAGCGCGCGGGGATAGCTCCTCCTACGGCGATGCAGCGGCTGGAGGAGCGTATCCGCCGCATGGCGCCCGACTACCTGAAGGACCGCGCCCGCGAGGTGGACGAGCTCATCATCACGGCCGAGCGCGGGGATCTGGAGCAGGTGGCCTCAGTGGCCCACAAGATCAAGGGCAACGCCCGCACCTTCGGGTTCACGCCGCTCGGCGAGCTGGGGCGCGACCTGGAGACTCAGGCCCGCGCGGGCGACGCCCCAGCAGTGCTGGAAACCCTCAGGCGGATGCGGGAGTACCTGGGTCGGCAGATCCATCCGAAGTGAGGCCGAGCCGCCCGCGGAAGCCGTATTCCTTCTCCTTGCGGTAGAGCGTCTTGCGGTTCACGCCCAGGATCTGGGCGGTCTCCTCTTTGCGGCCCTGGGTCTGCGAGAGCACGTAGCTGATGTAGTGCTTCTCGAGCTCCGCGAGCGTGGGCAGGCGCGAGAACACGTCGTCCAGTCCGCCGTGCTGCCCTTGGCTGAGCTCGAGCGAGATGTCCGTCTCCTCGATCCGCGTGCCGCCGCACAGCACGGCCGCGCGCTCCAGGGTGTTCTCGAGCTCCCGCACGTTTCCGCTCCAACGCTGGCGCATGAGCTTCGAGAGCGCCCCGCGGGACAGGCTGAGCGCGCCCTTGCCGTGGCTGACCGAGAGGCGTTTGAGGATGTGCTCCACGAGCAGGGGCAGGTCCTCCTTGCGTTCGCGGAGCGGCGGGACATGCACGGGCACCACGCAGAGGCGGTAGTAGAGGTCCTCGCGGAAGGTGCCGTCGCGCACCATCTGGCGCAGGTCCTGGTGCGTGGCGGCCACGATGCGCACGTCGATCTTGCGGGGGCGCGCCTCGCCCACGGGTTTCACCTCGCGCTCCTGGAGCGTGCGCAGCAGCTTGCCCTGAAGGCCGATGGGTAGGTCGCCGATCTCGTCCAGGAGCAGGGTCCCGCCCTCGGCCTCTTCGAAGAGGCCGCGCTTGTGGTCGATCGCGCCGGTGAAGGATCCCTTGCGATGGCCGAAGAGCTCGCTCTCGAGCAGGGCCTCGGGGATCGCCGAGCAGTTGATGGCCAGGAACGGCTTCGCGGCGCGCGGGCTGCGCGAGTGGAGGGCGCGGGCCACGCGCTCCTTGCCCGTGCCGCTTTCGCCGGTGATGAGGACGGTGGCCTGCGATGGGGCCACGCGCTCGATGAGGTCGAACACGCGCTGCATGGGCCGGCTCTTGCCCACCATGCCTTCGAAGAACTCGCGGCCCTGGGCGGAGGGCCCGCCCGAAATCGCCCGGTACTCGCGCTCCATGTGGCGCATGCGCAGCGCGCGCTGCGAGACGACCTGAAGCTCCGTGAAGTTCACGGGCTTCGTGCCGGAGTCGTAGGCGCCCGTCTCGAGCGCGCGCACCGCGATCTCCACCGATCCGTGCGCGGTGATGAGCAGCACGGGAAGATCGGGGATCTCGTCGAGCAAACGGTCGAGGAGCTCCAGGCCGTCGAGGTCCGGAAGGCGCAGATCCGCCACCACGAGCTCGAGCCGCTCGCGTGCCCCGGGCTCTTTCAGCGCCTCGAGCGCGGGAAGAGCCGCCTCGAAGCGGCGGACCTTGTGACCGAGCTCCTCGTAGAAGCCTTCGAGCACGCGCCCAAGGTCCCGGTCATCGTCCACGATCCACAGTTCAGGATGAGTCATGTGAACTCTCCGTTCTTCGAGCTTCAGGATATCGAAACCCGCCCCTGGGAGCGAGAAAAATGGGGCAATCTCGGAGAACGAGACGGGGCTTTTAGCCCCATTATAAAACGTGTATAAATTGAAGTATATGAAAAGAAAGAGAAATAAGTCCAGAGTGTCTGGCACAGGACTGGAATAGAGAGGATCCGTGGAAGGAGACCTCACGATGATGGCAACAGCGAACGCTTGGAGGGTGGAAGACGAGCACCTGGTCCTGAGTGCCCTCCATCAGGACCCCGACCTGGTGCGGACGACGCCTCGGGTCCTGGTGATCGAGGACGACCTGGCCCTCTCGACCGTGATCGACCGGGTGCTGCGGGAGCTCGATCCCGAGGTTCGGGTGGACTGGGCGGTGAGCGCGGAGGAGGCGAGGGCGATCCTGCGTGAGCGGGTCCGGCGCGAGGACTCACTCCGGCCCTACGACCTGATCCTGGCGGATGTGTTCCTGGACGGCGAGCATACGGGATTGGATTTCTGGCGCTGGTGCCAGCGCGAGTTCCCGGATCTCCCGCTCGTGGTGACCTCGGGCCTTCCGGTGGACCGCTTCTTCCGGGCGCTCGGCCCGGACGAGCCCAGCCCGCCGTATCTTCCCAAGCCCTTCACGGTGGACGAGTGCTTCGACGTGCTTTCGGGGGCGCTTCGCCATGGCACGGCGGTCTGAACAAAGCCGCGGAGGCGGGAGCGGAGGCGTGGGTTACCTCACGGTGATCCTGCTCGTGCTATTCGCGCTGATCTCGCAGCAGACGGGCGGGCTCAAGCGCGCTCTGCTGGCCTTCGACTCAGGAGGGTTTCAGAAAGTCGCGGGCCGGATCCCCGCCAGCGGCTAGTCACCGTTTGACGCCCCGGCGAGTTTGGGCGTGTAATGGAGGGATGAGAAATCCCGCAGGACTCGCGCTCATGCTGCTGTTGCTGGGTTCCCCCGCCTTCGCCGACCTCGACTTGGCGGACGATGCCGCCGAGGATTCCGCCGCGCCCACTGAGAAAGGCCGAGGCCTGCTCGACAAGATGCACGTGGATCTTGCCCTTGCCGCGGGCTACTTCGGTACCGCCGCGACCGGCGACTCGAAGACGCCCTTCCTGCTCCAGCTGGGCTTCGGCGCCACCGGGGCCTGGAAGTTCGGCAGCCGCTGGTTCGCGGGGCTCAGCAGCGACTTCCGCTTCGTGAACCAGTACTCGAGCGTGGTGAGCGACGTGGGCAACCGGCGAGGGACACGCTGGAACATCCTCGCTCCGACCTTCGGCGGCCGCTTCGGAAACGTGATCGCGAAGCTCGACCTTCAGTTCCTGGGCGCCTACAGCCTCGGGAACAAGACCTTGGGTGGGCAGGACGTGAGCTACACGAACCCCCTGGGCTTCCGTCTGACGGGGATGCTCCCCGTGAAGAACCGGTTCCACCTCGGCCTCCAGTTCGAGTACCTCAATTTCAGCGGGCAAACGCTCGATGGCGAGGAGAGCGATCTCGAGAATCAATCGCTTTCGACCTGGCATGGCGGGATCGTGGTGGGGATGGTGTTCTAGCCGGCGAAACGGCTATCCCCTCAGGAACCGCACGCACTCCGCCCGCACCACCGCGCGCGAGATCTCGCCCTGCGCGAACTGCTCATCCGTGCCCAGGAACACGATCTCGGGATCGCGGCTCCAGTGTGCGCTTCCCGCGACGATCTCAACCACCTTCACGACCGTGCTGCCGGGCTCGCGCAGGGCGGTCAGCTGGCGGTCCCAGCCTTCCGAGCGGAGCACGGCGAAGCAGAGTTCCAGGAGATCGGAAAAGGTCTCGGCGGCGGCCTCTTCCTTCTTCGGAAGCGCCGCGGGATGGAGCTTGGGAAGCTGCGGTTTCATTTTCCCGCTCTTATCACAGCCCCCGGCTCAGGAACGCCGCAAGCACTCCGGTCCAGACCACCAGGGTATAGGCCGTTTGAAGGAGGGACTGGGTCTTGGCTCGAGCGTGCATGGTTTGCGTTCCTTTCCTCAGGGAGTGGGAAAGCAAGGATGAGACCGGCGCAACGCGTTACTTGTTGCGAGGCGGAGGAGGCGGGACGCCCTTCGGGCGTTTCGTCTCGGAGGTCCGCTCGGGCACCACGCTGTCCGCCCGCGCGTCCTCGGGGCGCATGCCCGGATGCGTGAGCGTGGGGAGCTCGGGCGTGATGAGCCCCGTGGGCGCGGGTTCGTCGGCCAGGAATTCGGGCGGCGGGGATTCGGGATCGTAGGCCGCGGGGTCGATCTTCTCCACGAGGGAACCGGTGATCTCCTCGTGCAGGTGAGCCACGCCGGGAATGGGATCGCGGCGGGTTTCGGCGGTAAGCGTTTTCTCCCGGTAAACCGTCTCGGCCGTCTTGAGCAAGGTCACGGTCGGGCCGTCGGCCACGGCCATCGGAGGTTCGGGTCTTGGCGGCTTTTTCAGAGGTGGATCGGCGTTGGGCACGGGCTCGTTGGCCTGCGCGCGAAGCAGGTCCTGCTTGGGCGTGGGAGGCAAAGGCAGCGGCGCGCTCGCGGCGACGAGCGCGCTCAGGCTTGGCCCTTCGGACATGGGCTCGTCGGTGGGTGTCAGCTCCATCCGCAGGCCCGCGGTAGGCTCGCGATCGGCGTCGAGCAGAGCCTCCATCTGCGAATACGCGAACACCGGGGCGCCGCCCGATTCCGCGGCGTCGGGCACTGCGGTCGCCTCGAGCGGAGGCGGAGGAGGCTGCGAGACTGAGACCGTTTTGGCCCCGGCGCTGGGCGCGGAATGCTCCCCCCGAGGGTCGAGAAGTTCCTGAACCATCCGGTCCGTCACTACCGGTGGGCGTTCCACCGGTTCCGGCAGCACCCATCCCGTGGTGCGGATCACAGCCTGTCCGCTCACGGTGAGGCGGTAATGGGTGGGCAGGCCGAGGGAGTCGAGCTGGATCTTGAGGCCCGTGATCCCGTGCGCGCGGCGCCGAAGGGCGCGGAACCGCAGCTCGCGAAGGAGCGCCTCCAGGGTCTCGGTGTATTCGGGCGATCTGCGCGCCTCCACGCTCTGGGTGACGATCCCCGCGCTTAGGGCGAGGGTTTCGAGCACGTGCCAGTAGTCCCAGCCCGGGATCTTCTCGCTGGTCACGACAGGGATGCGATCGACGTCGGTGCTGCCATGATCGGCCACGACGCGGCTCTGGCCGGAGGTGTCGCCGCCCAGGATGTCGTCCTCGGCCGTGGTCGTGGACTCGCTGGCGTAGATGGTGTCGGAGGGCCCGAACTGCATCACGACGTTGGCGTCGCGCAGGAGCTGGACGACCATGATCCCCGCGTATTCGCTGATGCGGGGGAGAGGCAGCCGGCCGGCGGTGAGCTGCGGCTCGAGGTCGCGCTCGCTGAAGCCCATCTGCTGGGTGCCGATGAGGTCGAGCAGCCGGGCCTGGTCCACTTCGGAGAGGCGGCCCGTGACGAGGAGGCTGAAGGGGTAGGCCGCTGCCACGGCGGGTTTTCCCACGGGGGTGGAGAGCGCGGTGCGCTTCACGGCGTTCATCACGCTCTTCATGGCGAGGCTGGGTTTCTGGGAGGGCGTGGCGTGCGAGAGCGAGTCGGGTTCCGGAAGCGGCTCGGGGGGAAGCCCGGGGTCCTCCGGCTCCGGCGGGATGGCGGGAGTGGGGGGGACGTCGGCCACCGGGTCCTCGAGCGGGGGCGGCGCCGGCGCGAAGCCCGTCTCCGTGCGGTTGGACATGTTGGCGGGCATGTCGATCGCGGCGCCCGAGGGCACCACGGTGAAGCTCGCGCTCGTGTCGAGCGGGGCCGGCTCGGGCAGGAGATCACCCGGCGCGGCCGAGAAATCGGGCGGCGCGGGGTCCGCGGCCAGATCGGCGGGATCCGGCGGCGGCGGCTCGTCGGCCGGGGCTTCGGCTGGGGCTTCGGCTGGGGGATCAAAGGTCACGCCCGAAAGACCCTCAAGCGCGTTGCTCGGGCTCTCGCCCTCGGGCTGGGAGTTCAGGGCGAAAGGATCGTCGGACGGGGGGGGAGGAGGGGGCGTGCCCGCCGAGTGGCCCGCAGGCTCTTCGGCCGGAAAGTCATCCGGTGGAGGCTCGGGCATGGGGTTCGACGCGGTGTAGGCCTCCATGGACTCGAAGGCGTCCACCTTCTCGATGGGTTTCTCTTCCATCATCGGAGGCGCGCCGTCGTCGTCCGGGTTCGCGGAGGGGGTCCAGTTCTTCGAGAGGTCGATGACGCTCGTGAGGTCTTTCTTCTGCCCTCCGTCGTTCGCCATCAGCCAGTCTTCCTTCGCGGTGGGCCTAACTCGGCTTGGGCCTGGGCGAGCGTGCAGCGGTTGCGCCCCGATTTCTTGGAGACGTAGAGCGCCTGGTCGGCCGCCTGGAGTACCTGTTCCTCGGAGGCGCCGTGGGCGGGGAAGGAGGCCACGCCGACGCTCACGGTGAAGCGCCCGCCCGGCTGTTCCTCCCCGTGCTTGAAGTCGGTCGAGGCCACGCGGGCGCGCACACGCTCAGCGAGCACGGACGCGCCCTCCGCGTCGACGCCGGGGCAAAGCACTACGAACTCCTCGCCGCCGTAACGCGCGGGAAGGTCGGTGTTGCGCGCCTCCTCGCGCAGGATTTCGGCGAGCTGGCGGAGCAGGCGGTCGCCCGCAGGGTGCCCGTTGGTGTCGTTGAAGTGCTTGAAATGGTCGGCGTCGAAGAACACGACGGCATAGGGCGTGCCGTAGCGCGCGGCGCGGGCGTGCTCCCGGCCGAGCTCGTCGCGGAAGCGACGGTAGTTCGCGATCTGGGTGAGTTCGTCGGTGGTGGAGAGCGCCTGGAGCTTCTCGTTCATCTCTTCGAGCTGATTCAGGTGCTCGGCGATCCGGTCGCGGTGCCTGCGATCCTCCGTGACATCCACGGCGATGACCTGCAGAAGCTCGCGTCCGTCGTCCAGGCGGAGCATGCACATCACGGTTTCCATCGTGAGGGGGTTGCCGTCGACGTCAACCCAGTGGCAGTCGAACTGTCGGGGGTGGAAACGGCGCATCGCCACGCGGACCGAGCGGCGGAACTCCTCGGCGTGCGCGGGCGAGATCCAGTCGAGCACGCTGCCCTTCTGGAGGCGCTCGGCTGGGGCCAGGAAGGCGCGTTCCGAGGCCGCATTGGCCTCCAGGACCTTCAACGACGCGGGGTCCACCAGAAAGGCGGAATCCAGCATGCGCTCGAACAGATCGTTGTAGCGGGCGCGTTGGGACGGAGCTCTGGCCGGGCTCATACCCTTCCTGGATCGGTGTCCGGGCCCAACTGCTTGAATTTCCGGTTATCCTGGCAGGGAATGGCGATCCGACCCCGCGTCGAGAAAGTGACGGCTCTGGCAGCTTGCGTGAGGAGCTGTCTCGGCCTCCGTCTCGGTCAAGGTTCCAGTCTCAGTATCGGTGGCCGTTGTCTGCTGCCGGTATCGGATTCCGGAACAGGCAACGGTTCACAGGTACAGAGACCGCGACCTTGACCGAGACCTCAGACCGAGACCTCAGACCGAGACGGTCATTGCCCATGGCACTTCTTGAACTTCTTCCCGCTCCCGCACCAGCAGGGATCGTTGCGGCCAACCTTGGGATCCCCGCTCGACACGGGCTGGGCCACCGGGCCCCCGCCCATGCTCATCCCGCCCGCGCCGGGGCGCGGGCCAATTCCCGGGCCCGCCAGCCTCGGTCCGCCCCCGCTGCGGAGGGCGGGAAGGTTCCGGCCCGGCACCGCGCCGTTCGCGGGGCCCGCGCCCGGAGCGGGGGCCATGCCCGGGAGGAAAGCCGCCGGGCTTCCGCCTTTGAGCTGGCCGTCGGAGGAAAGGTTCGTCTGCATGCGCTGGGGCGCGCGCCTGCGCATCATCTGCGAGAGGTCCGGCCCCGGCGCGCCTTCCTCGGCCACGATCTGCACCGCGAAAAGCTTCCGCACGGCGTCGCCCGTGATCTGCTTCATCATCATCGCGAAGAACTGATAGCCCTGCTTCTTGTACTCGATCAGCGGATCCTTCTGGCCGTAGCCCTGGAGGCCGATGCCCTCGCGCAGGTGATCCATCGCGAGCAGGTGATCCTTCCAGAGCTGATCGATCGTGGAGAGCAGCACCATCTTCTCGATCTGCCGCAGGTTCTGCTCGCCGATCGCGGAGTACTTCGCGGCGTAAGCCTCGCGGGCCTTGCGCACCAGCACCGCCTTGAGGCCCTTGTCGTTGAAGGGCGTGATGTCGTGGTCGGTGAGATTGCCCGGTATCTGGAAGAGCACCTTCACCGCGTCGTTGAGCTCCTTCAGGTCGAGCTCGGCCTTGCCGTCGACCTTCGCGGGGCGGCCGTTCGGGAAGAAGTCCTCGGCGATGTCCTCCGCGAGCTCCTCCACCATGGAGTCCACCATCTCGCGCAGATCGCCCCGCGCAAGCACCTCGCGGCGCCAGGCGTAGATCACCTTGCGCTGCTGGTTCATCACGTCGTCGTACTCGAGCAGGTGCTTCCGGATGTCGTAGTTGTGGCCTTCGACTTTTTTCTGGGCGTTCTCGATGGCCTTGTTGATCCAGCGGTGCTCGATGGGGAGATCGTCCTCCATGAAACGCTTGATGTTCACGGAGCCGAAGATCCGCATCAGGTCGTCGTCGAGCGAGAGGAAGAAGCGCGAGCCGCCCGGGTCGCCCTGGCGGCCGGCGCGGCCGCGGAGCTGGTTGTCGATCCGGCGGGACTCGTGGCGCTCGGTGCCCAGGATGAACAGCCCGCCGATCTCCTTCACGGCCTCGCGCTCGGACTTGCAGCGCTCGTTCCAGCGGGCCACGGCCTCCTGGTAACGCTCCTGGTAGGCTTTCAGTTCCTCGTCGGTGCCTTCGAGCGGGGGGGCGCCCACCTCACCCTTCGCGAGCTCCTCGTGGTTGCCGCCCAGAATGATGTCCGTCCCGCGGCCGGCCATGTTCGTGGCGATCGTCACCATGCCCTTGCGGCCGGCCTGGGCCACGACATGCGCCTCACGCTCGTGCTGCTTGGCGTTCAGCACGTTGTGCGGAACATTGCCCTGGCGCAGGAGCTGCGCGATGAGCTCGGACTTCTCGATCGACACCGTGCCCACGAGCACGGGCTGGCCCTTCTCGTGAAGCCGGCGGATCTCGTCGACGATGGCCTTGTATTTGATCTCAGCGCTCTTGTAGATGACGTCGGCTTCATCTTTCCGCTGCAAGGGCCGGTGGGTTGGGATCACGGTTACGTCAAGCTTGTAGATCTGCTTGAACTCCATCGCCTCCGTGTCGGCGGTGCCCGTCATGCCGCCGAGCTTGTTGTACATCCGGAAGTAGTTCTGGAAGGTGATGGTGGCGAGGGTCTGGTTCTCGCTCTCGATCTCCACGCCTTCCTTGGCCTCGATGGCCTGGTGGAGGCCGTCGGACCAGCGGCGGCCCGGCATGAGGCGGCCCGTGAACTCGTCCACGATCATCACCTGGCCGTCGCGAACGACGTACTCAACGTCCTTCTTGAAGAGCATGTGGGCGCGGAGCGCCTGGTTCACGTGGTGCAGGAGCTCGATGTTCGTCGGGTCGTAGAGGTTCGTGATCCCCAGCCGGCTCTCGATCTTGTCCACGCCGTCGGCGGTGAGCGCGGCCGTGCGGGATTTCTCGTCCACCGTGAAGTCCTTCTCCTTGTGGAGCCCGCCGTCGCGGAGGATCACGGAGTTGATCTTGGTGTAGAGATCGGTGGCGTCGTCCGAGGGGCCCGAGATGATGAGAGGCGTGCGGGCCTCGTCGATCAGGATGGAGTCCACCTCGTCGACGATGCAGAAGTTGAGCTCGCGCTGCACGTAGTCCTCGAGCCGGAACTTCATGTTGTCGCGCAGGTAATCGAAGCCGAACTCGTTGTTCGTGCCGTAGGTGATGTCCGAGCCGTAGCTCTTCTTGCGTTGCGCGTCCGAGAGCCCGTGCACGATGAGGCCAACGTCGAGCCCCAGGAAGCGGTGGATCTGGCCCATCCACTCGGAGTCGCGCCGGGCGAGGTAGTCGTTCACGGTGATGATGTGCACGCCCTTGCCTGAAAGCGCGTTCAGGTAAGAGGGAAGTGTGGCGACGAGGGTTTTCCCTTCCCCCGTTTTCATCTCGGCGATGCGGCCGCGGTGGAGCGTGATGCCCCCGATGAGCTGGGCGTCGTAGTGGCGCTGGCCGATGGTGCGTTTCGCGGCCTCGCGCATGACGGCGAAGGCCTCGGGGAGGATGGAGTCGAGCGACTCGCCCCGGCTCACGCGTTCCTTGAACTCCGCGGTCTTGGCCCGGAGCTGGTCGTCGCTCAGGGGCTGGATCCCGCCCTCGAGCGCGTTGATCCGGCCCACCAGGGGATAGACGGTTTTCAGAAAGCGTTCGTTCTGGGTCCCGAAGACCTTCTTGACCAGAGTTTGCAGGGCGAGCATGGGCGAGGCTCCTGTAGGGGCTGTTCCCGATAGGGGATAAACCCCCCCATTCAATCCAAGGAGCGGTTAGTTTTCAAGGATATACGACAGCGGATCGACGGCGATGTTGTACACGCGCACCTCGTAATGCACGTGCGGGCCGGTGGAGCGTCCGGAGTTCCCGATCGCGGCGATCTTGTCGCCCCGGTACACTTTGTCTCCACGCTTCACGTAAAGGCGCGACGCGTGTCCGTACCAGGTTTCAAGCCCATAACCGTGGTCGATCTGGACCGTCTGGCCGTACCCGGCCTTCACGCCCGCAAACTTGACGATTCCGTTCGCCGTGGAAAAAATCGCGGTACCGGGGCGGTTCGCGATGTCCAGGCCCTCGTGCATCTTCACGCGGTCGCCGAAGGTGGGCGAGTTCCGGACGCCGAAGCCCGAGGTGAAGTACCCGTCGGAGGGGCGGCGCGTGGGGAGCGCCGCGAGGAAGGCACGCTGGTCGGCCAGAAGCTCGTAGAGGTCCTCGAGGTTCTGCTCCAGGAGCAGGCTCTCGTGGTCCAGTCCCTGGAACTGGTCCGCGAGCGCGTCGCGGTCGACGCGGAGCTGGGCCACCTCGGGGTCGCGCTCGTCGAAGGCGGGAGCGGCCTGTGCGCCCGTGCCCGCTGCGGAGGGCTCGTCCGCCGGCGTGGCGCGCGCGGGCTCGCCCCGCGAATAGGCGCCCGTGTTCGAGGTGGCGTCAGGGAGCGGGTCGTTCAGGCGTTTCACGAGGTCGTCGCGGTCCTCGATGTTCGTGATCACCTTGAGGCGGGTGGCGAAGGTCTGGATGCGGTCCATCGTATTCTCGACGTTCTTCATCTTGTTGCTGAAGATCTGCACCTGCTGGCGCAGCCGCCGGTTCTCGATCTTGAGCTCGCGATTCTCGCCGATCTGGTTCATCACGTAGCCGTAATCCAGCATCATGATGAGCCCGAGAATGCCCGCGAAGGCCAGGAGCACCACCGATCCGCGCACGATCCAGGAGGGGATGAGCAACCGGCGCACCTTCGAGGTCTTCTCCGGGATGATCATCAGCGTGTAGTAGCGGTTCGCCATCTCAGCCTTCCTTCACCTGGGCGAGGATCGCCGTGATGTTGTCGTCGCCCCCGCGGGCGTTCGCCGCTCCCACGAGCTGCTCCACGGCCCGCTGCGGGTCGGCCTTCCCAAATACGCACTCCTGCACGATCTCCATGACGTCGGGGTCGTCGACGAGGCCCGAGAGCCCGTCCGAGCAGAGCAGGAAGAGGTCGCCCGGCTGCAC
Source organism: Bdellovibrionales bacterium (assembly GCA_020850015.1). Taxonomy (GTDB): domain Bacteria; phylum Bdellovibrionota; class UBA1018; order UBA1018; family JADZFF01; genus JADZFF01. The sequence goes on along the minus strand of JADZFF010000016.1, from coordinate 1,647 downwards.
CTGCATCTCGTAGCTCTCCACGTCCACGTTCTCCTCGAAGCCCACGGAACGGGTGATGACGTTCTTCATGCGGTCGGTCTTGAGCTGCTCGCGCGTGATGAGGCCGGCGCGGAGCTTCTCCTGCACCAGGCTGTGATCGCGCGTCACCTGCCAGATCGCCTCCGGGCGGAAGTAGTAGCAGCGGCTGTCGCCCACGTGACCCACGATCAGGCGGTCGTTCTGCAGGAGAATCGCGGTAGTGGTGGTGCCCATGCCCGTGAGGTCGGTCTGCCGGCGGGCCGCCTCGAAGATCGCGCGGTTCGCCTTGCGGATCGCCTCCACGAGGATCTTCCTCGGGTCGGCGGACTTCTGCTTCAGGCCCTCGCGCACCATGCTGGGCAGGATCTCCACCACCATGGCGCTCGCGGTTTCGCCGCCCTTGTGGCCGCCCATGCCGTCGGCGACGACGAACAGGCCCAGGTCGGGGAACGCCCCGCCATTGTCCTGGTTCTGTTGGCGTTTTCGGCCGATGTCGGTCTTGAATCCGACGTTGAACTGCACCCCGGGCACCCCTCTCGTCAGGCCTAAATTTTAACCGCAGCCTGGTCGGCTTGCCAGGGCGGGATTCCGGGCAGTACACTATTAATGAGGACGGTCGACGAGGCCCGAATCGATCCGCTTTTGCTCGGAAGCTACAGCAACTCGTTGATAATACTCACAAAACTTGTTGAATTTTGGAAGCGCTCTGGGTGATCATTTTCCCAGGGCAAGGGATGCCTCTCTACGGAAGGAAGGCGCGGATGATGACACCTTCGGATCAAGGTCAGGGCAAGGGCGAGAACAAGAAAGACTGGGCGAAATTCCTGAGCGACGAAAAAGTCGTGCAGGAGTTCCGCACGCTGCACTGGGAAGGCTCCTTCTGGACCTATCTCGACGCGGTGAAGTCGAACCCCACCATCTGTCGAAACGCCTTTCAGCGGGCCTACGACATGATCCTCTCCTGGGGCGCCGACTCCTACGTCGATTACAAGAAGTCGGTCACCCACTACAAATTCTTCGAGGACCCGATCGAGAACGGCAAAGACGCCGTGTTCGGGCTCGACGTGCCCCTCATGAAGCTCGTGAACTTCGTGAAGTCCGCGGCGATGGGCTATGGCACCGAGAAACGCGTGCTGCTTCTGCACGGGCCCGTGGGCTCGGCGAAATCCACCATCGCGCGGCTCCTCAAGAAGGGCATCGAGCAGTACTCCCGCACCGAGGCGGGCGCGCTCTACACTTTCAAGTGGGTCGACCCTGAAGGCAAGTTCAAGGACCTCCTGGGCAGCCAGAAGGAAGTGGACTGCCCCATGCACGAGGACCCGCTGAAGCTCGTGCCGATCGAGCTTCGCGCGAAGCTGCTCGAGGAGATCAACAAGGGCCGCAAGGACAAGGAAGGTTACCGCGTGGCGATCGTCGGCGACCTGAACCCCCACTGCCGTTTCATCTGGAATTCCATGATGAAGGCCTACGGCGGCGACTGGACCAAGGTCATGGATCATGTCCGCGTGAAGCGCATGATCCTTTCCGAGAAGGATCGGATCGGCATCGGCACCTTCCAGCCGAAGGACGAGAAGAACCAGGACTCCACCGAGCTCACCGGCGACATCAACTACCGGAAGATCGCCGAGT